>CAISIV010000297.1 GCA_903885555.1 uncultured Hyphomicrobiales bacterium
CGAAAACCGGTTCCCACTTTTCGGGATCATGCTCGCCAATTCGGGCCCCCGAAGGCGACCCATCGCCCCAATATGTGGGAATGGTTTTTGCAGTTTGAAGGCCCCGCCGCTTTGATATAGGTCACCTGAATGAACGCTCGGATCGAGGCTATTTATCGCTATCCCGTGAAGGGCCTGACATCCCAGAAGTTGGAGCGGACCACCCTGTCGCCTGGGGCCACCCTGCCGGCCGACCGGCTTTACGCCATCGAGAACGGTCCCATCGGTTTCGATCCGGCGGAGCCGAAATACTTCCCCAAGCAGCGCTTCCTGATGCTGATGCGCAACGAGCGGCTGGCCACGCTCCGCACCGAATACGACGAGGCCAGCCATACCCTGACCATCGGTCATGAAGGCCGCGAGGTAGCGCGCGGCGACCTGCGCACCTCCGAAGGCCGGTTGGCGATCGAGGCGTTCTTCATCAGCTTCATGCCGGACGAACTGCGCGGGCCGCCGAAGGTGCTGCACGGCACGAACCACAGCTTCTCGGACGTCGCCAAGAAAGTGGTGTCGATCATCAATCTGGCATCGGTGGCGGCAGTCGAAACCGCGACAGGCGCCGCGGTGGACCCGCTGCGCTTTCGCGGCAATCTCTATGTCGAAGGCTGGCCGGCGTGGCATGAATTCGACCTGATGGGCCGGACGCTCACGATCAATGGGGCGCGGCTCAAGGTCATCAAGCGCATCGTGCGCTGCGCGGCGACGAACGTCGATCCGGCAACCGGCATTCGCGATCTGACAATTCCGAAAACGCTACAGCAGAATTTCCATCACGCCGATTGTGGCGTCTATGCCGAAGTCGTTGCGGGCGGCGACATCGCCACCGGCGACGCCGTCACCAGCGACTAGCGCAGGCCGTAAACACCGGGGATCGCGGTCGCAACACGTCCGGCCGGAGCCACTTGCTGTATCTGGCGCTCACGCGGCGGCGCGGCGACAGGCATAGCCGGCCGTGCAACCTGCGGAGCCTGGACTCGTGTCATTTGGGCCTGCGGAGCCGAAGCTTGCGCGCGGGCACGGGTTTTTTCCGAGATGCCGAGCAACTCGGCGAGCGCCGGGTCGAGCGGCAGCGTACCGGCACGCATCGTCGGGCGCGATTGCGACGCGCGCGGCTCGGGCGCGCGCGCCTGGGCCGACAGAGCCTGCGCAGACACGCGAACCGGACGCTCCGAACGGTTCTGTTCCGCCTCGATGGCGGCCAGCAATTCGGTAATCGGGGATTCGATGCCGCCATCGGAAGGCGCGCGGCGCTCGGTGGGCTGGCTGCGCGCCGCAAGCTGGGTCGTCGGTTCGCCGCGCTCGCCGCTTGGCATCACGTAAGCAATCACGCGCGAGCGTGGATAAATGGCCTCGCCGACACGCTTGCCGTGATTGCCGGAAATGATGATCGGGTTGCCCTGACTGTCGACGCCCGACACGACGCCGACATGGCCGCCGGTGCGCCCGCGCGTCAGCACGGCGATGGCGCCGATCCGCGGCTCGGAAATACGGCTACCGTATTGCGCGAATGACTTCGCGGCGTCCGAATTGGTGCCGGAATAGCCGACCTTGGCGAGCACCATGTTCATGAAGGTCGCGCACCACAGCCGACTGCGTGAGGTCGGATTGGTACCCATGTATTTGCGGGCTTCGCTGACCAGCGCCGGCCAGCCGAGCATCGGCCGCTTCGGCGTCTCGGAGATCGGCATGCTGACGAGACGGGCGGCGCGTTCCTCGCGCACGTGACGCGCCTTGCCATGAACCTTGATCACACGCTGAGTGATCTTGCTTTTTTGCTGCTTGCCCGCGGCTTTGCCGCGCTGCTGATGTTCAGCGCCTTTCTGCTTCGGCGCTCCAAACGCAGGCATGCTCAATGCAAGAAGGCAAACACATCCGGCAGCAAGCACGATCTTCGATTTGAAACGCATCTGCTTCTTCCCCTTGCGCGCATGTTCGCAGCGCGACCCTTGGGAATTAGCACGACAATTTTCGGTGATTTTATCCGATTGAATTAAGGATGAAGTGGTTAGGACGCAGGGTAAACGCGCGCGCAAAAAAACCGCGCCCCATTTTTAAAACCGAGACGCGGTTTTTAGTTAATCGCTGAACGAGCGATCAGCCGCCCGGCATGACGTAAGCCATGATGCGGCCGCGCGGATAAACCGACTCGGCGACCGTGCGATTGTGATTACCCGACACGATGATCGGGTTGCCGTTCGGATCGATACCGGAAACGACGCCGACGTGATGGTTCATCACGGCGATGGCGCCGACCTGCGGTCCCGATACGCGGGTGCCATAACGGGCATAACCGCGCGCGAGATTGCCGCCGCCAGCGTGGCCGGTCTTCTTCAAGACCAGATCCATGAAGGCGCCGCACCAGGCGTTGCCGCGCCCGGTCGGGTTGGTGCCCATATAGCGGCGGGCCTCCGACACCAGCGAGTTGGAAGTGAAGCCGCCAAAGGCATCCCCCGTGTGGCCACGGCGGGTCCGTCTCGAGCCTTGGGTGGCTTCGCCGGCAACCGGCTGCATTGCGACAGCCGCAGTGGGGCTGTCGCCCAGGCCGCCGCGAACAGCGTTCTGCGGCACTGCCACAGCCTGCACCGCGTGATGCCGATAGTGCTTGGCCTTGTGAGCCGGCCGCGCAACGGCGGGAACGGTCAGCAAAGCGAACGCTACGGAACACAACAGAACAGTCGCCCGTCTCTTGTTAGCAAGTTTCATCGAGTTTAGTCCCCTGATCATCAAAGCAATGCATCCGCCCCCGATTGGAATCAGGGCCAGATGCGTGGCCTATTCGCCGTTCAAGTGAGGCTAAATCGTGGTCATGTCGAGGTCATATTAGGCTACGCATGGCCGGTATTCCGGATTAATACCTTTGACGAAGAAAATAATTCGATACTTTACTTTAGGTATGCGCTGGCACGTTACGAATATAGTTATCGCCACAATGAATACTTAGGCACCAAGAAGTGGATAGGTTGTGGGGGAGTTAAAGCGCACGGTTGACAGCCGACGCCAGCTGGCGGCGGTGAAAGTGCTTCGCCAGCTCGAAATCAGGCCTTCGATCAGGCCTTGCGGCTGAGCAAAAACACGGCCTGCTCACCGAACAGGTTCCAGAACCACCAGGGCGCGTTCAGCCGCATCGGCGATCCGGAGGCATTAAGTGCCACCGCCCGCTCCATTTTCACCCCAATTTCCGAGCACAGCATCCGGAAGTCCTTGATGGTGCAGTGGTGGATGTTCGGGGTGTCGTACCAGCTGTAGGGAAGTATATCGGTCTGCGGCATGTGGCCGGCAAACAACAGCTGCATCCGCACCCGCCAATGCCCGAAATTGGGAAACGACACGATGGCGTGGCGGCCGATCCGCAGCATGTGTTCCAGCACGATCCGGGGCTGGCGGGTCGCCTGCAGCGTCTGCGACAGGATCACATAATCGAAGGCATCGTCGGGGTAATCGGCCAGATCGGTGTCGGCGTCGCCCTGGATCACGGCCAGGCCCTTGGCCACGCACTGGTTGACGCCCTCGCGCGACAGCTCGATGCCGCGGCCATCAACGCCCCGGGTTTCGTCCAGCAGGCTCAGCAGCTCGCCGTCGCCACAGCCGACGTCCAGAACCTTGACGCCGCGCTCGACCATGTCGGCGACCAGCACCAGGTCGACGCGGTTGCCGCTGGCATTGCGGTCGATATTGGCGGCGGTGAGATTGCTCATGGCGCCTGCGCCTTCAGCCCGCGCGCTTTGCCGGCGCCGTCCAGGAAGCCGCGAACGATGCCGAACATTTCCGGCTCCTCGAGCAGGAAGGCGTCGTGGCCCTTGTCGGTGACGATTTCGGCAAACGACACCCGCGCGCTCGAGGCGTTGAGCGCATGCACGATGGCGCGGGATTCCGAGGTTGGGAACAGCCAGTCGCTGGTGAACGAAATCACACAGAACCGGGTCTGCGTGCCCTTGAAAGCATTGGCCAGCACGCCACCGGCATCCGCCGCCATATCGAAGTAATCCATGGCCCGCGTCAGATAGAGATACGAATTGGCGTCAAAGCGGTCGACGAAAGACGAGCCCTGGTGGCGCAGATAGGATTCCACCTCGAAATCCGCGTCGAATGAAAACGACGGATTTTCACGGTCCTGGAACTTGCGGCCGAACTTCCGGTGCAAGGCGGCGTCCGACAGATAGGTGATATGCGCGCCCATGCGCGCAACCGCGAGGCCGCGGCGCGGATTTGAGCCTTCCAGAAAGTAACGTCCGCCGCGCCAGTCCGGATCGGCCATGATGGCCTGACGGCCGACTTCGTGAAACGCAATGTTCTGCGCGGAGTGGCGCGTGGCGCAGGCGATCGGCAGCACTGCGAAGACCCGCTGCGGATAGCTCGCCGCCCATTGTAGCACCTGCATGCCGCCCATCGAGCCGCCGACCACGGCAAACAACGTGTCTATACCGAGCTGATCGATCAGCATGGCCTGCGCGCGCACCATGTCGCGTACGGTGATGACCGGAAAATCCAGACCCCAGGGCTTGCCGGTGGCGGGATTGGCCGACGCCGGCCCGGTCGTTCCCATACAGCCGCCGACGACGTTCGAGCAGATGACGAAATAACGATCGGTATCGATCGGCTTGCCGGGCCCGAGCAAGGTCTCCCACCAGCCGGATTTCTTGGTGACCGGATGCACGTTGTGCACGTGCTGATCGCCGGTGAGCGCGTGGCACACCAGGACCGCATTCGACCGGTCGGCGTTGAGCGTGCCGTAGGTCTGATAGGCAATCTGGAAGGGCGAGAGATCGACACCGCAATCGAGATGCAGCGGCCGGTCGACGCCGAACACCACGACCTGCGAGGTCGGGTGATCCGCCTCCTGCGTGCCTTCTCCCCGCGGCGCGTCACTCATGAGCGGCTGCACATTCATCTTGATACTGGCCTCCCATCAGGAGGTCTCCCAGACCAACACCGGACAACAGGCCATAAAAAAACCCGGCCTGAACAAAGGTTCGGCCGGGATCCACGTGTCCCCGGCCTGTTTAGCGAGTTGTTTAACGTGGCTGCAAGCCGGCCGGCTCAAATGACCACGGAATGAAATCTTAGTCCCGGCCGCACTTTCCGTCAAGCAACCCGCCGGTACCGGCAAAGGCGACGTTTTCTTTGATTTACAGCCCGGCCCCACTTATCAATGCCGCCATGACAAAGGCGCCCGAAAAACCCTCGGTTCCCGCACTTGGCGATCTGCGCCAGGAAATCGACCGGATCGACGAGCAGATGCACCGCCTCCTGATGGAGCGCGGCACCATCATCGACCGTCTGATTGCGGTGAAGAAAAGTCAGGAAACCGGTTCCGCATTTCGTCCGATGCGCGAAGCCGACATGATGCGCCGCCTGGTGCAGCGTCATAAAGGCATCCTGCCGCTCGATACCGTCGAGAGCATCTGGCGCGTCATCATCTCGACCTTCACTTATGTGCAGAAGCCATTTTCGGTGCATGCCGATTTGTCGGCCGGCGATGCGCTAATGCGCGACTCCGCGCGCTTTCATTTCGGCTTCACGGTGCCGTTCATTCCCCACATGGGTGCGGCCGGCGTCGTCGAAGCCGTATCGACCTCGAAGGGCGATCTCGGCCTGGTGCCGGCGAGCGCCGTTGCCGCCGCCGGCGCATGGTGGAGCGCGCTCGAATTCGACGCCGCGCCCAAGATCATCGCCCGCCTGCCCTTCGTCGAGCGCGCCGATCATCCTGCAGCGCTGCCGGTCTTCGTGATCTCGCGCGTAGCCGCCGACGCCATGGCGACCGAGGCCGAGGTCTGGAGCATCCGCGTCTCCGGCTGGACCGCGGGTTCGGCACAGGCACTGTCGCTGCTGGCCGATTTCATTGCCGTGCCGGACCGCGCCTTCGACGGCGCCGCGCTGCTGGTGACCCTGCCGCACGGGGTCAAGCTGGATACGATCAGCGCCGCCATGGTTAAAGCCGGCGCCACCGTGAGTTCGTCGGCCCTCGTCGGCAGCCACGCAACCCGCTATACGGTTGCCGCAAATAAAGCCTGATACGGAAAGCTGACTATGACGAACCGACCGCAACCGCGCCCCGGCGTGCTCGACATCGCCCCCTACATTCCGGGCAAGAGCACCGCCCCCGGCGTCGACAAAGTTTTCAAGCTGTCCTCCAACGAGACGCCGTTGGGGCCGGGCGAGAACGCTATCGCCGCCTACAAGCAGGCCGGCGCGCATCTCGAGGATTATCCGGAAGGCTCGTCGCTGGCGCTGCGCGAAGCGATCGGCGGCGTGTTCGGCCTCGACCCTGCGCGCATCGTCTGCGGCGCCGGCTCCGACGACCTGCTCAATCTGATTGCGCGCGCGTATCTCACCGACGGCGACGAGGCGATCCACACCGCGCACGGCTTCCTCGTGTACCCGATTGCAACATTGGGCACCGGCGCCAAGCCCGTCGTCGCGGCGGAAACGGAATTCACCGCCGATGTCGACGCCATTCTCAAGCTGGTGACGCCGAAGACCAAGGTCGTGTTCCTGGCGAACCCTAACAACCCGACCGGCACCTATATTCCGTTCGACGAGGTCAAACGCCTGCACCGCGGCCTGCCGGCCAACGTACTGCTCGTGCTCGACGCCGCTTACGCCGAATATGTCAGCCGCAACGATTATGAGTCCGGCATCGAGCTGGTCGCGACGTCCGAGAACGTCGTGATGACGCGCACCTTCTCGAAGATCTACGGTCTTGCCGCGCTGCGGCTTGGCTGGATGGTCGGCCCTGCGCACGTGATCGACGCGATCAACCGCATCCGCGGCCCGTTCAACGTCAACGCGCCGGCGATCGCGGCCGGCATCGCCGCCATCCGCGACAGCGCCCATGTAGAGCGTTCGCGCGAACACAATACAAAGTGGCTGGCGTGGCTCACCGAAGAAATCGCCAAACTCGGCATCAAGGTGACGCCGAGCGTGGCGAACTTCGTGTTGATGCATTTTGCCGATGCCAAGACGGCGGCCGACGCCAACGCTTTCCTGATGAAGCGCGGCCTCGTGCTGCGTCAGGTCAGCGCCTATCACTTGCCGAATTGTCTGCGCATGACGGTCGGCAGCGAAGAGGCGAACAAGCTCGTCGTCAACGCGCTGGCCGAGTTTTTAGGGAAAAAGGCGTGACCAAGCCTGCCGCCCTCTTCAATCGCGTTGCGCTGATCGGCGTCGGGCTGATCGGCTCGTCGATCGCGCGCGCGGCCAAGGCACAGGGCGCGGCAGCCTCGATCGTCGCCACCGCGCGCTCGCCGGCCACGCGCAAGCGCGTCGCCGAACTGGGCATCGCCGATCAGGTGGTTGAGACCAATGCCGCCGCGGTCGAAGGCGCCGATCTCGTCATCGTCAGCATTCCGGTCGGCGCCTGCGGACCGGTGGCGGAAGAAATCGCGCCGTACCTCAAGCCCGGCGCCATCGTCTCCGACGTCGGCTCGGTGAAGGGCTCGGTGGTGCGCGACATGGCGCCGCATCTACCGAAGAACGTTCATTTTGTCCCGGCACACCCGGTCGCCGGCACCGAATATTCCGGTCCCGACGCAGGCTTTGCCGAGCTGTTCGTCAACCGCTGGTGCATTCTCACACCGCCGGAAGGCACAGATCAGAAAGCGGTCGAGAAGCTCGCCGAATTCTGGCGTCTCATTGGCGCCAACGTCGAAACTATGGCGCCGGATCACCACGACCTGGTGCTCGCCGTCACCAGCCATCTGCCGCATCTCATCGCCTACACCATCGTCGGCACGGCAGATGAATTGGAAGCCGTGACGCGCTCCGAGGTGCTGAAATTTTCCGCCGGCGGTTTCCGCGATTTCACACGCATCGCCGCATCCGATCCGACGATGTGGCGCGACGTCTTCCTTGCCAACAAGGATGCGGTGCTGGAAATGCTCGGGCGCTTCAACGAGGACATCTCTTCGCTGACGAAGGCGATCCGCAAGGGCGACGGCGACGCTCTGTTCGAGCACTTCACGCGTACCCGCGCCATCCGCAAAGGCATCGTGCAGATCGGCCAGGATTCCGCCTCGCCGGATTTCGGCCGCCCGCATCCGGATTTGCCGCACGAACCGCTGCCGAAGCCTTACGCGTCGGAAAAAGACTAAAACCAGCGCCGGGGGGCGTCATGCGCAGATTGTTGCTGATCGCCGCCGCCACTTTCGCATTATTCAGTTTCGCGGCGCCCGCGGCCTTTGCTGTCGACCCCAACAGCGCGGCCTGCAAGGCCGAAATGCGCGCCGCACGGCAGAAAATGGACGACTCGCTCCGGCTGATCTCCGGCGTCCAGAACGCATCGGCCGCGGAGAAATGCCCGGCCTATTCGCGCAGCCTCGGCATCATCAACGAACTCCGCGAGAACATCGCGCGCTGTGAGCAGCCCAAGGCGCGCAACGAAGCGGTGCGCGATGTCGATGACGTCCTCGACGCAACGCAAACGGCTTACGAGAAATGGTGCCCGGCGCGTCCCGGCATGGTTCGTGTCCGCATGACCGAAGTAACGCACATCACACGCGAGAAGATGCCGAAGCCGCTTGCCGCCGTGCACAAGTGCGACGACGGCGCTCCGATGTATTTCACCAACGAGCGCTTCGATCTCGGCCGCCTCATCGTGCTCGGCTGCCCGGGCATCCGGAATCCGACGGCGGCTGAAACGGTGGCGCGCAACGCCCGTGCCGAATTGCTGCAGAAGGAGCAGGCGCGGCTTTATCTGACGCGCGACAAAGACGGCGACGACCCGCAGCGCCTGACGTTCCCGATCTTCGCGGCGGACGGCAGCGAGACGACGACCGATATGCTGTTCGCCGACCGCGTCAATATCGGCGACAAGCTCGACCTCATTTCATCGTATTGGGAGCCCGCCAAAGACGGCGTGTGCCGTGTGCACGCGGTCTGGCGCGTCAAGGATGGCAAGGCCGCTTTGGTGCTGTGGCAGGAGGCGACCGATTGTGCGGGGCGCCCCACCGAATTCAAGACCGTGCTTGACCGGCGCTGATCGCTTAGCCGTCTAGAACATCGCCGGCATTTTGCCGACCGGGATCGGCCCGAGATAAATCGCGCCATCGGTAAACTTCAAAGGCAGCGTCACCGCGCGCTTGCCTTCGAGCGTGGTTTGCTGTCCGAGCAGATTGATGCCGAGACCGATATTGGCGGCAGCCTGCTGGCGCGCGACACCGCCCAGGCCCGGCGAGATTCGGTCGAGCGCACCGGCGATCCGGTCCATGCCCGGCGACTGCTGCACCATCTGTTGCGCGCCGATGGCATTGAGGAAAGGCTCGAGGCCGGCGATCGTCATCTGCAACTGGCCATCGAGGCGGCCATTGGCATTGACCGACACGGTGCCGCTGCCGACCGCGACGCTGTCGCCATGCTGCACGCGCGCCTGCGTCACTTCGATGCCGCCGCCGGACGCCTGGATCTCGCGAAAGCGCGCTTCCCAGGATTTCGGCGAGAAATCGTTCAGACCGCGCAGCACCGCCGTGATGTCGGCATCGACCGGCACAGCCGCACCGGGATGCAGCGCTTCCGCCGTCGCGCCGCTCAGCCGCAGCACCGTTTCCACCACCGGATGATCGCGCACCGAACCTTCGGCGATGCGGCCGTGGAGTTCGAAGCGCCGTGCGCGCCACAAGGTCTTCTGCGTGCCGCCGGCCATGCTGTCGACCGCCGGCAGATCGATCACCAGCGACATGCGCTCGGGCTCGGCCGGTGTGCCACGCAGGCTGGATTGCGCCAGCTTCCAGTTGACGACGATGTCCGGCGCCTGGCCGAGGTTGGCGATCGTCAGCGGCCCATGGAATTCACTGATCAGCAGCGTCGGTTCATAGACCTGCGCCGCCACCAGCACGCCACGGCTTTTAATCTCGAGCGGCGGCGTGCTGCTCTTGAACAGTGCCGAAGCTTCATCGCAATTCAATTCAAACCGGAACGGATAGCCGCCGATGGTCTGGGTGCCGCAGGCATAAAGGCGGCCGGACTGCGCTTCGCGCGCGCGCCAGCCGTCGATGGTCGCTTCGACCTTGGCCGAGGCATAGAACCAGAACCAGCTCCAGCCGCCGAACAGCGCGGCGACCAGCAGCAGCAAAAATATGTAGCGCCCGATACCGCGCTTCTCGGCAGTGAGTTGATCCATTGTCCGCTTGAAACCTGGATATTACGGCCTTTGTGAGCCGCCCGACTCAACGTCCCAAAGGCGGACCGGTTGCTTAGCGGCAATCGGCCTGATAGGCGAGCCAAACATGCGGTCAGTTTCTCGGGCACGATGACCACCAAACCGGAACAATCCAGCGAGGACTTCTGGGTCTTCGGATACGGATCGCTGATGTGGCGGCCCGGATTCGACTTTCTGGAGCGGCGCAACGCCCGTCTGGTCGGCGCCCACCGCGCTTTGTGCGTGCTGTCCTATGTGCACCGCGGCACGCCGGAAAAGCCGGGTCTGGTGCTCGGCCTCGACCGCGGCGGCAATTGCCGGGGCATCGCTTACCGCGTCGCAAAATCCAAACGGGCCGAGACCATCGACTACCTCCGCGCCCGCGAGCAGGTCACCATGGTCTACCGCGAGGCGTGGCGCCGCGTCTGGCTCGACGACGACCCGCAGCACAACGTTCAGGCACTGGTCTATATGGTCGACCGCGGCCACCAGCAATATGCCGGCCGCCTCACCCTTGCCGAGCAATTGCACTACATTCGCCAGGGCCACGGCCGCTCCGGGCCTTGCCGCGACTACGTGCAGGCCGCGGTGAAAGAACTCGAAACGCTAGGCGTGCGCGACAAAGACATGGAAATCCTCGGCGAACGGCTCAAAGGCACGCACGAACAGCAATAGTTAGTTCGGCTTAACTCGACGCTGCCGGGCGGCCGACTTATCATCGCGGCCATACTGATCGACTGGGGGATCGTCATGCGCCAATTTCTGTTCGCCGCAATTGCGATGATGGCATTGAGCGCGCCAGCGCCGTCCTATGCACAAGAGGCCGACCGCGTGCTGTGCTTCTCGCTCGGCAACGAAAATTACAAGGACAAGGAAAAATTCAAAGCCGGCGAGGACGCCTGCACACGCATGATCAAAGCCGGCACCTTCCGCGACAAGGCCTTGGCTTCGATCTATCGCGCCCGCGGCAGCTGGCATCAGAAACAGGGCGAACTCGATCTTTCGCTGGCCGACTACGCCGTCGCCATCAAGATGGAACCGAAAAACGTCGAGAGCTTCGACTATCGCGCCGACGTCTATCAGCAGAAGGGCGACTATGACCGCGCGTTGTCGGACTACGACCGCGCATCCAAACTCGATCCGACCTATACGGCCGCGCATTACAGCCACGGCATGATCTTCGAAAAGAAAAAGGACTTCGACAAGGCACGCACCGAATACAAGATCACCATCGGGCTGCCGACCAAGGACCGCATCGCGCAATGGGCGCAGGACAACGCCCGCGCGCGGCTCAAGGCGCTGGATGAGGCAGACAAGGAAGAGACGAAGAAGTAGTCTGGCCGCACTCGTCGATAACAAAAAAACCCCGGGGGCGATCGAATGTCTTTGAGCCGTCGCAGTTTCCTATCCGGCAGCGCCGCCGTTGCGCTGACTGCGGCAACCAGCCACGCCCAGCAGCGCCGGCTGTTTGACAGCCACTGCCATATCATTGACCACCGCTTCCCGATCGTGGCGAACCAGGGCTACACGCCGCCGAACTTTCCACTCGAAGACTATCTCGCGCAGACCAAGCCTCTGGGTGTCGTCGCCGGCGCCGTGGTGTCAGGCTCGTTCCAGGCCAACGACCAGACCTACCTGAAAGATATTCTACCGCGGCTTGGTCCCGCCTGGGCCGGCGTCACGCAAATCCCGAACGACTATCCGGACGCCGAAATAGTCATGCTCGGCAAGCTCGGCGTGCGCGCCGTGCGCTTCAACGTGTTCCGCGGCCGTATCGACAGCGTCGACGACATCGTCGCGCTGGCGACGCGCTGCCACGCGGTCGCCGGCTGGCATTCGGAAATCTACGCGGATGCCGCCGCGCTCGGGCCGCACGCCGCCAAACTGTCGAAGCTGCCGCAGCTCTGCATCGACCATCTCGGCATGACGCAAGCCGGCGTCCCGGTGCTGCTCGATCTTGTCGCCGCCGGATGCAAGGTGAAGGCCACCGGCTTTGGCCGCGTGAAGCTGGACGTCGCCAAGACGCTGGAACAGGTCGCGGCAAAAAATCCGAATGCGCTGGTATTCGGCACCGACATTCCCTCGACGCGCGCCGAGCGGCCCTTCATGGCGTCCGACATCGATCTGATCGAGAAAGTGCTCGGACCCCAGCTCGCCAGCAAAGCCTTCTGGGACAACCCGCTCGCGCTCTACAAGGTGAAGCAGACGGCGATGCGGTAACTGTCCGAGGCCGAAAATAGCCGCGCGGATGCGGACTAGCGCGAAATGCTCGCCTGCGACTCAGCAATCAGCCTCGCCGTCGCAGGCTCGATGGCGTCCTGAAGACGTTTGAAAAATACTTCCTTGTCCAGACCCGGCATGATCGGATCGAGCACTTCGACCAGCACCGTTCCCGGATGCCGCAGAATCGTTCGGCGCGGCCAGAACAGCCCCGAGTTCAGGGCGATCGGCACGCAGGGCACGCCTTCAGCGGCATAAAGATGGGCGACGCCGTATTTGTAGCGCGGCTCGGCGCCGGCCGGACGCCGCGTTCCCTCCGGGAAAATGATGAGCTGGCGGCCGCGGCCGATCTCGATGCGCGCGCGCTCGGTCATATCGATGAGTGCGTGCGAACCAGCACTGCGGTCGACCGGCACCATGCGGCCCTTGGCCATCAGCCAGCCAAAGAACGGGATCCACATCAGTTCGCGTTTGACGATGTACAGCGGTTCGTCGAACAGCGTCACCAGGACGAAGGTTTCCCAAGCCGACTGATGCTTGGCGGCGACGATAAGTCCACCTTTCGGAATCTTTTCGGCGCCGCGGATCTCGACCTTGATGCCGACTGTCCAGCGCAGCAGCACGAGATTGACGCGCCCCCAGGCCTTCGCCACTTCGACGATGCCCCAATAGGGCATCAAGAAGGTCGGTATGCCGACGAGCAGCCAGAATATCGTGTTGACGTAGAACAACACATTGAAGGCGATGGAGCGGACGAGGATCAGCACGGCGGTCCTTTACGCGGCGGAATCGGGATCGAGGCCCATGCGGCCGAGTGCGAACAGATACTTCAGATATTCGGCAAACAGAAAACGCGTGGTGTCGAGGCTTTGCCACCACGGTTCGCTCTTCACCTTTTCCGACATCACCGGATAGGCGATCAGCGCGGTATCGGGCAGTTGATGCGCGACTTCCGCCATGGCGCGCGGCATATGCCAGTTCGACGTCACGATGATCAGCGAGTTGAAATTATGCTCGCGTGCCCAGCGCCGGGTCTCGAGCGCATTGCCGAAGGTATTGAGCGCGGATTTGTCGAGATCGATGCAGCAGGTGAAATATTTGGAATAGAGCGGCGTCAGCCGGGCGATTTCGGACGCGCTGGTGGCGCGGTGCACGCCGGTGATCAACAGTCGCTTGCCGCGTTCCGCCGCCAGCAGTTCGATGGCGTCGGGGATCCGCGAGGCGGCGCCGGTCAGCACGACAATGCCGTCGGCCTTGCCCGCAAGCTGAGTGTCGTCGGTCTGGATGTTGATGGCGAACCACAAAAAGCCGAACGCCAGCAGGATGGCCGCGACCATGCTGGCCGTCATGGTCAAAAAACCGATCCAGCGGGCAAATCCGGCAAGCATTATCAGTCCATTGCCTCCAGGGTCCGGTTCACCGTCTGCCGTGAAGTCCAGGCGGTCACCACCGCGATCAGTACTACTTGGCAGACGACGGCGATATAGCCGGTCATCCCAATGGAAAACGACCCGAACATGGCGGCAGTTTGATCGCCGCTCGCGGTACCGCTGAACCAGCGGCTCAGCAACCCGGCCAGCGCGAACAGCAGGACCGCCCCGCCGCCGCCGATCGCTCCGCCCTGCAGGCCGAGCAGCAGGAAATGCCGCTGGAAATGGCCGGCGATGAAGCCGTTCTTGGCGCCGACAAAATGCAGCACCTCGATGACGATCTTGTTGGTCGCCATCGCACCTCGGGTCGCGAATGTGACGGAGAGCACGGTCGCCGCGATCATCAGGATCAGAATGCCGATGCCGGCGGCGATCGCCGTCGCGGTCATGGCGCGCATACGCTCGATCCAGCCGCGGTGATCGTCGAGCGTGGCGCCCGGCGCCTGCTCGGCCAGCAACTTGCGCAACTGCGGCAGATCGGGCGCGGGGTTGGAGGACATCTTCAGCACGATCAGGCGCGGCACCGGCAGCGTGTCGAGCGAGAGCCCGCTGCCGAGCCACGGCTCCAGCAGCTTGGCGGATTCTTCCTTGGTATAGGCGCGCACTTCGCTGATGCCGCGGAACGGCCGGGCCACCGCGGTCGCCTTGGTGACGATGTCGTCGACGTTACGATTAGGCGCAGGGATAACCTGGATGGTGATTTCGCGCGAGACATCCGCCTGCCATTCGCTGGCCGCGCCACTCACTAAAATCACCGCGCCGGTGGTCAGCGAAGCGAGGAACGTCATGATGGCGACGACCGCCACCAGCGCGCGGCCGGAAATCGAATTGCGCGGCACTAACGGCGTGTCGAAACGCGGCAGCGGCAGACCGGGCGAGCGCGGCGGCTGCACCGGCGGCATCATGTCGTCTGCGTCGTGATTAGTCATAGATGTGCAACCGGCCGTCGTGCAGCACCAGACGGCGCGCATCGTACTGGTCCATCAAGGCAATGTCGTGGGTGGCGATGACGACCGACGTGCCCGACTTGTTGAGTTCGATGAACAGGCGCAGCAAACGCTGCGCCAAAGTCGGATCGACGTTGCCGGTCGGCTCATCGGCCAGCAGCAATTGCGGCCGCGCGATCACGGCACGGGCGATCGCCGCGCGCTGCTTCTCGCCGCCCGACAGCACCGGCGGCAGCGCCCACATCCGCTCGCCGAGGTCGACCCACTTGAGCAGCTCGATCACCTCGTCGCGATAGCTTTCCTCCGGCCGGCCCATCACGCGCAGCGGCAACGCGACGTTTTCGTAGAGGCTCATGTGGTCGAGCAGGCGGAAATCCTGGAACACGATGCCGATGCGGCGGCGCAAGGTCGCCACCGCGTCGCGCGACAGAGTCGCGACGTCATGGCCGAATTGGGTGATCAGGCCGCGGGTTGGTTTCAATGACAGAAACAAAAGTCGCAGCAGCGAGGTCTTGCCGGCGCCGGACGGGCCGGTCAAAAACTGGAATGAATGCGGCTCGATACGGAACGTGAGGTCGCGCAGGACCTCCGGGCCGATACCGTAACGAAGACCTACGTTCTCGAACCGAACCACGCCGCCTCCGATTAATCCCCGCCGCAAAGGCCGAATTGGGGGATTCCCCAGCCCACAAGACCCCGAAGTAGCGCTATTTCGGGGCCCTCGCACGTCATTAGCGGTGCTTTTACAAGAATATCACACCACTGCCAGCGCCGGGACGGCCCGAAAACCCGCCGTTTCCGCCTTTAACAAAGCGCTCCCATGGTTTCCGGTCCATTAACGGGTCGGGTGGTAGAACATAGGTCATCGTCTTGGTCCGCCGCGTAATTGGTCCTCTACCCGCTATGCTGATCGTCTGTCCGAACTGCGCCACCTCGTACCTGATCGACCCGACCTCGGTCGGTTCGGCCGGCCGTACAGTGAGCTGTGCGCGGTGCAAAACCACCTGGTTTGCCGCGGCGCAAAAGTCGAGCAACGACGTATCGGCCTTCGTCGATGGCGTGATCGCCGAAGCCGAAGCACAGGCTAACGGCCAACCCCCGTCGCAACCAGATTACCCGGCCCCACCCGGCGACGCGCCCGCCGCATCGGACGACTTCGGCCACGAGCCGTCCGGACCTTTGCCGCCATTGCCGGAGGCCGCCTCGTCCCAAACCGGGTCCACGGTTCACAACAACGACCTGACGCCGTTCGACGACCAAGTGCCGGCGCCGCTGACCATCACCGACGCGCCGTCGCTGGTGCCGCCGATCGACCACGCAGCGTTGCCCGAACCCGATGGCGAAGATTCCGCGACCGTTATCGCCCGCCGCGATCGGCTCAGGGCGCGCCGTCAGAGCAAGCGCCGTTCGTCGCGCTGGACCGCGATCATTCTCTTGCTGTTTGCCTTCAATGTCGCGCTGGTCGGCGCCCGCAGCGAGGTGGTGCGCTATCTGCCGCAGACCGCATCGCTGTTCGCCGCGATAGGCCTGCCGGTCAATCTGCGCAATCTGAAATTCGATAACGTCCGCATCACCAAGGAAAACGCCGACGGCGTCAACACGCTCGTCGTCGAAGGCGTCATCGTGAGCACATCCGGCAAGGCTGCCGAAGTGCCGCGCTTGCGCTTTGCCGCCCGCAACGCTTCGGGACAGGAAGTTTACACGTGGACGGCGCTGCCGGGCCGCAGCGTTCTCGGACCCGATGAGACTTTGCCATTCAGCAGCCGCCTTGTGTCGCCGCCGGCGGATGCTGTCGACGTCATGGTGCGCTTTTTCAGCGCCCAGGATGCCGGCGCCGGATCGAAATAGACCGGCGCATCAACTGGACGCGATCTTGTCGTCCGCACTCTGAAACAATCCGAAAAGCAGAAACCGGATTTGTAGAAGCCGGGTTTAAATTGCCAGCAAGCGCATGACTTCCGCCGCCGCTTGCGCGGTTTCTTCGCGCGCCAATTGTTCGGCCTGCGACGGCTTGCCGGCTTTGATGGCGGCGAACATTGCACGCAGCGAGGCAACACTCTCGCGCGAACGTTTCGACGAGCGCTTCGGATGAGTCAGCCCCAGCGCACGCCAACGCGAGATTCGCGCATGCAAAATCGAAATCATCGACGACAAGGAGTCGCTGCCCGCGCCGGCGACGAGGACGTCGTAGAATGAATTCTTGGCCTCGAGAATCTTCGCCGGGTCGCCGGAGGTATAGCAACGCGTCACTTCATCGAGCGCTGATTTCAAGGCCTCGATCTGCCCGGGCTTGGCATTGACAACGAACAGCCTGGCCGCAAGGCCGACCAGCACCTCGCGAATGGCATAGAGATCCCGGGCCTCACTGCCGCTGAGCTCCCGGACCACCGGGCCTTTGTTGGCGATGGTGGCGACAAGGCCTTCGCTTTCGAGCTGACGCAATGCCTCGCGGATGACGGTTCGAGAAACGTCCATCATCTCGATAAGTTCGCGCTCGACGAGCCGCGCCCCCGGTACCAGCCGCCCCGAGATGATCGCCTGCCTCAGGTAGTCGAGCACCTGATGGCGCAGCGGAGCCGCCGCCTTGCGAATACCGGGGATTTTCGGGGCATCAAGCATAGCGGTTGCTCCGGGCTGCAGACCGTAATATCGTATTACGGAACAAAGCCTAGTGAAAAGGCGAGCCTACTGGAAGGAACGTCCATGAGCACAAGTCCCGTCAAGCTCGGCATCATCGGCCTCGGCCGCTGGGCCAAGGTGCTGACTCGCGCCAGCAAACAATCCGACAAGTTTCAGATTGTCTCGGGCTTCAGCCGCTCCGAAGAAAAACGGCAGGCTTTTGCGAAGGAGATGGGCGTCGCAGCCGCTCCCGACATGCAAACCATGCTCACCGATCCGACAATCGCGGGTGTCATTCTTACCGTTCCGAACGAACAGCATCTGCCGGTCGCCCGCGAAGTCGCCAAGGCCAAAAAGCACATTTACACAGAAAAGCCGATTGCCGCGACGCTGGACGACGGCCTCGAGATTCAAGAGCTAGAAAGCCGCTACGGGGTCACTGTCACGGTAGGCCACAGCGCCCGGCTGCTGGCCGGTATCCGCAAGATCCGCGACGCGATCGATGCCGGCGAACTGGGCCGGGTCGCTTTCATCGAAGCGAACTTCTCCAACGAACGGGCGCTCGAACTCACGCCCGAAACCTGGCGCTGGTACAAAGCCAAAGCGCCAGGCGGACCGTTGTCGCAACTCGCCATCCATCAATTCGACATCCTGCACTACCTCGGCGGTGAAGTCGCCGAGGCGAGCTCTATCGCTTCGAAGCTGTCTCCGGTCGGCGCGGAAGTCGACGATCAGTCGATGACGCTGCTGAAATTCACTGACGGCAAGGTCGGTTATGTCGGCTCGTCGTGGACGTCGCCCGGTATCTTCTCCGTGCGTGTGTTCGGGTCCAAGGGCCTGATGCATTGCGAGATCGATTTCTCGAGCTGGGACGTTCCCAGCAAGCTGCACCTCACCTCGTCGCTCTATATCCAGCGTGGCAAGGACGGCTACGGCAAACGCGAGGACTTGAAGATTCCGGAAGGCGACATGTTCCGTGCCGAACTCGAACTGTTTGCGGAGAGTTGCCGCACCGGCAAGCCCAATGGCCTGACCGCGCACAACGGCATTGTCGCTGTGGCCATGGTAAATGCCGCGCTGCTTTCGATCGATCAGCGCGGCCAGCTGGTGAGCATCGCCGATGTAATCGGCGAAGCGCGCCTGCGCATCGCGGAGAAATCCCGTCATGTTGCCTAGCCGCTATTTCATCGACCTGACGCAGCCGGAAATCGCGGCGCAGCTCAAACACAAACCGCTGGTCATCCTGCCGGCCGGAAGTGTCGAGCAGCACGGCCCTCATCTGCCGACCGGCACTGATACCTTCGCCTCCAACATCATCGGCCATGCCGTCGCCGAGCGCATGGACGGGTTGGTGCTGCCGGCAACGCCGTTCGGCGTCACGCCGATGCATATGCCGTTCGAAGGCACCATCAGCTTTACGCCCGATACCTATATGCGGGTCGTGACGGAGACCTGCGTCTCGACCGCCAGGCATGGCGCCAAATATCTGCTGATCCTCAATTGGCATGAGGGCAACATTCCCTCGCTCGCCATTGCCGCCGAGTCGCTGCATCGCGACCACGGCATGACGGTGCTGACGGTGCAGGCCTGTTACGTCGCCGAAGAACTCTACGGGCATTCCTGCAACGGCCTCACCCACGGCGGCGAGATCGAAGCGCTCGCCGTGCTGGCCTACCGGCCCGATCTCGTGCATCTCGATCGCATCACCAATTCTTCCGACCACACGCACGGCCACAAGATGGACAAGCTGCGGCGCACCCGCAGCTACCAGCCGGTGCTCACCGATATCCGTTCGATCGCTCCGACCGGATGGTTCGGCAGTCCGCAGCATGCGACCGCCGAGAAGGGCGTGCGTATGCTGGCTGACATCTCGGATGCCATCGCCAAGGAAGCGACGGAAATCTTCCGCCAGCTCGATTCAATTCAGGGCGGCACCGCCGAGATCAAACATCTGCGGCAGGCGATCTGATGGCACGCCTGCTGAAACAAGCCGAGGCAAAACGTTTAGGCCTGCCCGGGCGCACCTCGCTTGAGCCGGTTTCCGGCGAAATCGGCTCTCGCGTCAGCTTTCGGATTGCAACGATCGCGCCGGCGCAACCCGGCGACAAGAAGCGCGGCCCGCATCTGCACCGCGACTTCGAAGAATGTATCTACGTCTTGTCGGGCCAGGGCACGATGCACGCCGAAAGCGGCGACTATCCCGTGACTGCCGGCGACATTCTGCTCGTTCCGGCCGGCGAAAAACACATGACCGCCAATACGGGCAGCGAACCGCTCGTTCTTTTGTGCTTCTTCCCCGTGGCCGACGTGACAAGCGGCACCAACGAATTTGCGAGCTTCTGATGATAGACGTGCTGGTGCTGCGGCCGCAGGCCGACTTCGCGCGAGTCGATGCGCTGCCGCCGGCGTCGCTGTCGGTGAGTTACCACGCGCCAGATGACGCCGAAGTGCCCGAGCTGATGCGCAAGGTGCCGGCTTTGGTGATCCCGGCGGTCGGGCCGAAACTGCCGGCCTCGCTGTTTGAAGGCACCGCGCTCAAGCTCGTTCAGGTCACCGGCGCCGGCCTCGACCGTCTCGACAAGACGGCGTTGACCAAGGCCGGCATTCCGGTCGCCAACGTTCCCGGCGGCAGCAACAGCGCTCTGGCCGAATACACGGTGTCCACGGCATCGATCATGTTGCGGCGCTTTGCCTGGGCCGATGCCGAACTCAGGGCCGGCAACTACGCCGCGTTCCGCACCCGACTGGTTACCGGCAACCTTGCCGGCATCGATGGGCTGCTGGTCGGCGTGGTCGGCATCGGTGTCATCGGCCTGGCGGTGGCGCAGGCCTTCGTCAACGCGGGTTGCCGTGTTTGCTATTACGATCCAGCTCCGACAGACCTGAAGGCCGCCGCGGCCATGGGTGCGGAAGCCATGCCGCTCGCCGAACTGCTGCGCAGCGCCGATATCGTCACGCTGCACGTGCCGTTGCTGCCGGCGACGCAAGGGCTGATCGGCGCAACCGAACTGGCCAGTATGAAGAAGGACGCGGTGCTGATCCAGGCGTCGCGCGGCGGCATCGTCGACGAGAAGGCCTTGGCTGACAGCCTGCGCACCGGTCATCTCGGCGGCGCCGTCGTCGACGTTTTTTCGACCGAGCCGCCAAGTCCGGACAATCCATTGTTCGCGCTTGAAGGCGACGCCGCCAGGCGCCTGCTGCTCACACCTCATATCGCCGGCGTCACCCGCCAGTCGGCGGCGTTCCTGTTCCGCACAGCGTGGCAGAACGTCGAGCGCGTCGTCGTCGCCGGTGAAGCGCCACTACATCGGGCCTATTGAGCGCCGCCGTTCAGTTGGTCGGCAATCCAGCGCGCTTGGCCACCGCACCCCAACGCTCGATGTCGGTCCGCAACTGCGTTGCGAACTGCTCCGGCGTGCTGGCGATCACGTCGTAGCCCAAGGTCTTGATCCGCTGCTTCATGTCATCGGTATCGAGAATGGCGATGATCTCCGTGTGCAGTTTTTTCACGATCTTTGGATCGAGCCCGGCAGGTCCCAGCAAACCGGCCCAATTCGCGACCTCAAATCCAGGCAGCCCGGATTCGTCCATGGTCGGCATGTCCGGCATCAGCGCCGATCGCTTTTTTTCCGCCATCGCGATGGGACGGAGGCGGTCCGATTTTTCTCCCAGCATGCCGGGCACGCTGGCGAACAGGACCTGCACCTGCCCGCCGATCAGATCGATCAGCGCCGGGTTCATGCCTTTGTTGGGGACGTGAACCATATCGAAACCCGCCATCGTCTTGAGCATCTCGCCGGCCAGATGCGACGCGCTGCCGACGCCAGCCGAGCTGTAGCTGAGTTTGCCGGGATTGGCCTTGGCGTAAGCAATGAATTCCTTCAGCGAATGCGCGGGCACAGAAGGATTGACCACCAGGGCATAAGGGCTGATCGCCACGTTGACGATCGGGGTAAAGTCCTTGGTGACGTCATAGGGCGGCACCTTGTTGACCACGACCGAAAGCGAAAGGCTGCTCGGCGTATACAACAACGTATAGCCATCCGGCGCCGACATGCTCACGAACCTGCTGCCGATAACGCCACCGGCGCCCGCCCGGTTTTCGACCACAAATGTCTGGTTCAGGCGCTCGCCGAGTTTTTGCGCCAGCATTCGCGCCATTACATCGACGCCACCGCCGGCCGCCACGGGCACGATGATGTGCACCGGATTGTCGGGATACTCCGCTTGCGCCGGGCTGGCGTAGCCGGCGACGAGAGCCATCACCGCTTGAGCGCAGACAAAGGAACGCCAAGGCTTGTTTTTGATCATCGTTGTCTCCTCCCCGGAGCGGCCCAAACCGTCGTTGCGGCTGAACCGTAATACGATAATATACTATGATCTGATGGCGCAGGAGCGGGATTTTTTGGAGCGGCCGTTAAGGCAGCTCAGAAATCCTTGAGCAGCCGCTCGATGTAATCGAGCTCAAGCTGCGGGCGCATGCTTTCGCCGAAGCGCTTGCGCAGCTCTTCGAGAATACGGCGCGCACGCTGCGCATCGATCTCGCCGGGCACTTTGACAGTGACATCGTCGCCGTAATCGCGGCCACGCATCGGGCGGCCGAGCGGATCGGTGCCGTTCTCGGCGCGCTGCCGGCCGTTGCGGCCCGGCTGACCGGGACCCGGGCCCATGCCGGGGCCCTGACCTTGCTGCATCTGCTGCGCCAGACCCTGCGCGCCTTTGCGCATGGCTTCGAGCGCCTTGCCCTGGCTGTCGACCGCGCCGTCGGCATCGCCATCGCCAAGCGCGCCTTCCGCTTCGCCCATGGCATCGCCGGCGCTGCCGAGCTCGCCCATGTCGCCTTCGCCCTGACCCTTTTCGCCCTGGCCTTTTTCACCTTGGCCTTTTTCGCCAGGACCCTTCTGACCCATGCCGCGCTGACGCAATTGCTCCAGCAGCTTGTTGAGCCGGTCCTTCAGGCCCTGCTGGTCCTGCTTGAGATCGCCCAGTTGCTGCTGACCCTGCTGGCCGCGCTGTCCCCGCTGACGATCGCGCCGCTGGTCCTGACCTTCCTTGAAGGTCTTGTCGCGCAATTGCTGCTGCTTGCGGATCATGTCGCCGAGTTCGTCGAGCGCCGACATCATGTCGTCATCGCCGTCCTCGCCTTGCGCGCCGGGCCGCGCCATCTGCAGGTTTTCCAGCATCTGCTGCATCTGGTCGAGCAACTGCCGCGCCGCATCCTTGTTGCCGGAGCGCGCCATCTGCTCCATGCGGTCCATCATGCTCTTGAGATCTTGCTGGCTGAGCATGCGGGTATTCTTGTCGAGCGGCCGCGCCAGTTGCTGCGGATTCTTGCGCATCTCTTCGGCCAGCGCCTGCAGGAACTTGTCCATCGCGGCGCGCAGATTATCCATTAGCTTTTTAAGTTCTTCGTCGGAGGCGCCGCGCTCGAGCGCCTGGCGCAGCGCGTCCTGCGCCTGCCGCAAGGCCTGCTCGGCCTGGCTGACATTGCCGTCCTCGATCTGCAGCGCCATGTCCCACATCCGCGCCACCACTTCGCGCAAGGCGTCATCGGATTTGGCGAGATTGAGATTGTAATAGATCGCGCGCAGACCGAGATAGATACCGGTCTCCGGCGTGAAGCGCTCGGGCGCGATGGTCAGGGCGTCGAGCGCGGCCAGCACCAGCAGACGCGCGTCGCCATCGAGCGCCAGATTGCGGCGCTGCTCGATCAGCGCCCGCGCCAAAGGCTTGACGAAAATGCGTTGCGGCAGCGTGAGATCGCGCGGCTCGCTGCGGCCTTCGTTGCCGGCCTCGTCCTTGGCAACCAGCGTCATCACGACCTCGGCGCCGGCCCAGGCGTGCTCGGTCAGATCGCGCGTGGTTTGCGCGGCGCCGCTGCGGGTACGCGCCTGCGGCAAGGTCAGCGCGAAATCAGGCGCCGTGAATAGCGGGCGGCGCGGCTTGTCGGACGGCGCCGCTTCCTTGATCTCGAATTTTCCCTGCGCTTCGACGACGCCGTAATCGTCGTCCATTTTGTAATCGAAGCGGATCGCGCCGCGCGCCTGACGCTCGGGATCCTTGATCAACTCGATGGTCGGCGCGCGATCGGGAATGGCGACAAAATTCCAGGTGAGGTCGCTGCCCAGCACGCCGTGCACCGACGCCGAACCATCACCCTTGATCACCAGCCTTCGCTCTTCGGTGCCGGCGGGAAGCTGCGCGCGCGCTTCGGGTGCGGCGTCTTCAATGCCGCCCTTGCGCACGATGTCGAAGTTCACTTTGCCGGTGGCGCGGATAACGACCTGGCTGCCGACCGGCACGGTCACCGGCAGATTGGCGAAGGCCGCGTTGGTCGCAGCCTCGCCCTGACGCGAACCTTCGCCGGGACGAATGCCTTGCAGCATCACCGGCGGCCTTCCAGTATAGACCGGCGGCGTGACCCAGGCATCGATGCGGAAATTCGCCGGCGCGACCACGCCGGTCCAGTCGAAGGCAGCGGTGATGCGTTTCACACGCTCGCCGCTTGCGGCAAAGAAACTCGCCACGACGACCATGAGGACCAGCGCGCGCAACGCCATCGGATCGCGCAGCGACAATTTCGGTTGCGGCCATCCGGCCTTGAGCTTGCTCGCCGACAGCAACGCGCGCTCGACATGGGCGCGCCACAACGCCTGCGCCACCGGATCGTTTCTGTTGGCGGCAATTTCGTCGGCAATGGCGGTAGCGGGACGATGCCGCTCGCCGCTGGTGCGGTCGAGACGGTGCAAGCCGTCGAGTTCGCTCGGAACTCGCACAAAGAACAGCGGAAGCGCGGCGGCAAGCGTGAGAAGGCCGAATATGACAAGGCCGGCGGCGCGCGCCAGCGGCGGCAGCACGACCCAGAGGCCGGCCCATGACAGGGCGAGGAAAAGGCCAATGGCAGTCGCGAGCGTGGCGAGCGCCGGCCACAGCTTTTCCCACAGCAAGCTGCCGCGTGCGCGCTGGAGCGCCTTCGCGAGCATTATCCGGGTCGAGCGAACCCGGCTGTCAGGCTGTGCGTCCAAACCGTCCAAAAACCGCTCCGGACCTTTAAGGAGAATCTGTCGCCATGTCAGGCTAACACGCAGGCAATTCCCAGGCCATGCAAGCCCGGCGCCTAGAGCCAATCAGGCATGCGATCCAAGGCGATCAATTGGTCAACTTCGAGGCGCGGTCGGACAAGGGCCCATTCGGCGCCTTTGACCAGGACTTCCGGCACCAGAGCGCGGGTGTTGTAGGTGCCGGCCTGCACCGCGCCGTAAGCTCCCGCTGTCATAACCGCCAGGAGCGCGCCGGGCGCAGGTTCCGGCATATCCCTATCAAGGGCAAGAAAGTCGCCGCTTTCGCACACCGGTCCGACCACATCGGCCTTGATGCGGCGTCCTGACGCGGGCTTCTCCGCGACCGGCCAGACCTGATGGTAGGCCTCGTACAATGTCGGCCGGATCAGATCGTTCATCGCGGCATCGACCACGACGAAGTTCTTTGCCTCGCCGTGCTTCACGAACAGCACGCGCGTGACCAGGATACCGGCATTGCCGACGATCAGACGGCCGGGTTCGAAGATCAGGCGGCAGTCGAGATCGCGCGTCGCGCGCTTGACCACATCGGCATAAGCATCCGGTAACGGCGGCGGCTCGTTGTCGTCACGATAGGGAATGCCAAGCCCGCCGCCGAGATCGACGTGCGAGATCGTGTGCCCGTCGCCGCGCAAAGTGCGGACGAATTCGGCGAGCAGCGTGAAGGCATTGCCGAACGGATCGAGGTCGGTGATCTGGCTGCCGATGTGCATATCGACACCGGCGACCTTGAGGCCGGGCAATTTGGCGGCGTTGGCATAAACTTCGCGCGCGCGGCTGATCGGAATGCCAAACTTGTTCTCGGCCTTGCCGGTGGCAATCTTGTGATGGGTCTTGGCATCGACATCCGGATTGACGCGCACGGAGATATGCGCGGTCTTGCCCTTCGCCGTCGCGACCTGCGACAGCAATTCGAGTTCGGGTTCGGATTCGACGTTGATGCAGAGAATGCCTTCGTCGATCGCCAGCGCCATTTCGGCCGTGGTCTTGCCGAGGCCGGAGAACATGATCTTGTCGGCGGGAATACCGGCGGCGCGCGCGCGCTTGAGCTCGCCGCCCGACACGACGTCGGCGCCGGCGCCGAGCTTCGCCAGCGTCTTGATGACCGCCTGGTTGGAATTCGCCTTCATGGCGTAACAGACCAGCGCGTTCACATCGGCGAAGGCGGCCGCGAAGACGCTGTAGTGCCGCTCCAGCGTCGCCGTCGAATAGCAATAGAACGGCGTGCCGACTTGCGCCGCGAGCGTATCGAGACTGACCGCCTCGGCGTGCAGCACGCCGTTGCGATAAGCGAAGTGATGCATGTTGGTATCCGCCGGGGCGCGCTAGTTCAGAATATTGTCGAGGAAAATGCGTTTGTTCGGACCGGCCGGCGCGACCGCGCGGCTGGCGCCGCCTTCCCGGGTCTGGCCGGGGGGCGCCACAAACACGTCACTCGTCACCGGCGTATCGGAAGGAGCAGGCGCGCTGGCCATCGAGGCGCCGGGCGGCGGATCGAGCGGACCTTTGCGGCCGCAGCCTGCCAGCGTCAGCGCCGCGACAGCGACACCAACCAGGGCCAAACGAGAGAAAGGACGGTCGCGAAATAGGGACAAGCGGAGAACTCCTGATATGGCGGCCATCCTAGCAAAGCCGGGATAAAAGGCGAAATCGGGTCATCACTCAGGCGCCTCAGGCGGTTGGCGCCCGGCAAGACGGCGCGACGGCGCAGGAATGCCGTGAAGCCGCTCGCGTTGAGCTTCGAGCCAGGTCAGGCGCTTGAAGGCCAGCTTGCGATCGTTCGAATTGCTGCCGTGCTCGAAGCGCCACTCGGCGCCGGAAACAAGCAATTCAAGCTGCGAAAGGGTGAGCTTTTCGGCCTCGGCGTCGGTATTGGCGCCGCCCTTGAGCCGGCCCATTTTCGGTTCCTTCACCGCCACGTCAGGCCTTCTCTTTTTCCAGTCGCTTGAGCCATTTCTTGGCCTGCGCCTTGACGTTCTTCGGCGCGGTGCCGCCGTAGCTGATGCGGCTCTTCACGGATTTGTCGACCGACAGCACGGTGAAGACGGCCTCGGTGATTCGCGGCTCGACCGCCTGCATATCGGCAAGCGGCAGCCTGTGCAGCGCGACGTTGGCTGCGGATGCCTTGGCGACGATCTGACCTGTGATGTGATGCGCCTCGCGGAACGGAATGTTGAGCGTGCGCACAAGCCAGTCAGCCAAGTCGGTCGCGGTGGCATAGCCTTCGCCGGCGGCCTTCTTCATGCGCGTGGCGTCAGGCTCCATGTCGGCGACCATGCCTTCCATCGCCGCGATCGACAGCGTCAGAGCCTCGAGCGCGTCGATCGCGCCCTCTTTGTCTTCCTGCATGTCCTTGGCGTAAGCGAGCGGCAGGCCTTTCATCACAATCATCATCGCGGTCAATGAACCGATGATGCGGCCGGTCTTGGCGCGCACCAGTTCGGCGGCGTCCGGATTGCGCTTCTGCGGCATGATCGAGGAGCCGGTGGTGAACTTGTCCGACAGCTTCACCAGCGCGGTCAGCGGCGAGGTCCAGATCACGATTTCCTCGGCAAACCGCGACAAATGCACCGACGTGATCGACGCCGCCGCTAAAGTCTCCATGACGAAATCGCGATCGGATACGCCGTCGAGCGAATTCGCCATCGGCCGGTCGAAGCCGAGCGCCTTGGCCGTCATGTCGCGATCAAGCGGAAACGACGTGCCGGCGAGTGCGCCGGAACCGAGCGGGGATTCATTGAGCCGCTTGCGCGCGTCCGCGAAACGGCCGCGGTCGCGCGACGCCATCTCGACGTAAGCGAGCAGATGATGCCCGAAGGTTACCGGCTGCGCTGTTTGCAGATGCGTAAAGCCGGGCATCACAGTGCCGGCATGCTCCAGCGCCTTGGTGGCGAGCGTCTTCTGGAACGCAACGAGCGCGGCATCGATGGCGTCGATCTCGTCGCGCATCCACAGCCGGAAGTCGGTCGCGACCTGATCGTTGCGCGAACGTGCGGTGTGCAGGCGTCCGGACGGCTCGCCGATCAGTTCGGACAGCCGGCCCTCCACGTTCATGTGGATGTCTTCGAGCGCCGGTTTGAACGTGAATTTCTTGTCGGTGATTTCTGACAGGATCGTGTCTAGACCGTGAGCGATCTTTTTCGCATCGTTGGCCGTAATGATGCCTTGCTTGGCAAGCATGTCGGCATGAGCCTTGGACGCGGCGATATCCTGGCGGTAAAGAGCCTTGTCGAAATCGATGGAGACGTTGATCTCCTGCATGATAGCGCCGGGACCTGACGCAAACCGCCCGCCCCACATTTTATTGCTCATGACGTCTCTACCGAGGTTCTGCCGACCATGACCGACCAGCCTTCGTCCAGCTTCGCCAAAAAGCGTCTCGCCTTGATCCTGGCGGGTGGCGTGGCCGGCGTCGTCGTCGGACTGGCGGGGGTATACGGGATTGCGACCCTGACTCGCAATGCAGGGGCCGACGCGGCCGACGCCGCCTGTAAACCGGCCATGGAATTGGCCCGAAAAGTGGCGCCTTTTGCCAAGGGCGAGGTCGCCGCGGTCAATATCGCCACCGCCCCCCTGAAGGTGCCGGACCTCGCCTTCCAGGACATTTCCGGCAAGCCGCTGACCCTGCAGAACTGGCGCGGCCGCACCGTTCTTCTCAATCTGTGGGCGACCTGGTGCGTGCCCTGCCGCAAGGAAATGCCCTCGCTCGACGCCTTGCAGGCCCGGCTCGGCGGCCCCGGCTTCGAGGTGGTGACGATCAATATCGACACCCGCGACGCCGAGAAGCCAAAGACCTGGCTGAAGGAAGTGGGCGTCAACAAGCTCGCTTATTACGCCGATCCGGCCGCCAAGAC
Source organism: uncultured Hyphomicrobiales bacterium (assembly GCA_903885555.1). GTDB lineage: Bacteria > Pseudomonadota > Alphaproteobacteria > Rhizobiales > Xanthobacteraceae > Pseudolabrys. The sequence continues at coordinate 28,321 of CAISIV010000297.1, forward strand.
TTTCCAGGATCTCAAGGCCGTCGGCCGCGCTTTCGGCATGCCGACCACGCTGCTGATCAGCCCGGAAGGCTGCGAGATTGGCACCATTGCCGGGCCCGCCGAATGGGCGAGCGACGACGCCATCAAGCTGATCGAAGCCGCGCTTAAGCGGTGATGTTGATCCAGGCGGCGCTCGGAAAGTAGTTTCTAGCCGCGATACGGTCCGCCGGGCACGCCCCATCCCCAAATCGGCATCGGCGCCGTTTCATCCGCCGTAGTGTCGGGGCTTGAATTGATCACCGCGAGCCTGGTGCCCCATTCGAGATACGCAACGAAAGCGGAGCGAAATTCCGGATCGTTAGGTAATCCCGCCGTGTCCGCCACATCGAGCATTAATCCGACCCAGCGACGCCGTTGGCCCTCTGTGAGCTTGCGGCCGATGTGATGGCGTATCATGGCAGCGTGTGCGCCGGGCTCGCCATGCGCGTCACTCCAGGACTTCGGACCGCCGAAGACTTCGCCGATAAAGCCGGCGACCTGGCGCGGATGATCCGGCGCCATACCGGCAAATACCGGGGCCAACAAATCGTCGGCCTTCACTTTGTCATAAAAGATTTGCGTGAGGCGCTCGAGCGCCGGCGTACCGCCGGCCCATTCAAATAACGTTTGGACGCCATTCGGCGCTGGTTTGACGTCGGTCATTTGTCAGATTTGTGCGCCCGGCACGCGAACCGCAAGACCGGCTTAAGCGCTGATATTGACGTTTTGTCCGACGCCGGGAGCCTGGTTCGCGAGGCTGTCAAGATTCTGCGAAGCCTTTTCGACGAGGTCGGCAACGGCACTTGCCGCAGACGCGTTCATTTTCAGCATAATGGCTGCGAGCGACATTTGGGTGTCGGCTGCTTGGGCGCCGACCATCGTCTGAGCAACTGCTGACACTGACATCCCCTAAAACTAGGGGCTCTTCCTCAACGAAACATAAACGATGCGAAGGCCCTTGACGGGCGGGCCAGCATCTCTATACTTAACCAAATGGTTTACTATTACAAACCCGATCTCGACCGCACTTTCGCGGCTCTCGCCGACCCCACACGGCGCGCATTGCTGGCGCGCCTCAGTGAGGTGGACACCGTTTCGATCAGCGAACTCGCCAAACCTTTCGCGATGTCGCTGCCGGCGGTGATGAAACATCTCGACGTCCTCTCGGACGCCGGCCTCGTCATTCGCAACAAGACCGGCCGCACCGTCGCGTGCCGCCTGCGCGCCGAACCGATGGAACAGGCCAACGAGTGGCTCAATCGGTATCAGCGCTTCTGGACCGAACGTCTCGATCAACTCACCGCATTTCTGGAGGAAGATTCATGTCCACCGCAGCCGCCGTCAAACCAAGCCTCACCATCAAGCGACGCTTCAAGGCCGCGCCCGAAAAAGTCTACGCTGCCTGGATCGATCCGGCGAAAATGAGCCGCTGGCTCGGACCGCCCAACGTCATCAAAGTAAATGTGACGGCGGATGTTGCCGTCGGCGGGCGCTACGCGATCCAGATGATCGTGCCGGACGACGAGCACAATGTCAGCGGCGTGTACCGCGAGGTCGTGCCGAACCGGAAGCTTGTCTTCACCTGGGCCTGGCGCTCGACGCCCGAACGCGAGTCGCTTGTCACGGTCACCTTCACACCGGAAGGCGACGGCACACTAATGACGCTGCATCACGAACAGTTCTTCGACGAAGCCGCGCGCGACAGCCACGAGAAGGGCTGGAGCGTCATCGTCGAACGGCTCGACGCGCTGTTCGCATCGGACAACTGAAGGAGAAACAAAATGACCGCACACGGACATTTCCACTGGAACGAGCTCGTCACCCGCGACGTTGAAAAGGCGAAGAAGTTCTACGCTGGCACCGTCGGCTGGACGTTCGACGCCATGCCGATGCCGGACGGCACCTACTGGGTGGCCAAAATGGGCGACGCCTTCGTCGGCGGCCTCTTCCCGATTGCCGGCCCGCAGTGGGAAGGCGTCCCCGAACACTGGATGTCGTATCTCGCGGTCGACGACGTCGATGCCCGCGTCGAGAAAGCGCAGTCGGCCGGCGCCAAATTGATGCGGCCCGCTTTCGACATTCCCGGGGTCGGCCGCATCGCCATCCTGACCGAACCCGGCGGCGCCGGAGTCGGCTGGATCACCCCTGTCCCACGTTAGTCACGGAGTAATCGTCATGCAGCACACCGTCGTCTCGCAGGACCAATGGCTCGCCGCACGCAAGACGCTGCTCGCCAAGGAAAAGGAATTCACCAAGGCACGCGACGCATTGAGCGCGGAGCGCCGCGCGATGCCGTGGGTGAAGGTCGACAAGAACTACGTCTTCGAGGGGCCGAACGGTCGCCAGACCCTCGCCGGCCTCTTTGACGGCAAGAGCCAGCTCATCGTCTATCACTTCATGCTGGCGCCAGGCTGGGGCGAAGGCTGCAAGAGCTGTTCGTACCTCGCCGATCACTTCGACGGCGCTATCCCGCATCTTGTACAGCGCGACGTCACGATGCTGGCCGTGTCCCGCGCGCCGTTGAATGAGATCGATGCCTACAAAAGCCGCATGGGCTGGAAGTTCAAATGGGTGTCGTCGAACGGCAACGACTTCAATTACGATTTCAAGGTCTCATTCCCAGACGACGAAGTCGGCAAGCAAGGCATCTATAATTTCGGCACGACGAAGGTATACGGCGAGGAAATGCCGGGCATCAGCGTCTTCATCAAGAACAAGGCTGGCGAGGTGTTCCGTACCTATTCCGCTTACGCCCGGGGTCTCGATATCATCGTCGGCACCTACAATCTTCTCGACATGGCGCCAAAAGGCCGTGATGAATCGGACCTGCCGTTTACAATGTCCTGGGTAAAACGTCACGATGAGTACGAGCAGGCGCCGGCCATCGCTAAGTCCTGCTGCGGCTGATTTTCAAACAGGGGGATACAATGCCGCTATCGGTCACCGCACTCTACGCTGCGATCCTTGCACTTATTATTCTCGCGCTCGGCATCAACGTCACGGTTCATCGCGTCAAGCTCAAGGTATCGTTGGGTGACGGCGGCAATCCTGTCATGCTGCGCATGATGCGGCTACACGGCAACGCCATCGAGTATCTACCGCTCGCACTCGTCCTGATGGCCCTCTACGAACTCAACGGCGGCTGGCACTGGGCGCTGCACGTCGTCGGCATCGCACTGATCGTCGGGCGCCTGATCCAGACCTGGGCGATGTGGAGCACGGATATTCCCGCTCCCGGACGCGGCATCGGACAAACCACGACGTGGCTGTCCATTGCCGTACTGGCACTGCTGAATTTATGGAAGCTGATCTGACGCGTTACCGCGTCGGGACCGGCTTTTCGCCGCGATAATCGTAGAAGCCGCGCTGGGTCTTGCGGCCGAGCCAGCCGGCTTCGACGTACTTCACCAGCAGCGGGCACGGCCGGTACTTCGAGTCGGCGAGACCCTCATGCAGCACCTGCATCACCGAGAGACAGGTATCGAGACCGATGAAGTCGGCGAGTTCGAGCGGACCCATCGGATGATGCGCGCCTAGCTTCATCGCCGTGTCGATCGCTTCGACGTTGCCGACGCCTTCATACAGCGTGTAGATCGCCTCATTGATCATCGGCAGCAGAATGCGATTGACGATGAAGGCCGGGAAATCTTCCGACACCGCGATGGTACGGCCAAGCTTGCGGACGAAGGTCTTGCTGGACTCGAAGGTCGCGTCATCCGTCGCAATGCCGCGGATCACTTCGACCAGTTCCATCAACGGCACCGGATTCATGAAGTGAATGCCGATGAAGCGCTCCGGACGGTCGGTCGACGACGCCAGCCGCGTGATCGAGATCGACGACGTGTTGGTGGCGACGATGGCTTCGGGCTTGAGCACGGCGCAGACATCCGAGAATATCCTGCGCTTGATGTCTTCCTTCTCGACGGCGCTTTCGATCACGAGATCGCAGTCGGCCAGCCCTTCGTACTTTTCCGCTGCCTTGATGCGTCCCAATGCAGCCTTGCGTTCGTCCTCGGTGATGATCTTCTTGGCGACCTGCTTGGCCATGTTGCCGTTGATGGTGGCGAGACTCGCCTTCAGCCGGTCGCCCGACAGGTCGTTGAGCACGACGTCGAATCCCGAAAGGGCGCAGACATGTGCAATGCCGCCGCCCATCTGGCCGGCGCCGATCACCCCGACAGTCTGAATAGTTGCCGCCATAAATTTTGTCCGATCGATGCGAGGCCGAATGCGTTCTTGCTTAGTACTTGCGCATGATCTTATCCGAGAACCGGCTTCCAATTCTCGGGATCATGTATTTTTACGCCGAACCGAAGACTGACGCCACCGGCGAACAATCAAATTCGAGAGACGTCAGCGCTTGACTTTATCGAGTTCCGCCGCCAGTTCGGGCAGCGCCTGATAGAGATCGGCGACCAAGCCGTAGTCCGCAACCTGGAAGATCGGTGCTTCCTCATCCTTGTTGATCGCGACGATCACCTTGGAATCTTTCATGCCGGCGAGATGCTGGATCGCGCCGGAAATACCGACCGCGATGTAGAGATCGGGCGCCACCACCTTGCCGGTCTGGCCGACCTGCCAGTCGTTCGGCGCATAGCCGGCATCGACCGCGGCGCGGGAGGCGCCAACGGCGGCACCGAGTTTGTCAGCGACCGGCTCGATATATTTGGTGAAGTTCTCGCGGCTCTGCATGGCGCGGCCGCCCGAGATGATGATCTTTGCCGAAGTCAGTTCGGGACGATCGGACTTCGACAATTCCTCGCCGACGAAAGACGACACACCCGGATCGGCCGCGGCCGTGACGTTTTCGATCGCAGCCGAGCCGCCCTCGCCCGCCGCCTGGAACGTCGAGGTCCGAACCGTGATGACCTTCTTGGCGTCGGTCGACTTGACGGTCTGGATCGCGTTGCCGGCATAGATCGGCCGTTCGAACGTGTCGGGCGACACCACCTTGATGATTTCGGAAATCTGCATGACATCGAGCAAAGCGGCGACGCGCGGCAAGACATTCTTGCCGTTGGTGGTGGCCGGCGAGACGATGGCGTCATAGGAACCGGCGAGCGACACAATCAGCGCGGCCAGCGGTTCGGCGACCGAATGTTCGTAAGCGGCGGCATCGGCGACCAGCACCTTGGCAACGCCATCAAGCTTGGCAGCGGCATCGGCCGCGGCTTTGCAGTCTTTGCCGGCGACCAGCACGTGAACGTCGCCGCCCAGCGCCTTGGCGGCGGTGAGCGCCTTGTTGGTCGAGTCCTTGAGCGACTTGTTGTCGTGTTCGGCGAGGAGCAGCGTTGTCATTTAGAGGATCCCCGCTTCGTTCTTCAGCTTCGAAACCAGTTCGGCAACCGACGCGACCTTGGCGCCGGACTTGCGTCCCGCCGGCTCGCTGGTCTTGACGACCTGCAGGCGCGGCGAGATGTCGACGCTGTAGTCCGCCGGCGTCTTCTCTTCGATCGGCTTCTTCTTCGCCTTCATGATGTTCGGCAGCGAAGCGTAGCGCGGCTCGTTGAGACGCAGATCCGTCGTGACGATGGCCGGCATCTTCAGCTTCACGGTCTGCAAGCCGCCGTCGACCTCGCGGATGACGCTGATGCTGTCGCCTTCGATGGTCTGCTTCGAGGCGAAGGTGCCCTGCGCCCAGCCGAGCAACGCCGCCAGCATCTGGCCGGTCTGGTTGCTGTCGTCATCGATGGCCTGCTTGCCGAGAATGACGAGGCCGGGCTTTTCGGCGTCGACGATGGCTTTGAGGATTTTCGCGACCGCCAGCGGCTCAACGACACCGTCGGCCTTCACCAGGATGCCGCGGTCGGCGCCCATGGCGAGCGCGGTGCGGATGGTTTCGGAGGCTTGCTGCGGTCCGATGGACACCGCGACGATCTCGGTCGCCGTGCCGGCTTCCTTGAGACGGATGGCCTCTTCGACGGCGATCTCGTCGAACGGGTTCATCGACATCTTGATGTTGGCGAGCTCGACACCGGAACCGTCGGGCTTCACTCGGATTTTTACGTTGTAGTCGACCACCCGTTTAACGGGCACGAGAATCTTCATAATCCATCCCAAAATCGAGACTTAAGGAAAGCGGGCGGAAGCTAATGTCCGCGCCGTTAGCATGTCAACGTTTATGCTGCGGCGCAAAGGCGCGGGTCTGCAATGCTAACGGTTCTGGCCGGGCGTCCAAAGCACGTCGCTTGCGCCTTTGCTGTTCGCATAACGGCCGGCGACGAACAGATAATCGGACAGGCGGTTGACGTATTTTAGCGACGGGGCTGAGACCTCCTCTCCCGGCTGGTCCATCAATGCGACCATGATGCGCTCGGCCCGGCGGCATACGGTGCGGGCCAGATGCATGTAGGCGGAGGCCGGGCTGCCACCGGGCAGAATGAACGAGCGCAGCGGCTCGAGATCGCCGTTCAGCCGGTCGATTTCGCCCTCCAGCCAATCGACCTGGGCGTCGGTGACAGTCAGGCGCGCGCCGCCCGGACCCTTCTCGGACAGGCAAAGGTCGGCCTCGACGTCGAAAAGGTCGTTCTGGATGCGCCCCAGGGCCTTGTCCAGCGCCGGATCACCGGCCGTATGCAAACGGACAAGGCCCAGCACCGCATTGACCTCGTCCAGCGTGCCGTAGGCATCGACCCGCAGGTCGTATTTCTTGCGCCGGTCGCCCGACCCGAGCGACGTCGTGCCGTCGTCGCCGGTACGGGTGTAGATGCGGTTGAGAACGACCATCGGGCTTGGCCCTTGTCTGCGGTGTGAAAGAGATTAGCGTTGCCGAATATTAGCGGCTTTTAGAACCGAACAAGGGAGATTCCCGATGCGCACAATGCTCGTAACAGCCGTATTCCTGCTGCCCCTTCTGGCGCAGCCAGCCATGGCTTGCGGCGCCAAGGTCCAGGCTATGACGCAGGCCTCGGCCATCGACCTCTCCGCGCAGACCAAGAAGCCGGTCAAAAAAGCCAAGAAGATCAAGGTGAAGGTCGAATATATGCGTGCCGCGCCAATGTAAGGGCGGCTATTTCTGCATCAGCCAGATCGTCCCCATGATGACGACGATGGCGACGAATTGCAGCAGCACCCTCATGCGCATGAGTTTCTGCGAGCGGTTGGGCGACCCGCCGCGCATCATGTTGACGAGGCCGAGCACCAGCACGACCGCCACCGCGAGTATCGCCGCCGGTACGGCGTAATGTGACATGAATTCCAGCATGGGATCCTATTTGGGTATCCGTTTGGCGGCCTTCTACACCTCCCACCCCGCTTAGACCACCAAGCCCCGGTACAACCGCATACCGATTTTACTCGCTCTTTGGTTGTATTTTGTTACCATCGCCGGATTGGTGGTTGGGGCGTATGGCGGCACGCATCAGAACGGCGAGCACCGCAATCTGGGAATTCGCTTGCGAGGAGGCATCCGACCGCTTTCCCGAACTCGACTGCGTCCGAACCATGCTCGCGCCTGGCATTGCCAGGGCGGCCGAAGACCGGTCAGCGAGGCTTGGCGTCGGCGCCGACCGTGTGCTGGTGATGAGTGGCGCACTGGATGAAGAAGAATATCTCAAAAGTCTGGGCGCGAGGCTCGGTGTCGAATTCGAAACACTCGATGACACACCGCGCAGTTCATGCTCTATCGACGACGACCGCCTGATCGAATCCGCTGCTGCCGGTCTGTTGCCCCTGACGATCGACGGTCAACTCCATCTCGTCGTCGCGCCGCGCGGCACCGCTGCGCGGCGCATCAGCACCATGATCGACAGCAATCCGGCTTTGGCAGCTCGATTTCGCTTTACCAGCGGCGAGCGGCTCGCGCGCTTTGTATTACGATGCGCCGGCGGTGCCCTGACCGCACGCGCAACAAAGGACCTGAACGAAACCTGGCCGGCTCTGTCCGCCGGTCCGCCACGCTGGCACAACAACATGGCGCCGTTGGCCATCGCCGCAACGGTCATCCTCGGCGCCATCGTCGTTGCGCCGGCCGTCATCACGACTGCCGTAGAACTGCTGCTGGGAGCGGCATTCATCGCATGGCTAGCCTTACGGCTCTGCAGCGCTTTGATCAAATATTTCATACCGCCTGCGCAGGCCGAACTCTCCGACGCTGAACTGCCGGTCTACACCATCATGGCGGCGCTCTATAAAGAAGCCGCGTCAGTCAAAGGCCTGCTGCGCGCAATCGAGCGACTCGATTATCCGGCCGAGAAGCTCGACGTGATCCTCGCCATCGAGGCCGACGATCATGCGACGCTTGATGCGATCGCGGAGCAGACCTCGCACGTTCCGATCACCGTCATTCCCGTCGCCGTCGCGCAACCACGCACCAAACCGAAGGCATTGAACTTCGCCCTGCCCTTCGCACGCGGCACGTTCACGGTGATCTACGACGCTGAAGACCGTCCCCAACCGGATCAGTTGCGCCGTGCCTTGCAAGCATTCCGCGCCGGCGACGACCGGCTTGCTTGTGTGCAAGCCCGGCTGTGCATCGACAACACCGCCGATGGCTGGCTGACGCGGCTTTTTACCGCGGAGTATGCGGGCCAATTTGACGTCTTCTTGCCCGGGCTTGCCACGTTCGGCCTGCCATTGCCGCTCGGCGGTTCCTCCAATCACTTCCACACAGCGACGTTACGCAAGATCCATGCGTGGGACCCTTACAACGTCACCGAGGATGCCGACCTGGGTATGCGGCTCGCACGCTTCGGCTATCGAGCGGCGATGATCGAGTCGACAACGTACGAGGAAGCGCCGGCACGCTTCGGCGCCTGGTTGCGGCAACGCACACGCTGGTTCAAAGGCTGGATGCAGACTTGGCTGGTGCATATGCGGCAACCGGCCGTGCTGCTACACGACCTGGGGCTGACGGGTTTCGTCACGTTTCAACTGATCGTCGGCGGCAATGCCTTGGCAGCACTGGTGCATCCGATCTTCACACTGGGACTGATCTACTTCGGCGTCATCAAACCGATCTGGAATTCCGAAAGCGACGCGGCCTCGATCCTGATCTGGCTCTACGGCACCAGCATCGTCGCCGGGTATCTGGCATCAGCCTTTCTCGGCTGGCTCGGGCTGATGCGCCGCGGTCTTTCCGGCACCGCGTGGATCCTGCTGCTGACGCCTGTGCACTGGATGTTGTTGTCACTGGCGGCATGGCGCGCACTCTATCAGCTTGTTGTCGCGCCCTATGCCTGGGAGAAAACCGAGCACGGCCTGGCCAAAACATCGCGCCTCGCCTCAAGACTGACGCGACCGCTGCTGGAACTGGAGCGCTACTTCAAAGCGCACAAGGCGTCCGGCAAAGGGCCGTCGATTGGCGCCGTTAGAAATACTTCCGCAGGTCAGCGGCAGCATCCTCGGGCCGTCGCTTGAGGCTGAACGGCGCGACGAAGCGGCCCTGCTTGTCCATCAGATAGACCAGCGCGGTGTGGTCCATGCTGTAGTCGGCGTTATCGCTCGGCACTTTCTTGGCATAGACGCGGTAGACCTTTTCGACGGCATCGATCGCCTTCGGATCGCCGGTAGCGGCGCGCAGCCGAGGATCGAAGCTCGACAGATAATCCTTCAGCACTGGAGCGGTGTCGCGCTCGGGATCGACGGTGATGAACAGCGCGCCGGCGCGATCGCCGTCCTTGCCAAGCGCGCGCAACAGTTCGGATACTTCGAACAAGGTCGCCGGGCAAACGTCGGGGCAATGCGTGTAGCCAAAGAACACCAAATGCGGCTTGCCCTTGATATCCTGATCGGTGACAGCCTTGCCGTTCTGATCGATCAGATTGAATGGGCCGCCGATCGCGGACGCTCCCGGAGCGCCGGGGCCAAATTGTCCTGTGGCGTACAGAAACACGCCAAGAAAGATCACCAGCCCCGTCAGGAAGGCGCCGAGCACTACGAGGACGTGCGACGTTTTGGCGGTCATTGGGTCTTCTTGTTTTCTGTGCCTGCGGCGGATGTCAGAAGCACGCGATCCAACCGGCCCGCAGCATTTCGAAGAACACGGCGGTACCCTGGTAGGCCCACAGCCCCAGCGTCGCCGCCAGCACGGCCACGCCAGCCAGAGCGGCCAAAATCAGCGGACGCGAACCTATGGAACTCGACGCGATGGCAGGCATTGGAAATACCTCGATATCCTTCAGATAGGACCGATTTTGGCCGGTGGCAACGCGTCCCTTTTAGGGCGCCCCGGAGGCGGTGCCATTAACCATTCCGACCGGATAAAGCCCATAAATGCGGCTATTTTTGCCGCCGCGTTGACTCAAAAGATTAAAGTCGCGATGTATACAGCCAACCTTTAAGCCACTTTTCTGGAGAACGTTATGCGTACCGCTTTGGCTCTGGCTTTCGCTATTTCCGTGTCCGCGACGGGCGCCGTCTGGGCGCAAAATGCCCCCGCCGCCGCGCCGGCGAAGTGCGACAAGCCGGACGCGCTGGGCGTCGCCCGCGTCGTCGAAATCGACACCACCGGCGGTCCGGGCTTCGGCTTCGAGCACTTCAAGGCCTATGACTTCCTGCGCGACAAGGAAGTCGTGCTGACCTTCGATGACGGCCCGTGGCAGGGCAACACCCCGGCCGTGCTCAAGGCGCTGGCCGACCAGTGCACCAAGGCGCTGTTCTTCTCGATCGGCAAGCACGCCGGCTATTATCCCAACATCCTGAAGCAGATCGTCGCCGGCGGCCACACGCTCGGCACCCACACATGGTCGCACAAGGACCTGTCGAAGATGTCGGCCGCCGACGCGACCGCCGAAATCGAAAAGGGCATCGCTGCGGTCAGCATCGCACTCGGCAACAAGCCGGTCGCGCCGTTCTTCCGCTTCCCGGCGCTGCGTCATCCGCCGGAAATGGTGAAGTATCTCGGCGAACGCAACGTCGCCATGTTCTCCACCGACATGGACTCGTTCGACTTCAAGATGCGCAAGCCCGACCAAGTCGTGAAGTCGGTCATGAGCCGGCTGGAGAAGAACGGCAAAGGCATCATCCTGATGCACGACTTCCAGCACGCCACGGCGGAAGCCGCTCCCGAGTTGCTCGCGAAGCTCAAGGCCGGCGGCTACAAGGTCGTGCAGATCACCGGCAAGACTCCGATCGAGCCGAAGAAGGAATACGTCGACATCGTGCTCAAGGAAATCGGCGGCGGTCTCGATGAGTCCCGCCCGATGTCGAGCGTCATCAAGACCATCGAAGGCAACTAACTAAAAGCCATCGAGAAACACGTCGGCCGCGCAACCCTGCGCGGCCGGCTTTTTATTGCGGCAACGCTAGCGTGGCGAACCAGCCGCCGGCGGTTGTATCAGCGGCGGAAGAATGTCGAACTGGTCGGCCTGAATTTCCAGAGTGCCGATCAGCGTCGGCATCGAAACACGAATAGGGGCCATGACCGAGGTTCCTGAAACCGGCGCGAACCAGAGCTCCATGTCGCGCCGCCCTGCGACGTATTTGACCAGCATGCTGTCGGCACGATAGCCGGCGATCGGTTTGAGGACCACGCTGCACACCAGCACGATGCCGGAAAAACTGCGATCAAGAACGATCTTGTCAACGCGCTTGTAGGCAAGCGCGAGATCGTAGCGCCGGCGGCCGTCGAATATCTGCAAGACGTGATTGCAATTGGTCGCCTGCAATGGCTCGCCGTTCGCCGGAATCAGCATCGCACTCAATGGGTCGATTACGCCACGACGATCGGCATCGCTGATCGGCACACGGTCCGCGCTAGGCTGCGGCGCCGAACCGGACAACTCCTTAACGACACCATCTTCGAACGTCATCCGCAATTCGGAATTGCCTTCGTCGTCGATGATTTTCGACGTGAAGAAGCGGGGCAAGACATGCCCTTCGGTCATGACTCCGCGGACATCGACCGACCCTTCGCCGTTGACCAGGACACTGAGCACGCCGCTGGCCTTGCCATTGGCCGACGTCGTGTAACGTTGCTCGCCAATTGCCACCAACCAGGCGATCTGCCCGATCCCGACGCCGGTCATTGAGAGCGTGTAATGCGCCTTGAACCGTACCTGCGCATCGGCGCGATCACAGACACCCGCGGTCAGGATCGCAACAGCCGCCAGGGCTGCGGCGGCCCCACCGCGACCTGCCAGGCTGAATGCCCTATGATTTTCGTCAGACATTCACCACATCTCCCGAAGGAACGCTCTGGCGCGCGGGGCGTTGCCACCACTGGTGTCTGATGGGAATCAAACGTGCCCGACATTGTGACGCTGACGATCAATCCGTCCATCGATATTTTCGTGAACGTCGAGCAGGTCGAGCCGACGCGGAAAATGCGCTGTTCGTCGCCCAAGCGTGACCCCGGCGGCGGCGGCATCAATGTCGCCCGCGTCGCGCATCGACTGGGGGGCGATGTCGCGGCGATCTATCCGACCGGCGGCGCCATCGGAAAACTGCTCCAGCGGCTGGTCGAGCGCGAAGGCATCGCCAGTCTGGTGACCCCCTCGCATGTCGAAACCCGGGAGAATTTCACCGCTTACGAAGAAGGCAGTGGATTGCAATATCGGTTCGTCCTGCCCGGCTCGCGGTTGCACGATTCCGAATGGCAGGCTTGTCTCGACACATTGGCGCGGATCACGCCCCATCCGAAATACGTCGTCGCCAGCGGCAGCGAGCCGCCCGGTGTACCGGACGATTTCTTTGCGCGCGTCGCCAGACAGGCCAAGGCAATGGGCGCCAAGGCCATTGTTGACACATCGGGGTCTGCGCTCACCGCCGTGCTCAACGAAGGCGTCGCCATCATCAAACCGAATCTGGCGGAGTTGGCCGAATTCGTCGGCAATTCGCTCGACAGCGACAAGGAGCGTATCGCCGCTTGCCACAAACTCATTGCCGGTGGCCGGGCGGAAGCGATCGCGCTGACACTCGGTGACCAGGGTGCGCTGCTGGTGACCGCCGATCAGATCTGGCGTGCACAGCCGATGAAAGTTGACGTCGTCAGCGCCGTTGGCGCCGGCGACAGTTTTCTCGGCGGGATGGTCGCGGCATTGGCCGCGGGCAAGCCTTTGCGGGAAGCGTTCCGCGTGGCTATGGCAGCAAGCACGGCGGCCGTGATGAGTCCGGGGACCGAACTGAGCCGCGAGGCTGACGTCAATCGGTTGCTACCGCTGGTGCAGATAGCCGAATTGGAAACAGCGCGGACGTAGAGTCAGGATTGCAGTTACACCAAGGACTCAAGCCCATACGGCGGCTATGCAGCCGCCGCACGGCGCCCGTCGCGAGACGCTACTTCGGGCCCGCTATCTGGCGTAGCGCCGGTTCGTTGATGATTTCGAGCGAGCGATTGCTGATCTCGATCAGTTGGGCACGCTGAAACTCACCAAGCACCTTGCTGACGTGCACCGGAGTGAGACCGGTGGCATCAGCGATCTGACGCTGGCGCAGCGGGAAGTCCAGGGTGTGGCCGTGCACCATACC
>CAISIV010000298.1 GCA_903885555.1 uncultured Hyphomicrobiales bacterium
CGGGCTGGTACGAAGACCAGTATCTCAAGACGCTCGGCAAATTGGCCGACGGCCCGCTGAGCTTTGCGCCCTGGTACGATCCGAACAAGAAACTCTCCAAGCAACTCGAAGCCGCGCTCGCCAAGTCGCACGCCGGTGTCAATCTCAACACCAACCACGTCTACACCTTCGAGGCGCTGCTGATCGCTGCCGACGCCTACAAGCGCGCAGCTTCGACCGATCCGAAGGCTTTGGCCGACGCGGTTCGCACCACCAACATCACCGACAACGCCAGCATCGGCCCCGGCATCAGCTTCGACGCCAAGGGGCAGAATTCGAAGATCATTGGCGGCGCCATCCAGAACCGCGGCGGCAAGCTATTGACCGTGGCGCCGAAGGAAGCCGCCAACGGCAAGCCGGAATGGCCGCTGACGCCTTACGACAAGCGCTCGTAACTCAGGACAATTTGTGCCGGCCGAGATCTACTTGAACGTTGCCGTGGGGGGCGTGCTGACCGGCCTCGTCTATGGGCTGATGGCGCTGGGCTTGTCGGTGATCTTCGGCGTGGTGCGGGTGGTCAATTTCGCCCACGGCGAGATGATGAGCATCGCGATGTATATCGCGGTCGTGCTGTTTTCAGCCTTCCACCTCGACCCATTGCTGATGCTGGTGCCGGTCGCAGCAGTGATGTTTGCCTTCGGCTATGCGCTGCAGGCCGGCGTCATCAATCCCTTCATCACGCGGCCCGAGCATAGCCAGTTCCTGCTGCTGGTCGCGGTGGCGATGATCATCGTCAATGTCTTGCTGATCGTGTTCGGGCCCGACGCCAAGGGCATCCAGACGTCGTATTCGTACGACAGTTTCCAGTTCGGCAAGCTCATCGTCGACGCCACCAAGGCCTATGCGGGGCTTGCGGCACTGGTGGTGGCCGCCGCGCTGTTTGCGTTCTTCAAATACACGACGTTGGGCACCTCGATCCGCGCCTGCGCCGACAACTACACCGGCGCGCTGGTGGTCGGACTCGATGTCAAACATCTCTACGCACTGACCTTCGGCCTCGGCGCCGCCTGCGTCGGCGCCGCCGGCGTGGTGCTTGTCCTCATCGTCGACGTCACGCCATCGCTCGGGCACGGCTACACCTTGCTCGCCTTTGTCATCGTCATCACGGGTGGCTTAGGCTCAATGCCGGGCGCGCTGCTGGGCGGGCTTCTGATCGGGTTGACCGAAGCCATGGCCGGGCTGCTGTTTTCTCCCTCGGCCAAAAGCATGTTCTCCTTTGCCATCTTGGTTCTGGTACTGCTGTTCCGCCCGCAGGGCATCATGGGCAAACGGGCCGCATGACCATGCTCGGCCGCCTCATCGATGGAGTATCAGTCCGTGTTCTGATCCTGCTTGGCGTGCTTGCGGTGGCACTGCTGATCGCACCGCTGATCGCCGGCGACTATCTGCTCACCGTGCTGATCCTGATCCTGTACTTCGCCTATATAGGCCAAGCTTGGAATATTATGATGGGATTTGCCGGGCAGTTATCGCTCGGCCACGCTTTATACGTAGGCTTAGGCGCCTATACCGCGGCGGCGCTGTATGTGCATTTCGGCATCGGGCCATGGCTTGGCCTGCTGGTCGCCGTGCCGGTCGCCGCGCTGGCGGGGGCCTTCATCGGTTTCCTGGCGTTCCGCTTCAAAGTCGGTGGCGTCTATTTTGCCATTCTTACCATCGCGGTCTGCGAATTCGCCCGCGTCGGCTTCGATCATCTGGCCTGGACGCGCGGTTCGTCGGGACTGTTCCTGCCGGTGTCGCAATACAGCGGCAACGATCTCTGGCATCTGCGTGGCCGGCCGGTGATGTTTTATTACATCCTGCTCGCCGCCACGGCGCTCGCCTTCGTCGGCTGCCGCGCGCTGCTGCAGAGCCGTATCGGCTATTTCTGGCGCGCGATCCGCGAAGATGAGGAAGCCGCGCGTTCCACCGGCATCGACACGTTCCACTACAAGATGATCGCGGTGGTAATTTCAGCGTCGATGACATCCTTCGCCGGCGTCATCTATGCCTTCTATTACAACAACCTGTTTCCCGAGCAGGTCTTCCACATCTCGCGCTCGATCGAGATCATTCTCGGTCCGATCGTCGGCGGCGTCGGCACGCTGTTCGGTCCGATCCTCGGCGCCTTCGTGCTGACGGGGCTCGCCGAAATTCTCAATAACGTGCTGGCTGCGCTCGGCATCGATCTGCCGGGCGCCAAGCAGGTGTTCTATGGCATCTGCCTGCTATTCGTGATCATGGCGCTGCCGGACGGCGTGTGGCCGTGGCTGGCGCGTCGCATGGGTCTTTCGGAGCGCAGCAAATGAGCACGCTCCTCAAAGTCGAGGGCATCAGCAAACGCTTCCGCGGCCTCCTTGCTGTCGACCGTCTCTCGTTCGAGGTGCCGAAGGGCGCTATCTTCGCCGTCATCGGGCCGAACGGCGCCGGCAAGACGACTCTGTTCAACATGATCGCTGGCGTCTACACACCGGACGGCGGAACGATCACGTTCCGCGGCGAGCGCATTGAGGGCTTGACGCCGGACAAAGTGTGCCGCCGCGGCATCGGCCGTACCTATCAGATCGTGCGGCCGTTCCCGGCGCTCAGCGTCGAGGACAATGTCATCGTCGGCGCGCTGTTGCATCGCAATGGTGTCGTTGACGCGCGCGCCCATGCGCTTGATGTGCTGCGCCGCCTCGACCTGTACGACAAACGCGCGCAACTGGCCTCGTCGTTGACCTTGCCCGACCGCAAGCGTCTCGAAGTGGCGCGCGCGCTGGCGACCGATCCGAAGCTGCTGCTGCTCGACGAAGTGATGGCGGGACTGCGGCCGACCGAGACCGATCGCATCGTCGCCATTCTGCGCGAGCTCAATCGCGAGACCGGCCTCACCATCGTGCTGATCGAGCACGTCATGCGCGCGGTCATGGCGCTCGCCGGACAGATCCTGGTGCTCAATCACGGTAAGCCGATCGCGCAAGGCGAGCCGCAAGCGGTAGTGCACGACAAGGCAGTGATCGATTCCTATCTGGGAGCGGAGGCGCTCTCATGATGCTCAAAATCGAAAATCTCGACGTGTTCTACGGCGATGCTCAGGCGCTCGACGGCGTCTCGCTGGAGATCGAGGAGGGCGCCATCGTCGCCATCGTCGGCGCCAATGGCGCCGGCAAGACCTCGCTGATCCGCACCATCACCGGCATGCACAAGCCGGCTCAGGGGCATGTCTATTTCCGCGGTCTCGATATTGCCGGCTGGCCGAGCCACAAGGTCTGCGATCTCGGCATCGGTCAGGTAGCCGAGGGCCGTCAGGTGTTCCCGTCATTGTCGGTCGCCGAAAACCTGGCGATGGGCGCGATGCTGCCGCGCGCGCGCGCCGATCGCGCCAGGAACCTCGAGCGTATCTACGCGATGTTTCCGGTGCTGACCGAACGCCGGCATCAGGCCGCCGGCACGCTGTCGGGCGGTGAGCAGCAGATGCTGGCCATCGGCCGCTGCCTGATGGGAGCTCCGGAGTTGGTGATGTTCGATGAGCCGTCGCTGGGTCTCGCGCCGACCATCGTGCAAAGCATGTTGCAGACGGTGCGCGATCTCAATCGCGAAGGACTGACGTGCGTGCTGGTAGAGCAGAACGTGGCGGTGTCGCTGAAGCTCGCCAGCCACGCCTACGTGCTGGAAAATGGGCGGATCACACTGTCGGGGACCGGCGAGGCGCTGCTGGGTGACGACCGCGTGCGGCAGGCCTATCTGGGCCTCTAGCGGGCGGCCTGGCTGCCCTTGGCGGAGTGGCGCCGCATCAGCAGGTTGAGCGCGGCGACCCGCATGCTCAGCGGATGGTCCGGGAAGCTCGAGCGCAGCAGCTTGAGGGCTTCGGAGTCGCTGGCGGGGGCAAACTGCATGATCCGCTCGGCCATGGTGCTCGCGTCGGCGATCGCCGAATAAGAGTACCGTTCGGATCTGAAAGCTTCGCCCATTGGAATACTCCGCAATGCGATACAGCAGTATCTCGCCCGCCTGTTAACAGTCCGTTAACCGCCGTAAACCGGCCGAGTTCCATCGGCGGAACGGCATTTTGCAAAAGAAAATGGACCATCCCGCGGCGGCGGGATGGTCCATTGTGCTCACTTTTAGCCTATTTCAGCGGCATTACTTCAAAGGATTGCCGATAGTGATGGTCAGCTTCGGCAGGCCTTCGACTTCGCATTCCAGCTTGTCGCCGGCGACGCAAGCCGCCACGCCAGCCGGGGTGCCGGTCATGATGATGTCGCCCGGTTCGAGCGCGACCATCTCCGAGAGGTTGGAGATGATTTCCGGCACGTTCCAGATCAACTGGTTGAGATCGCCGTCCTGACGGATCTTGCCGTTGCACTTCAGCGTGATCTTGCCGCTCTTCGGGTGACCGGTTTCGGTCGCCGGCTTGATCGGACCGCAGGGCGCCGAGTGATCGAACGTCTTGCCGATTTCCCACGGACGCTTCAGGTCGCGCGAGGCGATCTGCAGATCGCGGCGGGTGAGGTCGATGCCGACCGCGTAGCCGTAGATGTGGTCATTGGCCTTCTCGACCGGAATGTTGCGGCCGCCGGTCTTGATGGCGACGACGAGTTCGACCTCGTGATGCATGTCCTTGGTCAGCGTCGGATACGGCACGGTGCCGCCATCGGGCACGATCATGTCGGCAGCCTTGGCGAAATAGAACGGCGGCAAGCGCTCGTCCTGGCCCATCTCGCGGATGTGCTCGATGTAGTTACGGCCGACGCACCAGATGCGGCGCACAGGGTAGGTCTTGGTCGTGCCGGCGACCGCGATGGTCGCTTGCGGGGCGGCCGGAATGACGTAATCCGCGCTCATGCGAGTTTGCCTTTGAAAATACGATGTTGGAAGGAATAGCGGGTTTCCGTGGGGCACCGCGTATCGCATTTAGGCGCGTAGAACAAGGCTGAAACTGCTGTAGAGCCTGCTGGCGCGCGGTACCGCTGGGCGCCGCCCGCGGGCCTCCGGAAGGGCTTTGTGAGCGTCCTGCCCTCAAGGCGGGCAATACGAGAACCGCTCGATCTTTTTCGTATAGGCAAAGTGCGGAACGCAGAAATCGAGCGGCATGTCGCGCTTGAAGCTGTGTTTGATCGGCTCGGCCAGCCCGACGCTCACGGTTGCCACCAGGAGCGTCAGGACGACCGGGTAGGCCCAGCGGTGCGATTTCAGCGCCGGGACTTTTACCAGCAGCCAGGCCGCCGCGATGATCACCAGGGGGTCGGTGATGATGAAATATTCGAGCTTCAATCCCCTGATGGTGCCGACCAGATCGATCGCCCAGACCACGGCGAACAACGCCAGCACCTGAAACACGATTTTGCGCTCGCCCCGGCGCCAGGCAAAAAACAAGGCGACGAACACGACCCAGTGCATGAAAAGGGTCGGCCGCGGCGACGAGCTCAGAAAGAACGTTTCGCGCGCGAGCAGGAGACCGGCGCCGTCGAGCAACGTGTGAAGAAAAGATCCGCTGCCGCTGCTGACCCCCGACGCGAAGGCCAGCATTTTCTCCAGCGGGTTCATGATCGCGATGGCATTCTGGATATTGGGGTGCAACGTGAGAACCAGAAGGCCGAGACCTATGCCGGCAACGACCGCGGCTATCGCCGAGGCCGTTTCCAGCACACCGACGCGATACAAAACCGCGTAAGCAATCATCCACGCCACAATCCAGACGCCGATGAGGATCTGATAAACCGGAATTCCGCTGCCGAAAATTCTCATCCGGTTGGCGACGGCAGCCGCATCGAACAGGCCGGACATGGCAATCGGCCATGCCAGCGCTGCCGCCAAAATGGCTACGGCGACGAACGCAGCGGCGATGGCGGCCGCACGGCCGTTGGAACGCCAGAAGGCCTGTGGTTCATCAAGCCGGCGGCCGAATATCAAGGCAATGGGAGGAATCGCCGCGACGAGAAACAGAATCTGCACTTTGTTGAGCATCGCGAGCGTTGCACACAGAGCCGCGACGCCGATCAGGAACGGCCGCCAGGCGTTATCGACCCGCTGCGCGACAATGAGCGCAATCAAGAGCGCGGTGTAGGCAAATCCAGCTGCGATCAGTTCCGTGCGAACGATACGGATCTCCATCATGAAGCCGCCGGAGAACGCGAGCGCAAAGGCAGCAAGCGCGGCGACACGCCAGTCGCGCACCAGCGACCGCATCAGGTAGGCGAACGTCGTGACGAAGGCCAAACCCATGAAAAGCGACAACAGGCGCGCGGCCAGTGTCGCTCGCATCCAGGCAATCCCCGACGCGACATTGTCAGCCACTGGCGGGAGCGCAGACAGGGCATAAGCAGGCAGCAGGCCGACCTGATGCAGCGCGCCGAACCAATGCCCCAATAGCAGAATGGTCAGGTAGGCAGGGTGATCGAAATATTCCTGCGGCAATCCGTCGTTGAGGAGAAACGCCTCATAGACCATCCACATGTCCATGTCGCCCGAGCGCCAATACGGCCACCAAAACCCGACCGCGAAAGACAGCACGACCAGTGCAACCAGGATCGACGCAATCGCTCCGCCCCAGCCGGTGACGAAAAGCTTCTCGATGCCGACGCTTTGGCGCCATGCGTTGACGCGTGCCGAAATAAATCCGTTCAAATGAAATTCCCCAGCGACGTCCGCGGCGATGATTGATCAGTGCTTTCATAAAGCAAAATACGGCCTGCCCATAGGGCGGCAAACTTGGCTGTGGCTCCTGTCCCTCGCTTTGCGATTTTGCCTTTTAAAACTATGGTGCCGGTGGGAATAGGCGGTATCCACTGGATTTCGCTTTTCCCGTTTGGGCATTGAAAACCAAGGCTAAAAGTAATGTGGCAGGCTGCCGTCGAGAACTGGTTGGCGCGGGATACGGCACTGCGCCGCTACGGGCCTTGGGTTGGCCTCGCCATCGGGTTTGCGGCCTACTACCGGCGTTTCGCCAAAGACACCGTCGGTATGGAGATCTATCCGCAAGGCGGCGTCTGCGTGTTGAACGGCGAACCGCTGCGCACCTGCGCCGAGATGTTCAGCTATCCACCGGCCTTCGCCTTTCTGATGGCGCCTTTCGCGGCGCTGCCGATGGGACTGCGCGTCGTGGTCTGGTACCTGATCTCGGTTGCAGCGACTGTCGGCTGTTTCTGGGTGTCGGAAAAGCTGGTACTCAAAATGTTGCCCGGTCGCTGGAGCCAAATCGAACTGGCGTGGCTGCGCATCGTCACCGTGATCGTCAGCCTCAAGTTCGTGCTCGCGGTTTTCGAGTATCAGGCCTACGACACGCTGGCGGCTTTCATCATTTATCTCGGCCTCTGGGCGATCGTGCAGAACCGGACTTTCGTCTCCGGCTTGCTGCTGGGGCTCGCTGCAGCGATCAAGGCGACGCCGCTGGTGTTCCTGCCTTACCTCGTGGTCAAGCGCCGCTTCGTTGCGGCGGTGATTTTCACCGCCGTGTTCGTGATGTTGTGGCTGTTGCCGGACGCCTATGCCGCGCTGAAGGGCATGCACCCGCATTATCTCGAGACGTGGTGGCGGCAGGTCGCCGGTCCGGCCCTGGCGAACGAGGCCAACCCCGGCGCACTCTTCTGGTCGAGCTGGATGGGCGCCAACATTCTCAACCACTCGTTTTCGGGAACGGTGGCGCGTCTGGTGGCCGACACGCCGGCCGCCGCGCATATGAAGGCAATACTTTACGCCCTCTGCGCGGTTTATATTGCCTTTGTCGGCTTGCTGCTGCTGCGCTCGGCGCGGCGCGATGATTTCGTTGCGATCGATGGTTCGATTCTCTTGATCAGCATGATGATGCTGTCGCCGATGACCAGCCGCTATCACTACATCCTGCTCGTGCTGCCCCACATGACGGTGATCGGCCTGGCGATCCGGGACCGCTCGTTGCGCGTGCCGGCCATTATCACCATGGCGATTGCTTTCATCATGGGAACGGCGACGTCGAACGATCTTGCCGGCCACTTTTTGACGGAGTGGTCGTACCGGCACAATTTTCTGGTGATCAGCGCGCTGGTGCTGCTGGCGTTTCTCGCCTTCGTCATTGTGCGTGACGACGTGCGGCAGACCGAGCGGGACGCTGCCTAGCGGCGCCAGACCATCAGCGACGACACCGCGTAGTTCCACACGACGCTCATGGCCGCGCCGCCAAGGCCAGCGAGCCACCAGGTCTGTTCGTGGCCGAACAGCCACGTGCCGACGCTGAGATTGGAAATCGCGCCGATGCTTGAGATCACATAGAACAGCATCAGACCCGTCAGATAATTGACGCCGGTCAGCCGCTGGTCGCGATAGGTGATCTGGTTGTTGAGGTGGAAGTTCGTGGCGATGGCGACGGCAATCGCCAGAGCCTGCGCCCAGCCGAACTCAAGATGGAACAGCCTCACGCCGGCCCACAGCACGGCAAAGTGTACCCCGATGCCGGTCAGACCGACGAGGCAGAAGAAGATGAAGCGCAGCGACAAAAGATTGTGCGTCGCTTTCGCCAGCAGCAGGCCGGCATAATCGAACGCCACGCGGGTATCGAGCTTGCTTGCGCCCTGGAACCGCAGGCCGAACGTATAGGGCAGTTCGGCGATGCGCAGCGACGGTCCGCCGGTCGAGACGATGTCGAGCAGGATCTTGAAGCCGTGCGTCGACAATTCGCCAGCGATGCCTTCGACCACCGCACGCCGCAGCATGAAAAAACCACTGAGCGGATCGGACAGCTTGCGACCGAGCACAAGGTTGGCCACGCGCGTCGCGGTAACGCTGATCCATTTCCGGCCGCTTGAGAAGTCGCCGGTGCTGCCGCCCTCGGCGTATCGGGTGCCGATCACGATGTCGGTCGCGCCTTCGCGCATCTTCGCCAGCATCGGCGCCAGCAGTTTTTCGTCGTGCTGCAGATCGGCATCGATCACGGCGGCAAAGAGCGCCTGGCTCGCCAGCATGCCTTCGAGGCAAGCGCCGGCCAGCCCGCGGCGTCCGACGCGGCGGATGCAGCGGATGCGGCTGTCGGTCGCGCCGATCCGGCGCGTGACGTCGGCGGTGCCGTCCGGCGAATCGTCGTCGACGACGATCATTTCCCAATTGATGCCGTCGAGCGCCGTGCGCAGCCGGTCGACCAGCACCGGGATGTTTTCGGATTCGTTGAAGCTCGGAACGACGATGCTCAGTTCAGGCGCGTTCATCGTCAGGGGCGCCGCGGCCATCGGATCAGCTCATCGCCGGAGCGGGTTCGGCTTGCGGCCGGGCTTCCTGCTGCTTGAGTTGCAGGCGATAGAACGCCGCGTAGCGGCCGTCCTTGCTCAGCAACTCATCATGGCGGCCGGATTCAACCGCACGACCGTCTTCGACGACGTAGATACGGTCGGCGTGCGAAATGGTGTGCAGGCGGTGCGCAATCGCCAGCGTCGTCTTGCCCTTGCAGAGATGCTCCATGGCTTCGCGTACCTGAAGCTCGGATTCGGAATCCAGCGCCGCGGTGGCTTCGTCGAGCAGAATGATCGGCGCATTCTTGATCAGCGCGCGCGCAATGGCGACGCGCTGGCGCTGGCCGCCGGACAGTTGCAAACCATGCTCGCCGACCGGCGTATCGTAGCCGCGCGGGAAGGTCGTGATGAAGTCGTGCGCGTAGGCAGCCTTCGCCGCCGCCACGATTTCGTCCTCGCTGGCGCCCGGCTTGCCGAAGGCTATGTTCTCGCGAACCGTACCGCGGAACAGGAACACGTCCTGGCCGACATAGGCGATGTTCTGGCGCAGCGAATGCCGCGACACCGCGCTGATATCCTGGCCGTCGATCGTCAGCTTACCGCGCTCGGTGTCGTAGAAGCGCATGATCAGACTGAACACGGTGGACTTGCCGCCGCCCGAAGGCCCGACGAGTGCGGTCAGCATCCCCGGCTCGGCGACAAACGACATGCCGCGCAAAATCGACTCGTCGCTGCGATAATGGAAATGCACGTCCTCGAGTTCCAGCCGCGCGGTGCCGACTTTCAGCGCCGGCATGTTGAGGTCGGACGGCTCGGTCGGCGGACTGTCGATCACCTCGAACAGCACGCGCACGCCCACGAGCGCGCTGTTGAGTTCGATGTTGAGGCGCGCCAGCCGCTTGGCCGGCTCATAGGCCAGCAGGAACGCCGTGATGAACGAGAAAAACTGTCCCGGCGTCGCACCGGTGTCGATGACGCGATAGCCACCGTACGTAATGGCAATCGCAATAGCACAGCCGCCCAGCGTTTCCATCAGCGGGCTGGCGCGCGCGCCGACACGGGCCATCTTGTTGGCCTCGTGCTCGACGGCCGCGACGTTGCGGTCGAAGCGCTCGCGCATGGTGTCTTCCAGCGTGAAGGCTTTGACGATGCGGATGCCCTGCAAGGTTTCCTGCAGTGTCTCCAGAATGCGGGTGCCGCCGTGGAACTGCGTGCGCGCGATCGCATAGATGCGGCGGATCAGCTTGCGTAGGATCAGGAAAGCCGGCGGCGCGACGATGAAGCTGAAGAACGACATCAGCGGGTCCTGCACCACCATGACGATGATGAGCCCGATCAGCGACAGCAGGTCACGTCCGAACGATACGACCAGCAGGTTGATGACCTGTGTCGCCGAAGCAGCGCCGGTCGACAGCCGCGCGATGAATTCGGTCGAATGCCGGTCCGAGAAGAAGCGCAGACCTTCGCTGAGCAGCTTGGCAAATACCGCGCGCTGGTTATTGGCGATGATGCGGTTGCCGATATGCGACAGCATCACGCTGTGGCCGTAGGTGGCCACGCCCTTTACGGCAAACAGCGCAGCGGTGATGCCGCCGAGGATGACGATGCCGGGCAAATTGCGGTTAACGTAGGCCTGGTTGATGACGTCGCCGATCAGATAGGCGCTCAAGGCGGTGCAGGCCGCCGAGATCGCCATCAGCGTGAAGGCGACTGCGTACTTTTTCCAGTGCACGAGGCCTTGTTCCGTCAGCAACCGCCTGATGAGGGTGGTGGCGCGGTAACGCTCGTCGTCGGCCGATTGTAGAATTTGATCGTTCATCCGCTCTCAGTCGGGCCGGTGGTGGGCGCAGGATCGCGCGATCATGCGAAATTAAATTGCGCAATTAAATTACGCACAGGCAGCCGTTTCCTTGCCCTCTAAGAGCAAAGAATTCAAGCCAAAAGGTGGATAAAAACGACTGAGAAAACCGCAGTTTAGCGCGGTTTTAGGCCGCCGCGGTCTCGCGTTTGCCGGAAAGCCTGCGCTCCCACGCGTAAGCGTGCGCCACGATCGTGTCCAGGTCCTGGAACTGCGGGCGCCATTCCAGCGTGGCGCGGATGCGGTCCACATTGGCAACCAGCGCTGCCGGGTCGCCGGGCCGGCGTCCGCAGACCTCGACCGGGAATTCGCGGCCGCTGATCCGGCGCACCGCGTCGATGACTTCGAGCACCGATGCGCCTTTGCCGTAACCACAATTGAAGGTCTTGCTCTCGCCACCGCGGCGCAGATAGCCGAGCGCGGCCGAATGCGCACGCGCCAGATCGCTGACGTGGATGTAGTCGCGAATGCCGGTGCCGTCCGGAGTCGGGAAATCGGTGCCGTAGACGTCCATCTTCGGACGCTTGCCGAGTGCCGCTTCACAGGCGACCTTGATCAGATGCGTGGCGCCCGCGGTCGATTGACCGGTGCGCAGCTTGGGATCGGCGCCGGCGACGTTGAAATAGCGCAGGATGACGAAACGCAGGCCGTGCGCCTTGCCGGAGTCGTGCAGCATGATTTCCGACATCAGCTTCGAGGTGCCGTACGGCGAGATCGGCGCGGTGGCGGCATTTTCGGGAACCGGATTCTGCTCGGCGTTGCCGTAGACGGCCGCGGTCGAGGAGAAGATCACCTGCCGCACGCCGGACTCGATGGCTGCATCGAGCAAAGTGCAGGTGTTCATCGTGTTGTTGCGGTAGTAGCCGAGCGGATTGCTGATCGAATCCGGCACGACGACCGAAGCGGCGAAGTGAATGATGGCGGTCACGCCATAGCGTTCGATGGTCTTCTTCACCAGTTCGCGGTCGCCGGTCGAGCCGGAGACGAAAGGCACGGAGCCGGGAATAAGGAAACGGAACCCGGTCGACAGGTTGTCCAGCACCACGACCGGCTCGCCGGCGTCGGTGAGTTCGTGGACCATATGGCTGCCGATATAGCCGGCGCCGCCCGTGACCAGGATCGTCATGCTCAATACCCTTTAAATTGCCCGGATACCATAACGGCCGACCGTGAATGAGACTTTAGGCCGCGCACGAGTCGCCTTGGATATGGTGGCCATGCTTAATGGCCGGTATACGAATACAATCGCGCTATTGACCCGAAGAATCGCCAGACTTGGCTTTCGCAAACGATCATGCGCATTGAATACGACGAAATATGGCCGATATTTTATTCATAAAGACCTCTTCACTCGGCGATGTGATCCATCACATGCCCGCCGTGACCGAGGCGCGCCGGCACCGTCCTCATGACCGGCTGGTCTGGCTGGTCGAGGAGGCCTTCGTGCCGTTGGCCCGCCTGCATCCGGCGGTCGACGATGTCGTTGCGGTCGCCTGGCGGCGCTGGCGCAAGTCGCTCTATGCGCCTGCGACATGGCGCGAGATTTCGGCAAGCCTGCGCCTGATCGGCGCCAGCCGTTATGACGAGGTCATCGATGTCCAGGGCCTGATGCGCACCGCGGTTCTGAGCCGCTTCGCAAAGGACAAACGTCATGGCTATGACAGTCAGAGTATCAAGGAACCGCTGGCGTCTTATTTCTACGATGTCCGCCATCGCGTCAGCCGTTCGTTGCACGCCGTCGATCGAAACCGGATCCTCACAGGGCTCGCGCTAGGCTACGAGCCGCAGGGCGCGCCGGACTTCGGGCTCGACCGCGCCAAACTGACGAGCCCGGGAAATCGCTATGTCGTGTTCCTGCACGCGACCGCCCAGGCGCAAAAACAATGGCCGGAAGAAAACTGGATTGCGCTCGGCCAAGCGCTAAGCCGGGACGGCCTTGAGATTGTTTTGCCATGGGGCACGGAAGACGAGCGCGCGCGCAGCGAGCGCATCGCTTCAAATGTGCCCGGCGCGCGCGTGCCAATGCGCCAGCCGCTCGATTCCGTCGCGCGTCTGATTGCCGGGGCGCAGTTCGTGGTCGGCGTCGATACCGGACTGCTTCACTTGGCCGCGGCGCTGGACGTGCCGCTGGTTGCGATCTTTGCCGGCAGCGAACCGAGCCTGACCAAGCCGGTGGGCAGCGGAAAACTCACCGTTCTCGGCGCGCATGGCACGCCGCCGTCGCTCGACGCGGTGAGGGAAGCGGTGGAACAGCTGGTGCGCTGAACGCCGAAACTGTTTGCGCCCGCCGGGCGCCAGCGGTTAGAAAGCGGCGGATCCGGCCACCGTTTGTAAAAAGAGAAAAATCACATGACGATCGGCAGAATTTTCTTCGCGTGTCTTGTCTCGGTACTGATGTCGGCGTCCGCCGCCGTATCGCAGACCGCCTATCCGAACCAGATCGTCAAGATCGTGGTTCCGTTCTCTGCCGGCAGCAACACCGACATTCTGGCGCGCATTCTGGCCGACAAGCTCGGCGGTCTCTGGAAGCAGACGGTGATCGTCGAAAACAAGCCCGGCATCACCGGCACTATCAGCGTCGCCAACAGCCCCGCCGATGGCTACACGCTGATGTTGACCTCCAACGGCCACACCATTCTCAGCGCGCTCAACAAGGATCTGACCATCGATCCGATTACGAGCTTTGCCGGTGTCGCCGAGGTCGCCTCGGTGCCGCTGGTGCTGATCGTCGCGCCGGAAGTGCAGGCCAACAATTTGAAGGAATTCACCGCGTTGGCGAAAGCCAATCCGGGCAAGCTGAACTTCGCGTCGGCGGGTCTTGCCAGCTCGAACTATATCGCCGGCGAACTGCTCAAGCAGACCGCGGCGATCGATATCGTCCACATTCCCTATCGCGGCACGCCCGAGCAGCTCACCAGCCTGATGCGCGGCGATGCGCAGTTGAGCATGGCGTTTCTCGGCACCGCGCTGAGCTTCATTCAGTCGGGCAAGGTCCGCGCGGTGGCGATTGCCACGCCGCAGCGCAATCCGGCTTTGCCCGACGTGCCGACTTTCGCCGAAGCCGGCATGTCCGAATACAAATACGATTCCTGGTTCGGCATGATGGCTCCTGCCAAGACTCCGGCGCCGGTGCTGAAGAAGGTCAGCGATGACATCGCGGCGGTGATGAAGGACCCGGAAGTGCAGAAGCGTCTGGAAACGCTGGGCGCCGTTCCGGCCGCGAACTCGCCCGAGCAGTTCGACGCGATCATCCGCGCCGACGCCGATCGTTACGGCAAACTGTTGAAGGCCGCGGGCATCACGCCGAAATAACGGCTTACTTCGTCAGCGCTCGACGCTGATGTTTCCTTGACGCGCAACGGCGGTCCAGCGCGCGATCTCGGTGGTGACTAGCCGGCCAAGAAGGTCAGGCTGGCCGCCCTGGACGATAAGGCCCTGCTTGTCGAGATTCGCCGCAACGTCGGGGTCGTGGATCACGCGATCGATTTCGGCGTTCAGGCGCGCGACGATCGCCGGCGGTGTCCCGGCCGGTGCGAAGACGCCGACCCATGTGACGGCTTCGAGGCCCGGATAGCCACTTTCGTTGAGTGTCGGAATATCGGGGAAGTGCGGGTCGCGCTCCAGGCTGCCGACGGCCAGCCCTCGCAACGTGCCAGCCGCGACTTGCGGCGCAGCCAGTACGCCCGACATCATTGTAAATTGAGCTTCGCCCGAGATGGTCGCGAGCATCGCCGGTGCGCCGCCGCGATACGGAATTTGCGTCGCCGCGACCCCGGCAACAGAAGCCCACTGTGACAGCACGAGATGGGCCTGACTGGCCACGCCGGGCGTCGCGAAAGAAAATTTATCGGGTTGCGCCTTCGCCAGTGCTGAAAACTCCTGCACGCTTTTCACCGGAATTGCCGGATTGACCAAAAACATCAGTGCGTTCTTGCCGATCAGAATGATCGGCACGAGATCGCGCTCGGTATCGAACGGCATCTTGCGAACCGCTGGATTGACCGAGTGCGAAGCGGGCACAACGACAAGCGTGTAACCGTCAGGCGCCGACTTCGCGACGAAATCGGTGCCGATCAGGTTGTTGGCGCCGGATTTATTCTCGATCACGATGGGCTGTTTCAAGGCCTCGACGAGTTTCGGCTGGATGATCCGCGCGACCGTGTCGTTAATGCCGCCGGGCTGCGCCGGCACGATCAACTTGATCGGATGGTCCGGATAGTCCGCGGCGGCTGCCGGTGTCGCCAGCGCCAAGGCTAAACCCAGTGCCAGATATGTTCGCGCCCTCATTGCCCGGCAGCTTTCTGTATGATGCCGCTTGCATCTTCGGCCGTTTCCCCGACCCAGGCGACGTGTTGATCGGGCCGGACGAGAATGAGCGGCGATCCGTAATTCTCGCGTGCCGCCGTCGCGGTATCGCGTATGATCTTCAGCGGTACTTTGCGCGACTGCGCCGCCTGCTCGAAGGCATCGGCCTCCGTATCGGCCGCCAGCGCGATGAGCGTGAAGTCCCGCCCCAATTCTTCATAGACGTTGCGTCCACTCGACAAGACCTGCGGCGACAGATGATGGCCGGCGCGCGCCTGGAGGCTGTGAACGCCACGGGCCTCGGTTTTCCCGTCCGGTGCCCCGCATATGACCGAAGAGCCGTCGTAATGCGGTTCGTAGGCTTTGCGGCGCGAACCGACATCGGTCTCGCGCGCTTTCCATGCGGCCTCGAACTCCGCACGATCGCGCGTTGGATTGTAGCGCGTCAGGAACGCATCGTCCTGGCGGATGCGCGCGGCAATAAAGTCCTCCGCGACTTCACGGAAGATCGGCTCTCGCTCGGCTGAATAGCTGTCGAGAAGTCGATCGCTACCCCAGCCGGCGAAGGACGCGGCCATTTTCCAGCTCAGGTTGACCGCGTCTTCGAGGCCGTTGTTGAGGCCATAGCCGCCATATGGCGGATGACTGTGGGCTGCATCGCCGGCGATGAAGATACGGCCTTCGCGATAGGTCGAGGCGACGGCGTTGCGCAGATCCCAAAATCCCGCGTGGAGAATTTCAAAGCTGAATTCAAAGCCCGTCGCATTGAACAGGCATTCATTGAAATTGAAATTCTTCCGGTCGATGTCGTTCGGAATGGGGACATGGAAGAAAAACTCTTCCCCGACATCGACGCGCCCGAAGAATTTCCAATAGCCGTGCAGGTCGGGATCCAGCACGCGATAGGTCGATCGCTCCGGGAAGCGCTTGAGCTTCTCGTGCAGGTCGCGCGACCGGAAAACGATCAGCACCATGTTCTGATCGAAATTCGTTCCGCTGCGCGCGATGCCGGCGCTCTCGCGAACCATGGAGTGGCTGCCGTCGCAGCCGATCAGATAATCGGCTTCAAACGTTGCACTCGTGCCGTTTTCATCGACGAAAGTCGCGCAGACCTTGTCGGAGGATTGCTCAATTTTGGTCGCCGTGACGCCTAATCGGACGTCGGCATTCGGCAGGGCTTCCAATCGCCGGCGCAATACGGCTTCCATTCTGTATTGCGGCAGCCGCTCGTTCTTCTGGAAGAAGAAATCATTGACGACTTCCCGGCCGGCTGGCGCGTGCCAATAGTCGCTGGCGAGATTGCGGTAAGCCGTGATTTCGCCGATGGGATAACCCCGCGGCATGAGGCGGGCGGCACGCAGTTCTTCCGTCAGGCCCCAGAAATGGAAGTGCTCGAGGGTGCGCTGGGTCAGCCCTTGGCCTTTCGGAATGTTTCCGAGCGTCTTCCGGCTTTCGAGGACAACGCTTGAAACGCCACGCAGACCAAGATCGAGGGCCAGCGCGCAGCCGACCGGGCCGCCGCCGATGATGATCACATTGCGTTGGTTCAAGCCGCGCCCGCGCGCAGCAGATCGTGGACGTGGATGACGCCGACCGGCTTGCCGGCTTCGACGGCAAACAGGGCCGTCACCTTCAGCGAATTGAGAACGTCGAGCGTCTCGCTGATCAGTTGATCGGGCCTGATCGTCTTGGGCTTGCGCGTCATCACGTCATCGACCAGCGAGTCGAGCAAATTGTTGCGCATGTGCCGGCGCAAATCGCCGTCGGTGATGATGCCGACCAGCTTGCCGTTGTCGTCGGTGATGCCGATGCAGCCGAAGCCTTTGGCCGACATTTCCAGAATGGCATTCGACATCTTGGTGCCGAGCGGCGCCAGCGGCACTGAATCACCCGAATGCATCATGTCGCGCACGGTCTTGAGCAATGCGCCCAGCTTGCCGCCGGGATGCAGCATGCCGAACTGTACGGCGGTGAAGCCGTGGCTCTCCAGCAAGGCAATCGCCAGCGCGTCGCCGAGCGCCAACTGCATCAGCGCAGAGGTGGTCGGCGCCAGATTGTGCGGGCAGGCCTCGTCGGCCTGCGGCAGCGTCAAGACAACGTCGGCAGCTTTGGCCAATGTCGAGTCGGCGCTCGCAGTCATCGCGATCAGGCCGATGTTGTGACGCTGCGAATAGTCGGTGAGATTCTTGAGTTCGGCTGTCTCGCCGGACCAGGACAGCGCCAGGATGACGTCGGCCTTGGTGATCATGCCCATGTCGCCGTGACTGGCTTCGGCCGGATGCACGAACAGCGCGGGCGTGCCTGTTGAAGCGAAGGTCGACGCGATCTTGTGACCGACGTGACCCGACTTGCCCATGCCTGTGACGATGACGCGGCCTTGCGCGGCGCGGATCAATTCGATCGCGGCGGCGAACGAGCCGCCGAGGCCATCGCGCAGCGCTGCGGCGAGCGCATCGATGCCGCTGCCTTCGGCGTCGAGCGTGCGCAGCGCCGAAGCGATCGAAGCTTGCGCGCGGTCGTTGGTCATAGTGGCTGCCTTGAGCTTGGCCATGCGTTTGTCGCGATCCAGGTTATTTCGGAGATTTTGATAGCACGGAATAGGCGGTTCGTCAGGTTAGCGCCAGCGCAAACGTTAACGGCCTAAGCCTCAGGGGATCAACGACTTTTTCGCTGATCAAGGACGTTTCGCACGGCTGAAAGCACGGTCTCGACCGCCACATCGTCGGTGCGGTGATGCGCCACGGCGTCGTTGCCTTGCGTGCGGGCGCGCAGGCGCGAGGCTTCGTCGCTGGTGGGTTCCAGAATGGCAGCGACTGGATTGAGCGGTTTCCAGTGCCACGGGCTGGTGGGTCCAAAGATCGCGACGGTCGGCGTGCCGATCGCAGCGGAGATGTGCATCAATCCGGAATCGTTCGTCACCGACACATCGGCCGCGGCGAGCGCCAGGATCGCGTTGCGCAGATCGTTGCCGGTGAGATCGCGCACGCGCGATCCGGCGGCTTCGGCAATTTGTTGTGCCGCCGACGTTTCGTTCGGGCCGCCGAGCACCCAGATCGCTGCGCCGTCCTTGACGAGTGCGCGTGCGAGTTCGGCGTAATGCGCGACAGGCCACGCTTTGCCGGCGCCGACCGCGCCGGGCGACAGTGTGACGATGGGGCCGGTGTCGGCTGTGAGATTGTTGCGCGAGCGCCATTGTGCGATCTCATCGGCCGGCACGCGCAATTCCGGCAACGGCCAGTCTTTCGGAAGTGTTGCGCCCTTCGGCAAAGCGAGCGCGCCCATCTGATCGATCATGCGCGGCAGCGCGCGTTCGCCCCAGCGCATGTCGTTGAGCAGGCCGAAGCGCGCTTCGCCGGCAAAGCCGGTGCGGATGGAGATGCCGGCGAGCCACGGCGCCAGTGCCGCTTTCCATTTGCGCGACATCACCAGCGCCTGGCCGTAGTGCTCGGCCGAAAGCTTGTCCGCCAATTCGCGTTGCTGCGGCACGCCGAGGCGGCGGCGCGGCATGTCGACGACGATCGCCTTGCGAACGCCCGGCATGTAGTCGGCCAGCGGTGCGCACAGGGTCGAGGAGACCATGTCCACCGGCCGGTCCGGCGCCTGTTCGCGCAGCAGCTTCACCACCGAATGGACGCGGACGAAGTCGCCGATCCAGACATAGGGAATGATGATGATGGGGGCGGGCGGCGTCACAGTTGGAAATGGCCGTTTGAGGTGACTGAACAGGGGGATTCCCGGGCCTCGGAGGGCCTCGTACAGGCGTTACTCCGGGGCGCGGGAACCGTCCAGTCGCCCTATTTACCGTTTCCAGCGCCATTTGCGGGGCAATAGGGCCTAATATTTGCGCCTTTCCCCCGTCTGGGGCAAAGGTTGGCCCGGATTAAGGGGTTCGGCATGTTTCTCGTCACCGGCGGCGCCGGATTTATCGGGTCCAACGTGGTCGCCAGTCTCAACGAGACCGGCGCGACCGACGTCGTCGTCAACGATCTGTTGGGCAAAGACGACGCCAAATGGCGCAATCTCGCGAAGCATCAGGTCGCGGACCTGGTACCGCCCGCCGAACTGGCCAAATGGCTCGAGGGCCGCAAGCTCGACGCCGTCATCCATATGGGCGCGATTTCCGACACCACCGCGACCGACGGCGATTTGGTGATGGAGAATAATTTCCGTTTATCGCTGCGGCTGCTCGACTGGTGCACCGACAACCGCGTGCCCTTCATCTACGCGTCTTCAGCCGCCACCTATGGCGATGGTGAACTGGGCTTCACCGACGACTGGTCGCTGCCGGCATTGCGCCAGCTCAAGCCGATGAATCTCTACGGCTGGAGCAAGCATCTGTTCGACCTCGCGCTGGTCGATCGCTACGTCAAAAAAGAGAAACTGCCGCCACGCTGGGCCGGTCTGAAATTCTTTAACGTCTATGGCCCGAACGA
>CAISIV010000299.1 GCA_903885555.1 uncultured Hyphomicrobiales bacterium
CCGTTCCCGTTCATTCCCAATCTCGGCTTCTCGATGGCCTTGCAGCTGTCGCGCACCAAAGACGGCAAGGCGATGAGCGCGCTCATCCGCATGCCGCAGAAGATCGAGCGCTTCATCCGTCTGCCGAGCGCCGACCAAAGCATTCGCCTGATCGCGCTCGAGGAAGCCACCGCGCTGTTCATCGGCCGGTTGTTCCCCGGTTACACGGTCAAAGGGCAGGGCGCGTTCCGCGTTATCCGCGACTCCGATCTGGAAATCGAAGAAGAAGCCGAAGATCTGGTGCGGCTGTTCGAGACCGCATTGAAGCAGCGCCGCCGCGGTTCGGTGATCCGGCTTGAACTCAACGCGACGATGCCTGTGGAGTTACGCAGCTTCGTGCAGCGCGCGCTGGCGGTTGCCGACGACGAAGTGTTTATGGTCGACGGCGTGCTGGCTCTCAACGATCTCGCCCAGCTCACCAAGCTCGACCGGCCCGACCTCGAATTCGTGCCGTATAATCCGCGCTATCCCGAGCGTATCCGCGATCACGCCGGCGATGCCTTTGCTGCCATTCGGCAGAAGGATCTCGTTGTCCACCACCCGTATGAATCGTTCGACGTGGTGGTGCAGTTCCTCAATCAGGCGGCGCGCGATCCCAACGTGGTCGCGATCAAGCAGACGCTGTATCGCACGAGCGCGGAATCCCCGATCGTCAAGGCGCTGGTGGAAGCCGCGGAAGCGGGAAAATCCGTCACCGCGCTGATCGAACTGAAAGCCCGCTTCGACGAGGAAGCCAATATCCGCTGGGCGCGCGATCTCGAACGCGCCGGCGTGCAGGTCGTCTACGGCTTCATTGAACTCAAGACCCACGCCAAACTGTCGATGGTGGTGCGCCGCGAGGGCGGTGCGCTCGCCACATATGTGCATATCGGCACCGGCAATTATCATCCGGTGACAGCGCGCATCTATACCGATCTGTCTTTCTTCACGGCCGATGCCGTGATCGGCCGCGACGTGGCGCGCATCTTCAATCACATCACCGGCTACGCCGAGCCTGCCGAACTGGAAAAAATGGCGATCTCGCCGAGCGGCCTGCGCCGACGCATTCTCGATCACATCGCGCAGGAGGCCGCCAACGCCAAGGCTGGCAAGCCGTCCGGCATCTGGATGAAGATGAATTCGCTGGTCGACCCGGAAATCATCGACGCGCTTTACGATGCGTCGATGGCGGGCGTGGACATCGACCTCGTGGTGCGTGGCATTTGCTGCTTGCGTCCGGGCGTGCCGGGCCTGTCCGATAATATTTATGTCAAATCCATCGTCGGCCGTTTCCTTGAGCACGGCCGTATCTACGTCTTCGGCGCGGGTCATGCGCTGCCGCACGCTAAGGCCGCGCTCTATATTTCGTCAGCCGACATGATGCCGCGCAATCTAGACCGCCGTGTCGAGGTGCTGACGCCGATCCTGAACGCCACCGTGCACGAGCAGATTTTGGGCCAGATTATGGCTGCTAATTTCAAGGATAACGAGCAGAGCTGGATGGTCTTGCCGGACGGCAGTTCGACGCGCATAAAGGCTGCGCCGGGCGAGGAACCGTTCAACGCCCACAAGTATTTCATGACCAATCCGAGTCTGTCTGGCCGTGGTAAGTCGCTCAAGGAATCGTCCCCGCGCAGCCTCATCCGCCGCCACGCCGAAGGCGCGTAAGCGCTCGGGCAAGGCCGAAGCCTCCGCTCAGGGGCGGCTCAAGCATGGCCCGCCGATTGCCGTCATCGATATCGGCTCTAACTCAGTCCGTCTCGTCATCTACGAAGGGCTGACCCGGTCGCCGACCCCAATCTTCAACGAAAAGGTGCTGGCCGGTCTCGGTCGGCAGGTGCAGACCACCGGCCTTCTGGCGCTCGATGCCATCGATGCCGCGCTAACCGCCTTGGTACGATTCCGCGCTCTGTGCGACACGCTGCATGTCCGCAAGGTCTGGGCGATTGCCACAGCCGCCTGCCGCGATGCCCGCAACGGTCCGGCCTTCATCGCCGAAGCCAGCCGGATCTGCCGCACGCCGATCAAGATTCTGTCGGGAAAACGCGAGGCGCAACTGACCGCGCTCGGCGTCATTTCGGGCATCTACAAGCCGGACGGCATTGTCGGCGATCTTGGCGGCGGTTCGCTGGAGCTGGTCGACGTCCACGGCTCGCGCGTGCGCGGTGGTTTGACGCTGCCGCTCGGCGGTCTCGCCTTGCAGGACATTGCCGGCAGGTCGCTCAAGAAGGCCGAGAAGGTTGTCGAGGACTCCTTCCGCGGCATGCCGCTGCTCAAGGAAGGCGAGGGCCGCACGTTGTATGCCGTCGGCGGCACCTGGCGCGCGCTGGCGCGGCTGCATATGTGGCAGACCGGCTATCCGTTCCACGTGATGCACAATTACCGGATCGCGGCGCGCGAAGCGCTGGAGTTCTCGCGGCTCGTGCATCGCGTCGACACGGAAACGCTGTCAAAGATCGAAGTCGTCAACGCGGCGCGCCGGCCGCTGCTCGCTTACGCCGCGGTGGTGCTGGAAAATCTGGTACGCACCATCAAGCCGAAGGAAGTCGTCATCTCGGTGATGGGCGTGCGCGAAGGTCTGCTCTATTCGCTGCTGCCGGCACGCGAACGCGGCCGCGATCCGCTGATCGCCGCCGCGGCAGATCTCAATGTGCTTCGTTCGCGCTCACCGATCCATGGTGAGGAATTGGTCGAGTGGACCGACCGTTTCATGGCGTCGTCGGGCCTCGATGAAACCGCCGACGAACGCCGCTTGCGTCACGCTGCGTGTCTGCTCGGCGATATCGGCTGGCGCGCCCATCCGGATTATCGCGGCGAGCAGTCGATGAACATCATCGCGCATGGCGCGTTCGTCGCCATCGATCATCCGAGCCGTGCTTATCTCGCGCTGTCGGTTTATTTCCGCCATGCCGGTTTGAGCGAAGACGAGCTTTCGCCGCGTCTGCGCGAACTGGCGACGCCGCGCATCCTCGATCGCGCCCGCGTGCTCGGCGCTGCGATGCGCGTTGCCTATATTCTCACGGCAGGGCAGGACGGCGTGCTGCCGAAAACGCCGATGCAAGTGAAACGCGGCAGACTGGTGCTGGCGCTGCCGGGGCGCTTCAGTAAACTGACCAGCGACCGGCTGTACAGCCGCCTGAAGCAATTGGCGCGGCTCGTCGGACGCGAGCCGGCAATCGAGACGTAGAGGTCAGCGAACCGGGGGATAGCCGCTGTCCATGGCAGTCGATCGATACGACGCCGTTGTCGTTGGTGGCGGTCCGGCTGGATCGGCCGCCGCTTACACGCTTGCTGTCGCCGGCAAGAAAGTGTGTCTGATCGATAAATCGGAATTCCCTCGCGATAAGCTGTGCGGCGGCGGGCTGACGTTTCGCAGCAAAAGAGAGTTCGAGCGCGTTTTTAAGCGGCGCTGGAAGGCTGATCTGATCAACTCCTCCCAGGATGTCTCGTTCTTTTCGAGAGGACGGTTTCTCGCGTCCTATAAAGTCCGGGCAAGCATCCATTTCACGACGCGGTTCAGTTTCGATCATTACCTGCTCGGCCTGGCCGAAGCAGCGGGCGCGACGCTGAAACTTGGGCGTGCCGTCAGTGACATCGATCTGCAACGGCAGTCGATCACGCTTCGCTCGGGCGAGGAAATCGCATTCGGCTTTTTGATCGGTGCGGACGGCGTCAACAGTCTCGTCGCCAAGGCGCTATTCGGACAATCGTTCGATCCTGCGCGTATTGCCTTTGCGCTGGAAGCGGAAGTGCCGCGTGACAGGCTGCCGCACCAGGGCGATCGCGTCGAAATCGATTTCAGCGCGGCGCGCTGGGGTTACGGCTGGGTCTTTCCGAAACAGGAAACCATCACGATCGGGATTGGTGGCCTGCATCGCCTCAATCCGGACCTGCGAGACTCGCTCGATGCGTATTTCCGACAGAAGGGTTTGGACTCTAGAGATTTCAAGGTGAAAGGGCAGTACCTGCCAGGCGGCGGTTACCGGGTCATCCCGGGCCGCGCCAATGTGCTTTTGTGCGGCGATGCCGCGGGAGCCGTCGATCCGATATCCGGTGAAGGAATTCCTTTTGCCCTGCAGACAGGCGCCGCCGCGGGCGCGGCTATAGCGACAGCTCTGTCACAGCCTGCTGGCCGGAGCGCTTTGGAGACCTACTGTGACGATTACAGGAACGTCGTTGCAGTGCTTCGTCGCGGCAAGTTCTGGCGCTGGTTTGTTTATCCGCGAGTGGTGCAGCGGATTTTTGCGTGGATTTTCGGATGCGAACCCATTCGAAAATGGATGCTCGTCGGGACCTAGGGCCTGTTAGGGAGGGGCTAATGCGTCTTAGTCCGTCGGCGTGGTTATCTCGTCTTGCTCTGGACGCTGCGGTACCGAAAAGACGATGCGCATGGTGGTTCCCTGACCGGCGCCTAAGCTCCAGGCCTCAAGCGTACCGGCGCTGCTCGCAATAAAAGTATTTGCGATCCACATGCCTAGTCCGGACCCGGCGATTGTTCCGATGTGGCGCGGGCCGCGAAAAAACCGTTCGGTGAGCTTTTGCTTTTCGTCAGGGGTGAGGCCGGCGCCGTCGTCGCGGACCGATATGACCAAGCTTTGGCCTTCTGTGGTCGCCGTTATCTGGATCGGTGACGCGTGGGGCGAATATTTTGCTGCGTTGTCGATAATCTGGCTGAGTGCCTGTTCCACCAGCACCGGGTCGACATAAATGAGCGGCAGATTGCTGCCGGCGTCCAATCTAATATCGTGCGTGGGATATCGAGTCCGAATGCGTGCTGCAGCTGCAGTTAGAATGTCGGTTGAATCTGTCCAATCGCGCTGGAATCGCAGCCCTTGGCTCGATATCCGCGCGGCATCCAGCAGATTCTGAATGTCGTTATTGAGACGTACAGCCTCATCCCGGATGCCGTTTGCCAGCGACGCAAGATTTTGGTCTTTCGAGACTGCTGGCATGTCGGCCAGTACGGACGCCCCGCCTAAGATGGACGCGAGAGGCG
Source organism: uncultured Hyphomicrobiales bacterium (assembly GCA_903885555.1). GTDB lineage: Bacteria > Pseudomonadota > Alphaproteobacteria > Rhizobiales > Xanthobacteraceae > Pseudolabrys. The sequence goes on from CAISIV010000299.1 coordinate 5,015, forward strand.
TCCGTAGTTCGTGGGAGACGGAGCCGATCAGGGCGTCGCGAAGCTGGTCAGCTTCAACGAGGCGTTTGGCCGTATTTTTTGCCGATTCAATTTTTAAAGAGAGATAGGTCGTTAGCCCCAATGCCAAAAAACCAATACCTGTATTAATCAATCCGCTTTGAGTGGTCTCCGAGGTCGTCAGAATGCCGCTCAGGATCGTTAGCGCCACGCACGCTAACGCGACGAGAACAACGCCGCGCCTGTCGCAGAAGCTTACCGACATCAGCACGACCACGACGTATAAAACTGCCGCGGCTATGTCCAAGTCGGTCGTCGTATCGACGATGAATATGCCGGCGGCGAGCGTTATCGTGGCAGTCGGCAAAAGTATTGGACGCTGAAACGTCGGAATGAATGAGTTCAGCTTCATCTTGATGATGTCTCAAACTCACGTCAGCGTGCTTTAAGACTTGGTCAGCCTAATCTTGACGCTGCAGTCGTCTAGCTTTTATCGACGGTAATAACGCGGCCCTTGTCGACCGCGAGCGCCAGTCTGCCATGCTTGAGCGCCAGCGCCTTGTCGCCGAACAATTCGCGCCGCCAGCCTTTGAGCGAGGGCACATCGGCCTCGTCATCGGCTGCGATACGATCGAGCTCGTCGACTGTGGCGATCACCTTGGCGGCGACGCCGTTGCTTTCGGCCGTCATGCGCAGCAGCACCTTGAGCAGTTCGACGGTGGCCGCGCCGTTCGGCGCTGGGCGGAAACGGTCGAGCCGCGGCAGGGTCTTGGGATCGCGGTCGATGCCGCGTTGCACCGCTTCGATGATGGCGTCGCCCCAGCGTGAGCGCTCAAAGCCCTTCGGCATCGAGCGCAGATGGCCGAGCCGCTCGATCGTGGTCGGCGCCTGCACGGCGATGTCGCCGAGCACGTCGTCCTTGAGTACGCGTGAGCGCGGCACGTCGCGGGTCTGTGCTTCGCGTTCGCGCCAGGCGGCGACCTCGATCAAGACGCCGAGTTCCTTGGGCTTGCGCACGCGGCTCTTGAGACGCTCCCAGGCATTCTCCGGGTCCATGCGATAGGTCTCGGGCGAGGTGAGGATACCCATCTCGGCTTCGACCCAATTCTTGCGGCCGCGCTTGTCGAGATCGGCGGAAAGCTTGAGATAGACGTCGCGCAAATGCGTCACGTCCGACAGGGCGTAGGTCATCTGCGCATCGGTGAGCGGGCGGCGCGTCCAGTCGGTAAAGCGGTGCGACTTGTCGAGCTGGTCGCCGGTAATGCGCTGCACCAGTTGGTCGTAGGAGATCGAGTCGCCATAGCCGAGCACCATGGCGGCGACCTGACTGTCGAAAATCGGGTGCGGAATCTTCTTGGCCAGGTTCCAGACGATTTCAATGTCCTGCCGCGCGGCGTGGAATACCTTGACGACTTTCTCATCGGTCAGAAGGTCGAAAAACGGTGTCAGATCGATCCCGGGCGCCAGCGCATCGATGACGAAAGCTTCGTCCGGCGAGGCGATCTGCGCCACGCAAAGCAGCGGGTAATAGGTCGTCTCGCGCAGGAATTCGGTATCGACAGTGACGAAGGGAAACTTCGCCATGCGCGCGCAGACTTGGGTCAGTTCGTCGGTGGTGGTGATGGAATGCATTGTGGAGGGAGCCTAACCCGAACTGCGCCGGTTATGACAAAATTATCTGCCGCGCACACGCGGCATGTGGATGAACTCCCAGGGCGAGGGCATGGCGCCCACCGGGACTTCGATGAGGGTGGGCTCGCGCCGCGCAAAGGCCAGCCGCAGCGCGGCGCCCAATTCGACCGGGTTACGGGCGCGCCGGCCGGCGGCGCCGAAACTGTCGGCGAATTTGACGAAATCCGGGTTGGCGAGGTCGTTGGCGATTTCGCGGCCGGCAAATTGCTCCTGCTGGATGCGCCTCACATTGCCGAAATGGCCGTCGGCGAAAACGATGGCAGTGAGCGGGATTTTATGGCGCACGGCGGTCGCCATTTCGTTGGCGGTGTACATGAAGCCGCCGTCGCCGTTGATGGACAGCACCGGCACGTCGGGCCGCGCGTGCTGCGCGCCGAGCGCGGTGGCGTAACCCCAGCCGAGATTGTCCTGGAAGCCGGGCGAGAGAAACGTGCGCGGCTTGTAGATCGGGAAGGCGAGGCGAGCGGCAAAGCCGAGCTGCGTCACTTCGTCGACGAGAATGCCATCTTCCGGCAACTCCGTGCGGATGACGTCGAGGAAGGCGAGTTGCGGAGCGAGCTTGTTGAGCCGCGCGCGCACTTTGCTCTGGCGCTCCTGCATCTCGTCGCGACGTGAGGCGCGTTTGTCGTTTGTCTTGGCCAGCGCATCGATCAGCTTGCGCAGGATCGGCGTGGCGTCGCCGATCAGCGCCACCTTCGGCTTGCGATAGCGCGACGGTTCTTCCGGATCGGCGTCGACACGGACCACGGGCAGCGTGCTGTCGATGCCCCACGCCGTCATCGGATTGAGCTTGGTGCCGACCGCGAGCACCGCATCGGCTTCTTTCCACAACTCATGCCCAAGCGGCAGCGTGATGCTGAAGGGATTGCGGCTGTCGAGCACACCGCGTCCACGCCGATAGGCCAGCACCGGAGCCTGCAACATGTCAGACAGTTGCGTCACTTCGGCCGATGCATCCTGGGCGCCGCCGCCGGCGACGATGAGAATGCGCTTGGCTTTGCCCAAGAGCTTAGCCGCGGCGCGCACGGCGTCGTCATCGATGCGCGGCGCACGCGGCGGCGAGGGCAAAGGGATCGCTCCGACCTTGCCGCGTTTGCCCCAAACGTCGATCGCGCATTCGAGCGCGGCGGGACCGGGGCGGCCCTGATGCATCGACGCAATCGCCTTGGCGACTTTGCTCGGTGCTTCCGCTGGACCATTGATGCGCGCCGAATGATCGACCAGCCGCGCAATGATGCCGGCCTGATCGCGGATCTCGTGCAGGTGGCCCAAGCCCTTGCCGATCGCCTCGGCCGGGATCTGGCCGATCAGCGCCAGCACCGGCGCGTTCATGCCGTAGGCGGTCAACAGCGCGGCACCGGAGTTCAGCAGGCCGGGGCCAGGGACCACGGTATAGGTCTGCGGCTTGCCGGTCGCGAGCGCGGCGCCCAGTGCCATATAGGCCGCGCCCTGCTCGTGGCGGGC
>CAISIV010000300.1 GCA_903885555.1 uncultured Hyphomicrobiales bacterium
CATCGAGTTCGGCCTGCGCATGAAGAAAGTGCCGGCGCAAGAGCGGGTCAAACGCGTACGCGAAGTGGCGGATATGGTACGTATCGGCCACCTGCTCGATAAAATGCCGGCGCAGTGCTCGGGCGGTGAATCGCAGCGCGTGGCGCTGGCCCGCACCCTGGTCACCAATCCATCGACCTTCCTGCTCGACGAGCCGCTGTCGAGCCTCGACGCCAAGCTGCGCCGCGAATTGCGCGCCGAATGCGACAGGCTGCACCAGGCGCTCAAGCGCACGTTCATTTTCGTCACCCACGACCAGGAAGAGGCGATGACGCTCGCCGACCGTATCGTCGTGATGCGTGGTGGCGAGATAGTCCAGGTTGGCTCCCCGATGGAAATCTATTCCAATCCGGTGAACTACTTCGTCGCCGACTTCTTCGGTTCGCCGTCGATGAACCTTGTCGGCGGCGAGATCATCGCGAACGGCGTGGGGCGCCGGTTCCGCTCAGCGGCACTCGATGTCGCCCTGCCCGAGCGCTTCAACGCAACCACCCCCGGACCGGCCACGCTCGGCATCCGGCCGGAGGCCGTCGCCGCCGCGGTTGGCGGTAAAGGTGACATCGAAATGCCGGTGCGGCTGGTCGAGCCGCTCGGCAAGGACACCTTGTTATATTTCGACGCCGGCACTGAGCGCGCTTTCGTCGCAGTCGACGAAGGCCTTGGCATGGCCGATGTCGAAGTTGGCGCTCGCATCGCCTTGGCGCTCGACCAGCGCCACATTCATCTGTTCGAAGCCGACGGCCGCCGCATCAATCCGGTCCAATAGGCCCCGCCGAATCATCGTCGAGACACCGAAGAAACGAACGCAGAGGAAGTCATGGACTACCGTGAAAAAAGCGAAATCCGCGACGGGATGCGGATCGACTGGGATATGCCGATCAAGATGGACGATGGCCTGGTGCTGCGTTGCGACATCTACCGGCCGATCGCCGAGGGTAAGTATCCCGTCATCATTACCTACGGCCCTTACGGCAAATGGCTGGCATTCCAAGACCTATACAAGGACCAATGGGTCCGCATGTGCGCCGACCAACCGGATGTGCCGGCCAATTCCACCAACAAGTATCAGGCATGGGAAGTCGTCGACCCGGAGAAGTGGGTGCCGGACGATTACGTCTGTATTCGCGTCGACAGCCGCGGCGCCGGCCGCTCACCGGGCGTCATCGACATCTGGTCGTTGCGCGAGGCGCAGGATCTGGCGCTCTGCGTCGATTGGGCCGGCGTGCAGCCCTGGTCGAACGGTAAGGTCGGGCTCAACGGAATCTCCTACTACGCCGAGAACCAGTGGCAGGCAGCGGCGCTTCAACCGAAACATCTCGTCGCGATCTGCACCTGGGAAGGCGCCGCCGATTTCTATCGCGACATGGCGCACCACGGCGGCATCTTTAACCGCGGTTTCGTCGAAGGCTGGTCGAAGGCTCAGGTCTATACATTGCAGAACGGCCGCGGCTCGCGAGGCTTCAAGAGCGGCATGACCGGCGACTGGGTGTCCGGACCGGAAACGCTGTCAGAAGAAGAGCTCGGCAAGAACCGCCGCAACTTCTACGAGGACTGTCTGGCACGAAAACTGGATACCGATGAATTCTGGCAGTCGCGCATGCCCGACTGGAACAAGGTCGAGGTGCCGTTGCTGTCATCGGCCAACTGGGGCGGCCAGGGCCTGCATCCGCGCGGCAATTTCGAGGGCTTTGTGCGCGCGGCATCCGACAACAAATGGCTCGAGGTGCACGGCATCGAGCACTGGACGCACTTCTACACGAACTACGGCGTCGACCTGCAGAAACGGTTCTTCGCCAAATTCCTAAAGGGCGACGATTCCGGCTGGGCCAACCAGCCAAAGGTTCAGTTGCAAATCCGCCATCCGGGCGAGAAATTCGTCGAGCGGCACGAGAACGAATGGCCGCTGGCGCGCACGCAGTGGACCAAGTTCTATCTGAACCCGTCGGACATGAGTTTGTCTGAAAACGCAGGTAAAGCGGCCGGGTCGGTAACTTATGGCGGCTTCACCGAAGGTGTCACTTTCCTCACAGAGCCGCTCGAACACGATGTCGAACTGACCGGACCGATCGCCGCCAAGCTGTGGGTGTCGTCGGCGACGGAAGATGCCGACCTGTTCCTCGTAGTGCGGGTCTTCACGCCCGACCTCAAGGAAGTCACGTTCCAGGGCGCGCTCGACGCCCATACGCCGATCGCGCAAGGCTGGTTGCGCGTGTCGCATCGCAAGCTCGATCCGAAGCTGACACTCCCCTACCGGCCGTATCACACCCACGATGAAGAGCAGAAGCTCAAGCCAGGTCAGGTCTACGAAGCGGATGTCGAAGTCTGGCCGACCTGCATCGCCATGCCGAAGGGCTACCGGATCGCGCTGTCAGTGCGCGGCACTGACTATGTCTTCCCGGGCGAGCCGGGCGCCGGCGTCGAAACGCTGGGCAAGGTGTGGACCGGCGTCGGCCCGTTTACGCATGACGATCCGCGGGACCGCCCGCCTGCCGTATTTGGCGGCGATGTCACGTTGCACGCGGGACCTGATCAGCAGGCCTACGTGCTGCTGCCCGTCATCCCGAAGAAATAACGGTCCGAAATTCCTGGAGTGAAATCATGAATTATCGTGAAGTCAGTGAAGTCCGCGACGGCATGCAGATCGATTGGGACATGCCGATCGAGATGGAAGACGGGCTGGTGCTGCGCTGTGACGTGTTCCGGCCGGTCAAGAAAGGCCGCTATCCGGTGCTGCTAAGCCACGGCCCCTACGGCAAGTGGCTGCACTTCGAGGACGGCTACAAGACCGCCTGGACGCGCATGGAAGAAAAACAGCCCGACGTCATGGCGGGCTCGACCAATAAATATCAGAGCTGGGAAATCTGCGACCCGGAGAAGTGGGTGCCGGATGGCTATGTCTGCGTGCGCGTCGACTCGCGCGGCTGCGGCCGTTCGCCCGGCTATGTCGAACACTGGTCGCCGCGCGAAACCAAAGATTTCGCCAATTGTGTAGAATGGAGCGGCGTACAGCCGTGGTCAAACGGCAAAGTGGGCCTCAGCGGAATTTCCTATTACGCCATCAACCAATGGCAGGTCGCCAGCCTGCAGCCCAAGCATCTCGCCGCTATCTGCGTCTGGGAGGGCTTCGCCGATTTCTATCGCGAATTGAGCCACAACGGCGGCATCTACAACACCTTTGCGCAGAACTGGTACGACATGCAGGTGAAGACCGTGCAGTACGGTCTCGGCACCAACGGTCACCGCAGCCGCATGAACGGCGATTGGGTATCCGGGCCGGAAACGCTGCTGCCCGAGCAGATGGGTGCCAACCGCTACGACATGGGCAAGGTGCTGTTCTCGCACCCGCTCGACGACGACTACTTCAAGGCGATGGCGCCGGACTGGTCGAAGGTGAAGGTGCCACTGTTGTCGGCCGCCAACTGGGGCGGTCAGCCGTTGCATCCGCGCGGTAACTTCGAAGGCTTCTTCCGCGCCGCTTCGAAGCAAAAATGGCTCGAGGTGCACGGGATCGAGCACTGGACCCATTATTACACCGACTACGGCGTCAATCTTCAGCGGCGTTTCTTCGACTATTTCCTCAAAGGCAAGAAGAACGGCTGGGACAAGCAGCCGAAGGTGCAGCTCAACGTGCGGCACCCTGGCGAGCAGTTCGTCATCCGCCACGAGGATGCCTGGCCGCTGCCGTCGACGCAGTGGACCAAATTCCATCTCGGAGCGGACGCGCAGAAACTCACCACCGCGACCACGAAAGGCTCAGGATCGGTGACCTTCGACGCCAAGAGCGACGGCGTCACCTTCCTCACCGAGCCGATGGCGGCAGCGACCGAGATTACCGGACCGGTGGCCGTCAAGCTGCATGTCTCATCTTCGACCGCGGACGCCGATCTGTTCCTGGTTCTTCGCGTATTCACGCCGGACATGAAGGAAGTCGTATTCCAGGGTGCGCTCGATCCACATACCGCGATCGGACAAGGCTGGCTGCGCGCCTCGCACCGCAAGCTCGACAAGAAGCTGACGCTGCCGTTCCGGCCGTACCATACGCATGACGAGAAGCAGCCGCTCAAGCCC
>CAISIV010000301.1 GCA_903885555.1 uncultured Hyphomicrobiales bacterium
CGATGCGGCCGCCGGCTTCTCCGGTCGGGTCGGTTTTGTAGTCGTCGCTGCCGGCGTGGATGATCAGAGCCGAACCATCCGCATCGAACACCGAATTGGGTTTGCCCTTTTCCAGCGTGATGTTGGTGTTCATCACTTCGACCGCCAGGTCGCCGCTCTGCGGGACGTGCAGGTTCGGCATGTCGCCGGCGTGCTGGCCGTCGGGCGACATCATGCCGTGCTTCTTGTTGCCGGGATTGAAATGGCCGCCGGCGGATGTGAACGGCGTCTCGCATTTGCCGACCGCATGAACGTGGAAGGCATGCTCGCCCGGCGGCAGGCCCGTCAGTGACAGGTTGATCAGGACCCCGTTGGGCGTCTGGGTCAGATTGGCGGAGCCGACTTCCTTGCCTTCGGCGTTCTTCAGCGGGGCGCTGGCGCTCTGGGCAAGTGCCGGTCCTGCCATCAGAATTGCCGCGAAAATGCCGAGTTTAAGCCGGTTCAAATTGGTCATAGGATGGTTCCCTGGATGGCCTGCTTTGCAGGCCTTGGTCGTGTCTTAACAGATATAACGTTTCTGCCGCAGGATAGATCCCGCATGCCGCCCACCAAACTCGATCATTGCGTCATACACGTGTCCGACTGGGCGCGTTCGAACAAATTCTACAGCGAGGTCATGGGTGCCGAACTGGTGCAACGGCCCAAGGGCTGGGCCTACCGCTTTGGCGACAAACAGCTCAACGTTCACGGCCCTGGCGTTGCGCCGGCCGAAGTAGCGCGCCTGCCGGTGCAGCCTGGCAACAGCGATCTTTGCTTTGAATGGGGTGGGCCGATCGAGGATGCGATCATGCATCTCACGGCGCATGGCGTCGCGGTCGAACGCGGGCCGATGCAGCGCTTCGGCGCGAAAGGGCCGGGGACTTCGGTGTACTTTCGCGATCCCGATGGCTCGCTGATGGAATTCATGTCGTATCAAAATCTGCCGCGCTGAAACGCGCCAACAAAACCAACAAGGAACGTCATGGCGACCAGGAAGAACGCGCGGACAAAAAAGCACGATGGCATTTCGTCTTTGCGGGTGCCGCTGACCAAGACCAAGGATGCGGACGTCCGGAAATTTCAGGAGGCCTCGCAGCAGCGGCTCGGCTACGTGCGCAATTTTCTCCAGTTGCCGTGGGGCCCGGGCCGTCTGGCGCTGTATCAGGGCTACATCGATCTGCTGATGCGTGGCGACGATGGACGGTTGCCGGCGCGGGAGCGCGAATTGCTCGCGCTCGTCACCAGCGTTGAAAACCGCTGCGAGGTCTGTGTCATTTCTCATGCTTCGGCGCTGGAGCGCATGGGCATGGCAAAACCGCTGGTCGATCTGCTGTGCATCAGCTGGCGGCGGGCCGGGCTCGCGCCCCGCGAATACGCGCTTGCGGAATTTGCCTGGCGGCTAACGACGGATGCGGCGCAGGCCGATGAAAGCTATCTGGATATTTTGCGCGACGCCGGATTATCCGAGCTGGAAATCATGGAAGCAGCGCAGGTCGTCGCGATCTTCAACGCCAACAATCGTTTCAACAGCGTGCTTGGCGTGCGCGTCAATCCGCAAGCGCACGAAGGTTATCGCAAACGTTAAGAGCAGCGCTAAATTACTGTCACACGAGGTTGCTACATGACCGAAGCGCCCGGCACGCACGATCCCAACACTTTGCCGCCCAATATTCCGGCCCCGCAGGATGACGGCGGCGCGGCCCATCTGACCGGCATGACGCTGCCCGATCTGGCGCTGCCGGCAACCGATGGCGCACCAGTCAATCTGTCGCAGCTCAAGGGCCGCACGATCGTCTACATCTATCCGCGCACTGGTGTGCCGGGCGTCGATCTTCCACAAGGCTGGAACGATATTCCGGGCGCGCGCGGCTGCACGCCGCAATCCTGCTCGTTCCGCGATCACTTCGGCGAGTTGAAGCGGCTCGGCGTGGCACAGTTGTATGGCCTGTCGGTGCAGAACACCGCCTATCAACAGGAAGCGGCGCAGCGGCTGCATCTGCCGTTCGCCATTCTTTCGGACGAAAAGCTGGCGCTGACCAAGGCGCTCAATCTGCCGACCTTCGTCACGTCCGGCATGACGTTGTTGAAGCGCATGGCGCTGGTGGTCGACGACGGCATGATTACGAAGGTGTTCTATCCGGTGTTTCCGCCGGACAAGAATGCCGAAGAAGTCGTCGCCTGGCTCGCGGCGCGCCACTGACAGAGTTGACCTTTATCTCAAATGCATCTTAAGGTTGCGTATTCGGTATGTGCCGAATTAGCGATCTGTCGTTCCGTATCAGTCAGGAGCGTGCGATGCAGTATCAACTCAATATTTCGATCGACGCTGAAGGCCTTCAGATGATCTACGCATCGGGCCAGTCCGTCACTGTTGTGAAAAGCGTGGTTTCGAACCCGCTCTCAGGCGGCATGCTACCGGTCGCGTGGACTGCCTTCCAGCCGCTGGAAGAGAACTCGGTGACCTGGAGCGAGAACTATTACATCTACGCGACCACCACACCGATCATGGCCGGCGCGACGATCGTTCAAACGTCGATGACGCCAGCGCCGGTACAGACCGGCTGGACCTATACATTCATCAACGGACAGTTCACGGGCGCGCAGGGCGGCATGTCCGACGCCTTCAATATGATTAATCAACAGGGCAACATGTTCAATTTCGGACTGTCGCAGCAGGCCGTCATCAACAACGTACCGACGATGGCGCCTTTGAACGCCATTCCCGTTCTTAACAACCAGTTGGCGAGCTTCACGCCGGTACAGACAATTTCTGTGTTTCTGTCCACCTCTTACAATGGCGGGACGGTGCTGAGCCAGGTTCCCTATAACGCGCTGACGTTCTCGTTCAGCTCGCAGATGGCTGCCAATATTGGCTTCAACGACAGTACCAACACATTCTATCTGATATCCGGGGCGCTCAGGTCTTCGCACGCCTACGCCCAACGGCTGCGGTCTAGCGTGGCTAAGGCGTCACAAAGCTGACGGCTGCTTCTCGTCCAGATAGCGACGAACCTTCTCGAACACGTCGCGAAACATCGGCGTCGTCAGTACGCCGGTGTTGGTGTTGTAGCGCGAGCAGTGATAGCTCGAAAACAACGCGATGCTGCCGAGGTTTTGTTCTTCCAGCATGTGCTTGCCTGCGTGCTTGAATGGCGTCTTTGACTTTTTGGCGCCGAAGGCCGTCACGACGCTGGCATGTGCAATGCCGCCGAGGGCGACGATCACCCGCAGCTTTTTCATTTCGGCAATGGTGGGATTGAGGAAGTCGCGGCAGGTATTGATCTCGACCGGCAGCGGCTTGTTTTCCGGCGGCACGCAACGCACCGCATTGGTGATACGGCAGTCGGTCAATTCGAGGCCGTCATCAATGCGCGCGTCGAATTTGCCGTTGGCGAAGCCGTAGAGGCTCAAAGTCTCGTACAGCAAAACGCCGGCATAGTCGCCGGTGAAGGGCCGGCCGGTGCGGTTGGCGCCTTGTACACCGGGCGCGAGGCCCACGATCAGCAGCCGCGCGTCGGCCGAGCCGAACGAGGGCACCGGCGCATTGAACCATTTCGGTTCCTTGACGCGCAGGGCCTCGCGATAGGCCACCAGCCGCGGGCAGCGCGGGCAGTCTCGACCCGGCTTTCCGGCGGCGAAAGCCATGGCTGGCAATTTCAACCTAGTCTTCGAAATCGTCGTCATGAGCGCCGACTGTGGCGCCGGCGCGTTGCGGTGCAGCCGGCGGACGCTGCAGGAACTGCGGTGTATGCTGAGCGCCTTCAACGCCGACGTCGCGCGGTGGGCGTGCCGGACGCTCGGACGGATCGCGGCCGATCTTGCCTTGCAGGGTAACGATGTCGGTGAAGACGTCGGCCTGGCGGCGCAGTTCGTCGGCGATCATCGGCGGCTGCGTCGAGATGGTCGAGATTACGGTGACCTTGACGCCCTTGCGTTGCACGGCTTCGACCAGCGAACGGAAATCGCCGTCGCCGGAGAACAGCACCATATGATCGATGGTGCCGGCGATCTCCATGGCATCGACCGCGAGTTCGATGTCCATGTTGCCCTTGATCTTGCGGCGGCCGGTCTGGTCGACGAATTCCTTGGTCGCTTTAGTGACGACCGAATAGCCGTTGTAGTCGAGCCAATCGATCAACGGGCGAATGGAGGAGTATTCCTGATCTTCGATGACGGCGGTGTAATAAAACGCCCGCAGCAGGTAGCCGCGCGTGCGGAATTCGTTGAGCAGCTTTTTGTAATCGATGTCGAAACCGAGGGATTTGGCGGTGGCGTAAAGATTGGCGCCATCAATGAACAATGCGATTTTTTCACCGGGTACAGTCATGGGGCTTTCTCACAATGCTTCGCGATAATGGTCTCGACGGGTGACCCGGCGCTGGCCCGGCATGCATGATGCGCGGGTCCAAATTGCGACGAATCGGCGTTAACAGGTTTTCGGCACCTTCGATCAATTCAGCTGGCGCCCCGTAGACAGGCCATTTCCGAGAAAATCCAGCCGGATCGGCCTGCTTACGGCCGGTGGTCTAACCGACGGATACGGCTAATCCAAGACAAAAATGCTTGAAATCCCTGCGCATAGGAGATAGCTAGCAGTTGATTTCAGCACACAGTTCCACCCGAGGAGTGACGAGCCGATGGCCCGTGTCACCGTAGAAGACTGCATCGACAAGGTAGAGAACCGCTTCGACCTCGTTCTTTTGGCGAGCCACCGGGCGCGGATGATCTCGTCAGGCTCCCAGATTACCGTCGATCGCGACAACGACAAGAACCCCGTCGTGGCGCTGCGCGAGATCGCGGACACGACCGTATCACCGGGCGATCTGAAGGAAGATCTGATCCACAGCCTGCAGAAGTACGTCGAGGTCGACGAGCCGGAACCCGAAGTGCCGCTGATCGGCTCGGGCGCAGGTGCCTCGGTCGATTCCGACGATAACGATATTACCGCCGCGGCCCCGATGACCGAGGAAGAGCTGCTCAAGGGTCTCGAAGGCCTGGCGCCGCCGGAAGAAGTACCGGAAGACGACGCCGAATAGGCCTCGTTCCGCCGATTTTCTCTGCATTTATGACAAAGGCCCAGCCATCGCGCTGGGCCTTTTTGTTAATGACGTGCCAAACCTTCGGCCAAAGCCTTGCGATCCCAGCGAATTGACGTGATATCTAATAGAATGTGAGCCCCGCGCGGATTTCGCGTCAGGGTCCGGTGCCGAGGTCCGCCCAATGTCGCGCACGCGCAACGATTTGCCGCGCATGCAAAAGCAGTCCCCGATCAGGGCGCCGCTGGAGCGGCCTCCTGCCGCCGCGACCGAGGTGCTCGAAAAGCCCGCGCCCGCGAAAAAGCCGCTCAAGATGATGCGGCAGTACGACCTGATCGAACGGGTCCGCCGCTACAATCCGAATACAAATGAGGCACTTCTGAATCGTGCCTATGTTTACGCCATGAAGGCGCATGGCGAGCAGCGCCGCGCCTCGGGCGATCCGTATTTCTCGCACCCGATCGAAGTCGCGGCGATCCTCACCGACCTCAAGCTCGACGACGCGACGATTGCCGCCGCGCTGTTGCATGACACCATCGAGGATACCGCCGCCACGCGGACCGAGATCGACAGCCTGTTCGGGCCCGATATCGGCCGGCTGGTCGAAGGCCTCACCAAGCTGAAGCGGCTTGATCTCGTTACCAAGGAAGCCAAGCAGGCCGAAAACCTGCGTAAGCTGTTGCTCGCCATCGCCGACGACGTGCGCGTGTTGCTGATCAAGCTCGCCGACCGTTTGCACAACATGCGTACGCTGCACTTCATGCCGCCGGCCTCGCGCCGCCGCGCCGCCGAGGAGACGCTGGAAATCTATGCGCCGCTCGCCGGCCGCATGGGCATGCACGAGTTGCGCGAGGAACTGGACGATCTGTCCTTCCACGAACTGTATCCGGAAGCCTACGAAGTGGTGAGCGCGCGGCTCAATGCGCTGGCCGAGCGCAACAAGCTGCTGATTTCGGAAATCGAAAAGCAGCTCACCAAGAAACTGGCCGATCGCGGCATCGAGGCGGTGGTGAAGGGCAGGCGCAAGCGCGCCTATTCGATCTGGCGCAAGATGGAACGCAAGTCGGTCGGCTTCGAGCAGCTCTCCGACATCTTCGGATTTCGCGTCGTCGTGAAGTCGCAGGCCGACTGTTATCAGGCGCTCGGCATCGTGCACACAACGTGGCCGGTCGTGCCGGGCCGCTTCAAGGACTACATCTCGACGCCGAAGCAGAACGACTATCGTTCGATCCACACCACGGTGATCGGCCCGAGCAAGCAGCGCGTCGAACTGCAGATTCGCACCACCGGGATGCATGAGATTGCCGAATACGGCATCGCCGCGCACGCGCTCTACAAGGACGACGCCGGCTCGCCGACGGAATTGCTGTCGCGCGAATCCACGGCCTACGCCTGGCTGCGGCGGACGATTGAGTTGCTGGCCGAAGGCTCCAACCCGGAAGAATTCCTCGAGCATACCAAGCTTGAACTGTTCCACGACCAGGTGTTCTGCTTCACGCCGAAGGGCAAGCTCATTGCGTTGCCGCGCAAGGCGACGCCGATCGATTTCGCCTATGCGGTGCACACCGACGTCGGCAACGCCACGGTCGGCTGCAAGATCAACGGCCAGATTGCGCCTTTGACCTCGGAGCTTGTCAACGGCGACGAAGTCGAAATTATCACCTCCAAAGGCCAGATCGCGCCGCCGACCGCGTGGGAATCGCTGGTCGTTACCGGCAAGGCGCGCGCGGCAATCCGGCGCGCGACCCGCACCGCCGTGCGCACGCAATATGCCGGGCTCGGCCGCCGTATCGTGATGCGTCTGTTCCAGCGCGCCAAGATCGTCTACTCGGACGAAAAGCTGCACGGTGCGTTGCCGCGGCTGGCGCGCGGCTCTGTTGAAGATGTCATGGCCGCGGTCGGCCGCAGTGAGTTGAAAGCGTCCGACGTCGCCCGCGCGATGTACCCGGACTACAAGGAAGAGCGCGCCGCTTCGATGGCGGTGAAGCCGAAGGCCGAGAGCGGTTGGTTCGGCTTGAAGAAGCTCACCTCGGTCAAATTCAAGGTACCGGGCAAGTCGGGCCCGGCGATCCCGATCCGCGGCATCAACGGCGATCTGCCGGTACGTTTCGCGCCCGATGGCGGCGCCGTGCCGGGCGACCGCATCGTCGGCATCCTGACGCCGGGCGAGGGCATCACGATCTATCCGATCCAGTCGGCGTCGCTAGCGGAGTTCGAGGACAAGCCGGAACACTGGCTGGACGTGCGCTGGGACGACGACGAAGACACGCCGCAGCGCTTCCCGGCGCGCATCGAAATCCAGTCGGCCAACGAACCCGGTTCGCTGGCGCAGATCGCGCAAGTCATCGCCGAGCACGACGGCAATATCGACAATATCCGCATGACACGCCGCGCGCCCGATTTCACCGACGTGCAAATCGATCTCGAGGTCTATGACCTCAAGCATCTCACCGCCATTCTCGCGCAACTACGCGCCAAGCCGATGGTGGCGAAGGCGGAACGGGTGAACGGTTAGATGTCTGCTCCGTTTCTTCGCCTCGGCGTCAACGTTGATCACGTCGCCACCATCCGCAACGCTCGCGGTGGGCGCCATCCCGATCCGGTGCGGGCGGCCAAGCTGGCGATTGCCGCCGGCTGCGATGGCATTACCGCGCATCTGCGTGAGGACCGCCGCCATATCCGCGACGACGACATGGCGCGGCTCAAGGCGGAAATCTCCAAGCCGCTGAACTTCGAAATGGCCGCGACCGACGAGATGGTCAAGATCGCGCTCGCGACCAAGCCGCATGCCGTCTGTCTGGTGCCGGAAAAGCGTACCGAGCGCACCACCGAAGGCGGCCTCGATGCCGCCGGACAAAAGGCGCAGCTCAAACCGGCGGTGCACGCGCTTAAGGCTGCCGGCATCCGCGTGTCGTTGTTCATTGGCGCGCAACAGGCTCAGATCGAAGCCGCCGCCGAGCTCGGCAGCCCGGTGATCGAGATTCATACCGGCGCCTGGTGCGACGCACTGACCGAAGGCAAGGCAGCTGAGGCCAAGATCGAGTGGGAGTTGATCAAGTCGGGCGCGCAATTCGCCAAAAGCCTGGGCCTCGAAGTCCATGCCGGCCACGGTCTCGATTTTGCGAGCGCGGAAACGATTGCGTCGCTGCCGCAAATCGCCGAGCTGAACATCGGCCATTTCCTGATCGGCGAGGCGGTGTTCGAGGGCCTCGACCAAACCGTGAAGCTGATGCGCGCGGCGATGGACCGGGGCCGCAAGAAGGCCACCTCATGATCATCGGCATCGGCTCAGATCTCTGCGACGCACGGCGCATCGCCAAAACCATCGAGCGGCATGGCGACCGTTTCCTCAACCGCATCTTTACGACGGCCGAGCGCGCCAAGGCCGAACGCCGTGCCAACAGGGCCGAGACCTATGCCAAGCGCTTCGCCGCCAAGGAGGCCTGCTCGAAGGCTCTGGGCACAGGTTTCCGCAGCGGCGTGTTCTGGCGCGACATGGGCGTCGTCAATATGCCGTCGGGCCGGCCGACCATGCAGCTCACCGGCGGCGCTTTGGAACGCCTCAAGGCCATTACGCCGGCCGGATGCACCGCCCAGATCGACGTTTCGCTGACCGACGAAGGCCCGACCGCGCAGGCCATTGTCATCATTTCCAGCGTTCCCACCGCATCGTCCGGGACATCGGCGTAACGCGAGAAACGCAGTGCTGCCAACTGCTTATGCGTTATAAGGGCCGTTCTTGATTGCGTGGTGCAGACTCAGCCGCTACAAGGTCGCGGGGACGCGGGGCGCGTGAATTGCTGCGGGACAAAAGGCCGATGAGCGTGACATCCGGAACAAAACGAAAAGAAGGCGGTATCGCCGAAACCATCCGCGTGATCTTTCACGCCCTGGTCATCGCGCTTGTGATCCGTACGTTTCTTTTTCAGCCCTTCAACATCCCTTCGGGCTCGATGAAGGCGACGCTGCTGGTCGGCGATTACCTGTTCGTGTCGAAATACAGCTACGGCTTCAGCCAGTATTCTCTACCGTTGTCGCCGCCGCTGTTCTCCGGCCGCATCCCGGACGGTTTCCTGCCTGAGCGCGGCGACGTCGTCGTGTTCCGCCTGCCGAAGGATACCTCGACCGACTATATCAAGCGCGTGATCGGATTGCCGGGCGATCAGATTCAAGTGATCGACGGCATCGTCAGCATCAACGGCGTGCCGGTCAAGCATGAGCGCGCCTCGGAATTCATCGAGACCGAAGAGGGCGCGCAGAACACGCCGGTCAAGCGCTGGAAGGATACGCTGCCGAACGGCGTCAGCTTCTACACGCTCGATCTGGTCGACAACGGTTTTGCCGACAACACCCAAGTCTACACGGTGCCGGCCGGCCATTACTTCATGATGGGTGACAATCGCGACAATTCGACCGACAGCCGCTTCAGTCAGGTCGGCATGGTGCCGTTCGAGAACATTGTCGGCAAAGCGCAGATGATCTTCTTCTCGGTCTACGAAGGCGAGCGTGCCTGGCAGTTCTGGCGCTGGCCGGTGGCGGTGCGCTGGAACAGGCTATTCTCGATCGTCCGATGAGCCGTAAGGCGGTCAAGGACAGAGCGGCTCTCGAAGAGCGCATCGGTTACCAGTTTGCCGACAAAGCCATGCTGGAGCGCGCGCTCACGCATATCTCGGCGCTGTCGGGCGGTCCGCAGAAACGGTCCGAAAGCTATCAGCGGCTCGAATTTCTCGGCGACCATGTGCTTGGTCTTGTTATTTCGGACATGTTGTTTCGCGCCTTTCCGAAGGCGAACGAAGGCGAGCTGTCGCGCCGGCTCGCCGATCTGGTGCGAAAAGAAACCTGCGCGGAGGTCGCCAAGGCGATGGATCTCGGACCGGCTTTGAAACTCGGCAATTCGGAATCGCATGCCGGCGGGCGCCTGCGTTCGACGATTCTTGCCGACGCCTGCGAAGGCCTGGTCGGCGCGGTGTTCGTCGATGGGGGCTATGCCGCGGCCGAAACGCTGATCGGCAAGTTCTGGAAGGAGCGCATGCTCAAGCCGCTCCGGCCGCTGCGCGATCCCAAGACGATGTTGCAGGAGTGGGCGCAAGGCCGCGGCCTGCCGACGCCGGCTTATCGAGAACTGGCGCGCACCGGCCCGCATCACGATCCGGAATTCCGCGTTGCCGTTGTACTGCCCGATCGGCCGCCGGCCGAAGGGATGGGCTCATCCAAGCGCGCGGCCGAGCAGGCCGCGGCTGCCGCAATGCTAACGCGCGTCGGCGTCGCGGTGGACAAACTTGATGGTTGAATCGAAAACGCCTGCACTGACCCAGATGCCGGCCGACTCCAAGTGCGGCTTCGTCGCCTTGATCGGTGCGCCCAATGCCGGCAAATCGACGCTGCTCAACGCGCTGGTCGGCTCCAAGGTCACCATCGTCTCTCACAAGGTGCAGACGACGCGCGCCCTGATCCGCGGCATCGCCATCGAGAACAAGTCGCAGCTTATTTTCGTCGATACGCCCGGCATCTTCTCGCCCAAGCGCCGGCTCGACCGCGCCATGGTGACGACCGCCTGGAGCGGTGCGCACGAGGCCGATCTTGTCGCCGTGCTGATCGATGCACGGAAAGGTCTCGATGAAGAGGCCGAAGCACTGATGGCGCGGCTGGCCGAGGTCAAAGGACCGAAGATTCTCATTCTTAATAAGATCGACTTGATCCCGCGCGACGCCTTGTTGCTGCTGACCAAGATCGCCAACGAGAAGGCCAAGTTCGAGTCGACCTTCATGATCTCGGCGCTGAAAGGCGACGGCGTCGCCGATCTGAAAACCTGGCTTGCCGAGCGCATGCCGCTGGGGCCGTGGCTTTATCCGGCGGACCAGATGTCGGACGCGCCGATGCGCCAACTCGCTGCGGAAATCACCCGCGAAAAGCTGTTCGAGCGGCTGCATCAGGAATTGCCCTATCACTCGACGGTCGAGACCGAGCAGTGGAAGGAATTGCGCGGCGGCGATATCCGCATCGAGCAGACGATTTACGTGGAGCGCGAAAGCCAGCGCAAGATCGTGATCGGCAAGGGCGGCCAGGCGCTCAAGGCGATTGGCGAATCGGCCCGCCGCGAGATCGCCGATATCACCGAGCAGAAGGTGCACCTGTTCCTGTTCGTGAAGGTGCGCGAAGGCTGGGGCGACGATCCGGAGCGCTACCGGGCGATGGGGCTGGAGTTTCCGAAGGAGTAGCGGTGCCCTACACTGGGTGCGATTCCGGAACAGCTCATGCAATGGACCGATGAAGGCATCGTAATCGGCGTCAGACGGCACGGGGAGGCCAGCGCCATCCTCGAGCTGATGACGCGCGAGCACGGCCGCCATCTGGGCATGGTGCGCGGCGGCTTCGGCACCCGCATGAAGCCGATCCTGCAGACCGGCAACAGCGTGAGCGCAAGCTGGCGCGCCCGGCTCGACGAGCATCTCGGCAATTACACCGTGGAAGCCATGCGCCAGCGCGCCTCGAATTTTTTCGGCGCGCCGCACGCGATCTATGGCGTCACCCATCTGGCGGCGCTGATGCGACTGTTGCCCGAGCGCGATCCGCACGCCGAACTTTACGAAGTGTTCGAAAGCATTCTCGACCGGCTGGAAGATCCGGTGGTGGCGGCGCCGCTGGTGGCGCGCTTCGAGTTGCAGATGCTGACCGAACTCGGCTTTGGCCTCGATCTCGAGCAATGCGCATCGACCGGCACGACCACTGATCTGATTTATGTGTCGCCGAAATCGGGACGGGCGGTGTCGCGCTCGGCCGGCGAGCCCTGGGCCGACAGAATGCTGCGGCTACCGGATTTTCTGCGCGACAACGACGTGGCGCCGGCCGGCCATGATCTGGCCGACGGCTTTGCGCTCACCGGATTTTTTCTGGCCCGCCATGTGCTCGAGCCGCGCGGCCAGACGCTCACCGACGAACGCGCGCATTTCATTGCAGC
>CAISIV010000302.1 GCA_903885555.1 uncultured Hyphomicrobiales bacterium
CGAGATGCCGTTATTGGTCCAGTGGATTTCCTTGGCGAGGAACGCCTTGTTGTTCGACGCGTCGTTCCACGAAGCGGTGCCGGGGATCATGTGGCCGTAAAGCGTCTTGGCGTATTCAAGCGCCTTGACGGTTTCCGGCGAGTTGAGGATCACCTTGTCGTCCTTGTCAACGGTCTGGCCGCCTTGTGCCCACAAGCACCAGTGGACCCAGGTGTTGCCGTCGCCTGAAGCATGACCCAGCGCCAGACCGCCGGGCGTGCCCTGCGCCTTCATGGCCTTGGCATATTCAAGGAACTCGTCGGTCTTGGTCGGGAACGTGCTGAAGCCGGCCTTCTTCGATGCTTCGAGGCGGTAGTTGATCAGTGCGCCGGAATAGCAGATCGGGATAGCGATCCATTTATTGCCGTTCTTGCCATACTTGACCGCGCTGTCGACCCAGCCGCCATGCGCCTTGCCGAGATAATCGGCGACATCCGTCACGTCGAGGCACTTCTGCGGGAACAGATGCGGCAACGAGTAGAGACCCCAGAACAGGTCCGGGCCAGTGCCGGTATTGGCGGCGACGGAGGCCTTGGGCTGCACGTCCTCGTAGGATTCACGCGCGATATCGACCTTGACGCCGGTTGCCGCGGTGAAGGCAGCGATCAGTTTGACGAAGGCGTCGTCTTCGGCCTGCACGAAATATTTCCAGCGCAGCATCGAGAGCTTGGCGTCCTTCTCGGGCTTCCACGGCGCGCTTTGTGCCCAGGCTTTTGCCCAATCGAGCAAAGCCGGTCCGCTCAATGCGCCGGCGGCGCCCAACGCAGTGGCACCCTTAACGATTGCGCGGCGAGAAAAATCAGTCATCGGTATCTCCTCCCTCGTGGTTTCGTTTTTATTTTAAGAATTCAGGCGTTTGCCTGTCGCAGCGTCAAATAGATGAACGAGCGTGGGATCGGGTTTGAGCTTGATCTTTTCGCCCGGCTTGAACTGATGGCGTTCGCGGAACACCGCGACGACCTCTTCGCCGCCGAGCTTGGCGAAGACCTGGGTTTCTGAGCCGGTCGGCTCGACCACGACGATTTCTGCTTCGGCGCCGTCATCGGCAAGCGTGAAGTGCTCGGGGCGAATGCCGTAGACCGCGGCAACGCCATTGGCGCTCGCCGGCGCTTTGAGGACCGGCAGCGTGACGCCGTTCGGTCCTTCGAAGATGGCGCTGCCGTTGACCCTGACCGTGCCTTTGAGAAAATTCATCGCCGGCGAGCCGATGAAGCCGGCGACGAACTGATTGGCCGGATTGTCGTAGAGCTCGAGCGGTGTACCGATCTGCTCGACGACGCCGTCATGCATCACCACGATCTTGTCGGCCATAGTCATGGCTTCGATCTGATCGTGCGTGACGTAGACCGTCGTGGTCTTGAGCCGCTGATGCAGTTCCTTGATTTCGGTGCGCATCTGCACGCGCAATTTTGCATCGAGGTTCGACAGCGGCTCGTCGAACAAAAATACCTGCGGATCGCGCACGATGGCGCGGCCCATGGCGACGCGCTGGCGCTGGCCGCCGGATAACTGCCGCGGAAAGCGTTCGAGATAAGGGCCGAGGCCGAGAATGGCGGCAGCGCGATTGACGCGCTCGTCGATTTCCTGCTTCGGCGCGCCGCGCAGCTTCATGGAGAACGCCATGTTGGCAGCGACCGTCATGTGCGGGTACAACGCGTAGTTCTGGAACACCATCGCGACGTCGCGCTCTTTCGGCGGCAGGTTGTTGACGACCCGCCCGCCGATGCTGATCTCACCTCCGGTGATGTTCTCGAGGCCGGCGATCATGCGCAGCAAGGTCGACTTGCCGCAGCCGGAAGGGCCCACCAGCACGACGAACTCGCCGTCGTTGATGTCCACGCTGACGCCATGGATGACGGCAGTCAGCCCAAACGCCTTGCGAGCGTCGCGAATAACGACGGACGCCATGTTTCCCTCCCAGGACGGCACGTTGGCCGTACTGCGGGTCCGGGTATTTTCGTTGCTCTTGCGAGTGCCCGGCCCGCTTTCAACTTGCCGCTATAGCAGCACAGTCCATGGCGTGGCGGCGAGTCATTTCACGCTATCGAACCGTCCCACTTGTTGTGCAGCGCACGAAAATGGGCAGGGATAAACTTCGACTAAAGTGCCATGCCGCCATCGACCAGATGCGTGTGGCCGGTGATGTAGCTCGACTCGTCGGATGCGAGGAACAGCGCGAGCGCGGCGACTTCCGCCGTGGTGCCGAGCCGGCCGATTGGCTGGCGATTGATGAAGTCATCGCGCACCGCCTTGAGCGATTTGCCGGTGCTTTTCACGACCGCCGCAATACGGCCGTCGAGCGACGGCGACTGGATCGTGCCGGGACAGATGGCGTTGCAACGCAGATTTTCGCGGATGAAGTCGGCGGCGACGGCCTTGGTCAGGCCGATCACCGCGGCTTTGGTGGCGCCATAGGCATAGCGCTTCGGCACGCCGCGGATCGACGATACCGCCGATGAAATATTGACGATCGAGCCGCCGCCATTCTTCAGCATCGCCGGCACGAAGGCGCGCAGCATGCGGTGCATCGATTTGACGTTGAGATCAAACGAAAGGTCCCAGTCGTCTTCGGAGCATTCGAGCAGGCTGCCCTGATGCACGTAGCCGGCGCAGTTGAAGAGTAAGTCGGGCGCGCCGAATTTCTTGATGACGTCTTTCGCCAGCGCATCGACCTTCTTGGTGTCGCGTACGTCGAGCGCGAAACTCGTGGCTTTCTTCAGGCTCTTGAGCTTGCTCGCGTCGAGATCGGTGGCGATCACCTTGGCGCCTTCGGCGAGGCACATCTCGGCAATGGCGCGCCCGATGCCTTGACCAGCCGCAGTCACCAGTGCGAGCTTGCCCTTCAATCGTCCAGCCACGGCGTCCCCCTTTAGTGCAAGAAACTAGTGATTATCGCGCGGCACGCTTTTTTGCGCGATGCGCTGATATTTGACCGCGGGCTTGAGCACCATGCCGTCGGCCAGCTGTTCGACCATGCCGCGCTGGATTTCCTGCCAGGGCGTGCGGCTCTCCGCGTAGGCGAAGCCGCCACGCTTCTGCAGCGCGGCGCGGCGCCGCGCGAACTCGACCTTCGAGATCAAGATATCGGCGGTGCCCTTATTGAGATCGACTCGCACGCGATCGCCGGTTTTCAGGATCGCCAAGCCGCCGCCTGCGGCTGCTTCAGGAGAGGCGTTGAGGATCGACGGTGAGCCCGATGTGCCCGATTGCCGCCCATCGCCGATACAGGCGAGTGACGTGATGCCTTTTTTGATCAGCGCCGCCGGCGGCTGCATGTTCACGACTTCCGCGGAACCGGGATAGCCGATGGGGCCGACGCCGCGGATGAACAGCACCGTATTGGCGTCGATCTTGAGCTTCGGGTCCTCGATGCGGTGGTGATAATCCTCCGGCCCTTCGAACACCATGGCGCGGCCTTCGAAGGCGTTCGGGTCTAACGGGTTGGAAAGATAGCGATTGCGGAATTCCTCGGAGATCACGCTGGTCTTCATGATCGCCGAGTCGAACAGATTGCCTTTCAGCACTTTGAAACCAGCCTGTTTCTTCATCGGCTTGGCATAAGGCTTGATGACGTCGGCGTCCTGCACGTCGTATTTGCGGACGTTCTCGCCCATGGTCTTGCCGTTGATGGTCAACGCGTCGGCGTGGCCTTTGCCGGCCTTGAGCAATTGCTTCATTACAGCCTGCAAGCCACCGGCGCGGTAATACTCCTCGCCGAGATATTTGCCGGCCGGCTGCATGTTGACCAGCAGTGGCACGTCGTAACCGATCTTCTCCCAGTCCTCGATTGTGAGTTTCACACCAATATGCCGGGCGATGGCGTTGATGTGGATCGGCGCGTTGGTCGAGCCGCCGATGGCCGAATTGGCGACGATGGCGTTCTCGAACGCCTTGCGCGTGAGAATGTCGGTCGGCCGCAGGTCTTCGCGCACCAGTTCGACGGCGCGTACGCCGGTCTCGTAGGCGATCTGTGCGCGCTCGCGGTAGGGCGCGGGAATCGCGGCGCAGCCGGGCAGCGACATGCCGAGCGCTTCGGCCAGTGCATTCATGGTCGAGGCGGTGCCCATGGTGTTGCAATGCCCGACCGAGGGCGCGGACGACGTCACGACGTCGATGAATTCCTGGTAGTCGATCTTGCCCGCGGCGTGATCCTCGCGCGCCTGCCAGACCACGGTGCCGGAACCCGCGCGTTCGCCTTTCCACCAGCCGTTCAGCATCGGCCCGCCGGACAGTACGATGGCCGGAATATTCACGCTCGCCGCCGCCATCAGACACGCAGGCGTGGTCTTGTCGCAGCCAGTGGTCAGCACGACGCCATCGAGCGGATAGCCATAGAGGATTTCGACAAGGCCCAGATAAGCGAGGTTGCGGTCGAGCGCGGCGGTCGGACGCTTGCCGGTTTCCTGGATCGGATGCACCGGAAATTCGAAGGCAACGCCACCGGCCGCGCGGATACCCTCGCGCACACGCGCAGCCAGTTCGATGTGGTGGCGATTGCAGGGCGACAGATCCGAGCCTGTCTGCGCGATGCCGATGATCGGCTTGCCGGAGGTCAACTCGTTCAGCGTCAGGCCGTAGTTCAGATAGCGCTCGAGATAGAGCGCCGTCATGCCCGGATTGTCGGGATTGTCGAACCAGAGCTGCGAGCGCAACTCGCGCTTTATTGTTTCTTTGGCCGGTTTGCTCGGCTTGTTGGCCCCGTTGGGCTTCTTCGACATTCCGTCCTCCCAGACGCTATTTTTATCTTTCGCCGAGAATGCGCCGAACCGCGCACCGGGCGCAAGCGCTTCAGTAGGTTGCGCGGCCCCCTGAAATATCGAACGCTGCGCCGGTGGTAAACGAGCAGTCGGCCGAGGCGCAGAACGCCACCAGCGCTGCGATCTCCTCGACATTGACGAAGCGGGCGCGCGGGATTTTCGACAGCATGTAGTCGATGTGCGACTGCGTCATCTGCTCGAACATCGCGGTCTTGGCCGCCGCCGGCGTGATGCAGTTCACGCCGATGTCGTAGCCGGCCAGTTCCTTGCCCAATGACTTGGTCAGCGCGATCACGCCGGCTTTCGATGCCGAATAGGCCGGCGCGTTCGGATTGCCCTCTTTTCCTGCCACCGAGGCAATATTGACGATGCGGCCGTAATTCTGCGCGATCATCGACGGCACGATAGCCTTGCAGCACATGAACGGCCCGTCGAGGTTGATGCGCATGACGCTTTGCCATGCGTCGACTGGATACTCCCAGGTGGTAACATTCGGTCCGGTAATGCCGGCATTGTTGACGAGAATGTCGATGCGGCCGAGTTCCTTGAGCGTGGCGTCGCGCGCCTTCTCGATATCGGAAAACTGCGTCACGTCGACCTTGACGGCGATGACGCGGCCGCGGCTTTTCAATTCGGTGGCGGTCTGCTGCGCCAGTTTGTCGTCGCGGTCCCAGATCGCGACCGACGCGCCGGACTCCAGAAACCGTTCGGTGATGGCGCGGCCGATGCCCTGTGCGCCGCCGGTGACGACGGCGTTTCTGCCCTGAAGATCGATTTTGTTGGTCATGGTGTTTCCCCGGTCGTTTTGGGGCATTAGACCACAATCAGCGGCCAAGTCTTGCGGAGTTAGAGTCTCACAGCCACAGAATTTTCTTGCGGTAGGCGAGGTCGGTCAGCAGTGGCGCTGCCGGACCCTGATGGAATACCGCGCCGCGCTCCAGCGCGAAGACGCGGTCGGCCAGAGCCAGCACCAGATCGAGATTGTGTTCGACGATCACGATGGAGGTGTGTTTGCGCAACTGGTCGAACACCTTGAACAGTTCAAGGATTACGGTCGGCGCCAGGCCCTCGAACGGCTCGTCCAGTAGCAGCAGTTTGACGTTGCCGGACATGGCGCGGGCCACCGCGACCATCTGCTGCTCGCCGCCGGACAGGTAATCGGCCGCGACGTTCATTCGCTCCTTGAGGCGCGGGAAATAGGCCAGCACCTGTTCCTCGCTCCACACCACGCCGTTGCTGCCGTCGGTCTTGCGGGCGAGCCGGCCGAGCGACAGGTTCTCGCGCACCGACATGCCGGCGAACAGGCCGCGGCCCTGCGGCACGTAACCGATGCCCAAGCGGGCGATATCGGGCGCGGGCAGGCCGGCAATGTTGCGGCCTTCATATTCGATGGTGCCCGACGCCGGCGGCACCAGCCCAGCCAGCGTCTTGAGCAGCGTCGACTTGCCGGCGCCGTTGCGGCCCAGCAGTGCGACGATCTCGCCTTCGCGCACGTCGAGCGATGCATCGTTGAGGATATGGCTCTTGCCGTAGAAGGTGTTGACGCCCTCGAAGCGCAGCACCTGCGTTGCGCTGGCGCTGGCTTCTTCGCTGCGCTTGGTCTCGACTTCCGGAATGCCGGTGCCGGTGTATATTTCCTGGACACGGCGGTCGTTACGCACTTCGTCGGGCGCGCCGGCCATCAGCACTTCGCCCTGGTTCATCACGGTCACGCGCTGTGAGAAGCCGAGCACGCGGTCGATGTCGTGTTCGACGATCAGGACCGGGATGTTGCTGGCGATATTCTTGACCAGGTTCGAGACGCGCTCGCGCTCGGCGGCGGCCAAACCCGCCAGCGGCTCATCGAGAAGAAGAACTTGCGGCTTCGATCCGAGCGCGATGCCGAGATCGACCAGGCGCTGCCCGCCGTAGGACAGGTCGCCGCCTTTGATCTCTTCGATGCCTTCGAGGCCGAGGAATTTGGTGAGTTCGGCGGTTTCGGCGTGAACGTCGGCATAGCTGTCGATATCGCGCCAGAAATCGAACCGCATCTTGTGCTGCGCTTGCAGCGACAGACGCAGGTTCTCGTAGATCGACAGGCCACGGAACAAGTTGGTGATCTGGAACGAACGCGCGAGGCCCTGATGGCAAATCTGATGTGACGCCAGACCGCCGATATCGCGGCCGTTGAGGCGCACGCCGCCGGTATCCGGCACGTAGAGGCCCGAGATCAGGTTGAACAAGGTCGTCTTGCCGGCGCCGTTTGGGCCGATGAGCGCATGGATCTGGCCTGCATCGACTGTGAGGCTTGCCTTTGTCACAGCGCGGATGCCGCCGAAATGCTTCGACACCTCGCCGACCTCGAGCACGCGACCTTCCAGTGATTTCGGCCGCAGGAAGGCCGGCAGCGGCAGACCTTCGTAGATCTTGCGGCGGCTCATCGCCGCGGATTCTTCAGGGAGCGGACGCCAGCGCCGCGTCAGCGTTTCCCAGATGCCGACGAGCCCGCCGGGCGAGTAGATGACGAAGACGACAAAGACCAGGCCGAAATAAAGCAGCCAGTTTGCCGACCAGATCGAAAACAGTTCGCGAAACAGGACAAAGAAGAGCGCGCCGAGCGCCGGTCCGAGAATGTGATGCATGCCGCCGATCACGACGGTTGCCAGCAATTCTCCGGCAAAGGGCACGGACACGGCTTCGGCCGAGACGAGATAAGTCTGGAAGCCGAGCAACGCGCCGGCCAGGCCGGTCACGACGGCCGACAGGACAAACACGCCGAGTTTGTAGCGCTCGACCGGATAGCCCTGGAATGTCGCGCGCAACTGGTTTTCGCGGATTGCGACCAGTACGTGGCCGAACGGCGAGCGCACGACGCGCAAGAGCAGATACAGCACAGCCAGCGCGATCAGGGCCGTGAAGATGTAATAGGCGAGGCTGTCGTCGAGGGAGATCGAGCCAATGGCGCCGCGCTTGAGGCCGCCCAGGCCGTCTTCGCCGCCGGTAACTTCGGTCCAGCGGAACGCCACCGTGTAGGTCAGGGCCGCGAGCGCCAGCGTCAGCAGCGAGAAGTAGACGCCGCGACGGCGCAGAATGACGATGCCGACAGCCGTCGACACGACAGCAACCAGGATCATCGACAACAGCAGCGGCATCCACATCTGGTTCGGAAACCAGTGCAACTGGATCATACCGGCGGCATAGGCGCCGACGCCGAACCAGGTGCTGTGGCCGAACGACACCAGCCCGGTGTAGCCGACACACATATTCAGTCCCATCGCCGCGATCGCGAGAACAACGATATTGATAGCCGTGTTCAACGACAGGCCGAACACTGGCATCAGGAACGGCAGCGCGAGCAGGCCGAGGCTGGCGATCAGAAGCGGCCGGTACTTGGCGTGACGGGGAGCGATGGTCATTCGAACTTCTCGATGCGTTCACCGAGGAGCCCACGCGGCCGGAACAGCAGCACCAGGAACATCAGGATGTAGATCGAGGCTTCACCGGCCGCCGGCGCGAAATGAATGGTGACGCCGCGCACGACGCCGACCAGCAGTGCGGCAATGACGACGCCCCAGAAACTGCCGAGTCCGCCAATGACGACGACGACGAAGGCGACGGTGATGATCTCCGCGCCCATGGCCGGATGCACGATCGTTATGGGTGCAAACAGCGCGCCACCGACCGCCGCCATGCCGACGCCGAGCATGACGATGGCCGTCATGTAAGGCTGCAGGCGGATACCGAGCGCCGCCACCATGTCGGGGCGCTGGATGCCGGCGCGCACCACGCGACCGAAGGAAGTTTTATTCAGCAGCAGCCAGATGCCAAGCAGAATGACGGCGACGATGCCGAGCAGCGTCAGTCGGTAACGCGAAAACAGGAAATCGCCGAGGAAGATCGCGCCCTTCAGGCTGGGCGGCATGTTCTGCGACAGTGGCGAGGCGCCCCAGATGATGCGGATCAACTGCTCCGTGACCATCGCCAGGCCGAAGGTCACCAGAAGGCTCAATATCGGGTCGGCGGTGTAGAAACGTCGCAGGATGAATCGCTCGAACAGGATGCCGAGCAACGCCACAAGGATCGGCGACGCCACGGCCGCCGGCCCAAAGCCGAGATATTGCGTGAGCGTGACGGAAAAGTAGGCGCCGAGCGCATAGAACGCACCATGCGCCAGATTCACCACGCCGCCGACGCTGAAAATCAGCGACAGGCCGAGCGCGATGAGCAGGTAGTAGCCGCCGAGCACGAGGCCGTTGACGACTTGTTCGAGCAAAAACATGTACGGTTTTCTCGAAGCGCAAGAAAAACGGCAGGCGGCTTTACGTGAGCCGCCTGCCTACGATCACAGACGCGAAAAGCCTACGCGAAGACGCAGGCGTTCGCCGACTTGGGCGGGTTGATCACCTCAAGCGGCTCGTTCGCGTTCGGAATGGCCGTCCCGAGCTCGAGGAAATCCCACTTGTCCTTGGCCTGCCCCTTGGCGCGGACGGTGAATGGATAGGCTTCCTGGATTAGTTGATGATCCCACGCGCGGAAATAGGCCTTGCGCCCTTTGAGAATGTCGAACTGCGTCTCTTTCTCGAAATAGGCGATCAGCTTTTCCGTGTCGGTCGACTTGGTCTCGTTCATGGCCTGCGCCATCATCTTCAGCGAGACGTATTCGATCCAGGCGTGGTTTTCCGGCGGCTTGCCGTTGCGCTTGATGAACTCGGCGACGAAGGCTTTCGAAGCCGGTACTTCGGAGGTGTGATACCAGACCGTCGGCCAGGTGCCGCTCAGGTTGCCTTCGCCGGCGGCCCAGGCGTCGGCGGTATTGAGATTGAAGCCAACGATAGGGAACGGCAGACCGAACTCGGCATATTGCTTGATCAGGTTGGTGACCTGATTGCCGGCGAGGTTCGAGCAGACGATGTCGGGTTTGCCCTGGCGGATTTTAAGCAGATAGGGGCTGAAATCGGTGACGTCGGTTGCCACCAGTTCGTCGCCGAGCACGGTGCCGCCGTTCGCGGCGAAGAAGGCATTAGCCGCGCCGCGCAGATCGTGACCGAACAGGTAATCGGCGGTCAGCGTGTAGAACTTCTTGCCCTTCATCATGTTGTCGCGCACCAGCGCCTTGCCCACGGCGTTGACCATCACCGTGCTGGGGATGTCGACATGGAAGGTGTAACGGTTGCAGTTCTTGCCGCGCAGCGCGTCGGAACGCGCGCCGATCTGCATGAACAGCTTCTTGTTGCGCGCCGCGACCTGCATGATGGTCGCCGCTGAAGCGGAGTTGATCTCGCCCATCAGCACGGTTGCGCCGTCCTGCTCCAGCATGCGCTGGGCCTTGGTCGCGGCGGTCGCCGGATTGACCGAGTCTTCCGAGGTGATGTCCAACTGGCGGCCCATCACGCCGCCGGCCTTGTTGATTTCTTCCTCAGCCTGCTTGAGGCCGAGCTGCGCATAGGCGCCGAGCGCGCCCAGGAAGCCCGTCAGTGGCGTGAGATGGCCGATCTTGATCTTGTCGGTCTGGCCGCTGACGATCGATGGCATGCCAATGGCCGAAACGCCGGCGAAGGCAGCGCCGGTTTTCAAAACGGTTCTACGGTTATAAATGGTCATCCTGTTTCCCTCCCGGAATGACGCGCGTTGGCGTCGAGCCCTCACATTCCCGTATGCGAGGATGTGAGAGACGTTTTTTTATTGTTGGATGATATTTCCGGAGCGGTGGGCAGGAGTCAACGCCAAAAGCGTAAGTTTTGTCGTGACAACCCGCGGTCCGGTACAGCGCGGTGGATTACGCGGTCGCGCCGAACCCGGTGGACAGTCTTTCGGCGGCCGCCTGGACGATTTTGGCGCGGCTCTGCAGCGCCTGGTTCGACATGCGCCAGATCGGCCCGGAAATGCCCAGCGCGCCAACCACCTGGCCGGTGAAGTCCTTCACCGGCACAGCGACGCATCGCACTTCCGAATTGAATTCGCCGTCGTCCAGCGCAATGCCGGTTTTACGAACTTCGGCGATTTCGCGGAGCAATTTTGGCACGTCGGTGATCGACTTCTCGGTCGATGGCTTCATATCGACGCGGCCGAGGAAACGTTCGAGCTGATCCGGACGCAGCGAAGCGAGAATAACTTTCCCCAAGGCGGTGCAGTGGGCCGGCCGGACGACACCGACACGATCGGTCAACTGGAAGGCGCCGGGGCCGCTGGTGCGCGCGATCACGACGACCGCGTCGCCCATACGCACCGCGAAATGGCTGCTTTCGCCGGTTTCGCGCGACAGGTCCTCAAGAACCGGCGTCGCGACGTTGACCATCTCGATTTCGTCTAGGGCGCTGGCGGCCAGGGCGAACAACGGGCGTCCGACGCGATATTTCTTGGTGTCTTTTTCCTGCCGGATATAGCCCAGGGACACCATGGTCTTGGCAAGGTGGAACGTCGTGGAATTGTGCAGGCCGACCAGTTTGCTGAGGTCGGCGAGGCCGATGCCCTCGCGGTGGCGCGCGACTTCCTCAAGAATTCCGAAAGCACGGCCCAGCGACTGCACACCGACACGCTGCCGGTCCTCGGCGTCGTCGTCGATATCGGGCTGCAACGGCTCCACCAGCCGGGCGACCGGCGTCTTGGCGGTGGCTTTGTCGGCGGTCGGCAGCTTTTCGGCCGCTTTGGTCTTGGTTCGCGCTCTCAACGGTCGTCTCCCAACGAACCCGCATCATGAACTACGGTCATGTCCGCGTACAAGCGCGGCGACGCGGCAGTCCACGCCTAGTAATTGAACAGAACCATGCGTTCTTCGGTCATGTCGCGAATCGAGTATTTCGGCCCCTCGCGGCCGATGCCGCTGTCCTTGACCCCGCCATAGGCGAGCTGGTCGGTCCGCCAGGTCGACGAACCGTTGATGATGACGCCGCCGGTGCGCAAGGAGCGCACCGCTCTGATTGCTAGCTCGGTTTGCTTGGTGAAAATTCCGGTCTGCAGGCCGAAACGGCTTTCGCTGACAAAGCGGAACACGTCCTCGATGTCGTCGTAGGGCAGAATGCTGATCACCGGCCCAAATACCTCATCACAGACGACCTTCATGGCCGGCTTCACGTCGGCGATGACGGTTGGCTCAACCTGAGCACCGTTGCGCTTGCCGCCTGTTGTCACGCGGGCGCCGGCGGCGACGGCTTCCTTGATCCAGCCTTCGACGCGCTGGGCGGCCGCTTCGTCGATCACGGTACCGACGTCGGTCGCCGGATCGAGCGGATCGCCGAGCTTGAGCTTCTTGACTTCAGCCGTGACGAGTTCGACGAACTTGTCGTACTGGCTGCGATGGACGTAGCACGTCTGCACCGAGATGCAGCTCTGGCCGGCCAGCCGCATGGCGTTGCGGCCGCACAGCGGCGCCGCTTCGGCGATATCGGCGTCGGAATGCACGATGGTGACGCCGTTGCCGCCGAGTTCCAGCGCGACGCGGCGCAGGCCCGAGTTGGCCTTGATGGCGGCGCCGGCG
Source organism: uncultured Hyphomicrobiales bacterium (assembly GCA_903885555.1). Taxonomy (GTDB): domain Bacteria; phylum Pseudomonadota; class Alphaproteobacteria; order Rhizobiales; family Xanthobacteraceae; genus Pseudolabrys. The sequence continues at coordinate 12,250 of CAISIV010000302.1, forward strand.
CGAGGCGAGCCGGTGAAGGTGATGAAATCGACGCGCGGGTCCTTCACCAGTTCGGGGCCGACGATGTCGCCGTAGAGAACGTTGAGAACGCCCGCGGGTGTGCCGGCATCGACGAAGATCTGGGCGAGGGCGTGAATAACGCCCGGGCACTGCGGTGGCGCTTTGAGAACAAGGGTATTCCCGGCCGCGATCGAAGGCGCAATCTTGTGACAGGCGAGATTCACCGGTGCATTGAACGGCGTAATTCCCGCCACAACCCCCACCGGAAAGCGCAGCATAAAGCAGATTTTCCCCGCGCCCATGGCGCTGGCGTCGAGCGGGATGTGCTCGCCCTCGATGCGCACGGCTTCTTCGGCCGACAGCGACAGCGTGTCCTGCGAGCGCACGATCTCGGCCTTGGCGTCCTTGACCGCCTTGCCGGTTTCGCGCGCCATGATTTCTGCAATCATATCAGCGCGTTCGACGAGCAATTTGCCGGCGCGGCGCAGCAGCGCGGCGCGTTCATAGGCCGGCATCTTGGCGATGACGGATTTGGCTTTGGTGGCGGCGTTGAGCGCTTCGTCGAGATCTTTCACCGACGAGCGCGCGCCGATCGACGTCACGGTTTTGCGGTAGGGATCAATGACTTCGTAGGTCTCGGCAGCGTTGCGCCATTCGCCGTTGATCAGCATCGGGATCTCGGCGGGTCCGGTCTCGGCGGATTTCTTGGCGACGGAAACTGGACTCATGTGTGGCCTCCCGGGCTCGAAAATCGGCGTTTAACGCTCTTAGAAGGGCGCTTCCTCGACGCCGAGCAGGTGGTCGAGCATGCTGCTCGCGGCCGCCCCGCTCATCGCGACGGACCCGGACAATAGCCGCCATATTCGGGAATGCCAAATGCCAACTCACAATGCCGGATAGCGGTTGACATGACCGGCACCCGGTTTATGACTGGCCGCCGCCGCTAAAAGACGGTGCCGCAGAAGGGCGTGCAGCAGTGAACCGGGAGAGTAGCGTCCAAGTCTCGAAGATTGGGGCGGACGGATCGTCGATGTTCGGCGCCAACACCTATTCCTACATGCGTTCGCATAGCGCCGAGGCGTGCCTGGCCCAGCTCGCCGATCAGGGTTTCGACGAATTCGAAGTGATGGTTCATCCCGGCCACTTGTGGCCCACGGATATGTCCGCCGAACAGCGCAGCGCGCTTCGCGGGACCATCGAGCAGCACGGCCTGACGCTCGTCTCGCTCAACATGCCCAACATCGACATCAACGTCGCCGCGGCGGCGCAGGGCATGCGCATCTATTCGCTCAAGCTCCTGGTCGACACGGTGCGGCTGGCCGGCGATCTCGGTGCGCGCGGCGTGGTGATCGGGCCGGGCAAGGCCAACCCGCTGTTCCCCGCCAGCGCCAACGAACTCACCAAATACTTCTTTGAAGCGCTCGACCTGTTGTGCCCGGTGGCGGAATCCGCCGGCACGGCGTTGTGGGTCGAGAACATGCCGTTCGCGTTCCTGCCGGGCATCGGCGAGTTGCTCGCCGCGCTCAAGGATTACGGCAACGATAAAGTGCGTATCATCTACGACATCCCCAACGCCTATTTCATCGGCGAGGATTTCGCCGACGGCCTGAAGCAATGTCGTCCGTTGCTGGAACTGGTTCATCTCTCCGATACCGGCCGCCAGGCCTATCGTCACGACCCGGTCGGGCTCGGTACGGTTCCGTTCGCGGACGTGCCACGTGCGCTGGAAGCGGTCGGCTACGATGCAAAGCCGATGTTGGAAATCATCTCGCGCGACCCCGACCGCGACATCATTGCCAGTGCCGCCAAACTCGCGGTACTAGGTTTCAAACGCCCCCACTAACTAACCTGCACACAAGAGGCTCTGAAAAGTCATGGCTACAGCGTTACCCAAATCCGCGGATGTCGTCGTCGTCGGTGGCGGCAATGCAGCGTTCTGTGCCGCTCTGGCCGCGGCCGAGCAGGGCGTCTCCGTTCTCGTGCTCGAGCGCGGACCGGAAGATGAATCCGGCGGCAACAGCCGCTTCACCGCCGGCGCCTTCCGTTGCGTCTATGACGGTGTCGACGATTTGCGCAACCTGATGCCCGACCTGACCGACGAGGAAGTCTCGAAGTCGGATTTCGGCACCTACACCGAAGAAAAATTCTTCGACGACATGGGCCGCATTACCGAATACCGCACCGACCCCGATCTTTGCGAAATCCTGATCAAGAAGAGCAAAGAGACGATGTTGTGGATGCGCGACAAGGGCGTGCGCTTTATGCCGATCTGGGGCCGCCAGGCCTACAAGATCAACGGCATGTTCAAGTTCTGGGGCGGCCTGACAGTTGAATCCGTCGGTGGCGGCCCGGGCCTGGTCGATGCGCTGACCAAGATCGCCACGAAGAACAACATCACGATCGTCTACGGCGCCCGCGCCATCTCGCTGGTCGCCGACGATGACGGCGTCAAGGGCGTCAAGGTCAAGCATAACGGCAAGACCGTCGAAGTCGGCGCCAAGTGCGTCGTGCTCGGCTCCGGCGGCTTCCAGGCCGATGCCGAAATGCGCACGCGCTATCTCGGCCCCGGCTGGGAAATGGCGAAGGTGCGCGGCACGCGCTTCAACACCGGCGACGGCATCAAGATGGCGCTGGCGATCGGCGCGCAGCCGACCGGCAACTGGTCGGGCGGTCACGCGGTGGCGTGGGACCGTAACGCGCCGGAAACCGGCGACCTCACGGTCGGCGACAACTTCCAGAAGCACTCCTATCCGTGGGGCATCATGATCAATGCCAACGGCGAGCGTTTCCTCGACGAAGGCTCCGACTTCCGCAACTACACTTATGCGAAGAACGGCCGCATCATTCTCTCGCAGCCCAAGCAGTTCGCCTATCAGGTGTTCGACAACAAGATCATCCCGATGCTGCGCGACGAATATCGCATCAAGCGGGTGACCAAGATCCGCGCCAACACGCTGGAAGAACTCTGCGAGAAGATGGAAGACGTCGACTCCAAGAAGGCGCTGGCGACGATCAAGGAATACAACAAGGCGGTCATGACCGACGTGCCGTTCGATCCGAACGTCAAGGACGGCCGCGGCACGAAGGGCCTCGCCATTCCGAAGTCGAACTGGGCCAATACCGTCGATGAAGCGCCGTTCGAAGCCTACGCCGTCACCTGTGGTCTGACCTTCACCTTCGGCGGTCTCAAGATCGACACCAGCGCGCGCGTGCAGGACTCCGATGGCGCGGCGATCCCCGGTCTGTTCGCGGCCGGCGAACTGGTCGGCGGCATCTTCTGGTTCAACTATCCGGGCGGCACCGGCCTGATGAACGGCGCGGTGTTTGGCAAGATCGCCGGCACCTCTGCCGGCGAACGCGCCAAGCAACTGCCGTAAAAATGCAGCGCCGGTCCTCCATGATCGGCGCCGCTTCTTTTCCCTCCCCCCGCGAAGCGGTGGGGAGGGACGGTTCGCATCGCTTCAGCGAAGCGAACCAGGGTGGGGGGCTCCCAATGTCTTGCGAAATTATCTCCCCCCACCCCCGACCCCTCCCCACCACTCGCAAGAGCTCGTGGGGGGAGGGGAGATGAGCGCCACCTCGCCACTGCGTGAAGAAACATACGACGTGATCGTCGTCGGTGGCGGCGGCAGCGGCCTCGCCGCCGCGATCGAAGCCCGCGCAGCCGGGCGCGACGTGCTGCTCCTTGAGAAAAATCCAAAACTCGGCGGCTCGACCGCCTGGTCGGTCGGCTCTGTCACCGCGAGCGGCACGCCTCATCAAGCCCGCAAAGGCATCGACGACAATCCAAACGATCATTGGCGCGACATGGCCGGCTTCAACGGCGATCTCGACGCGCGCGACAATCCCGGTTTGCGCCGCGTGCTCGCCGACGCCATGCCGGACACGTTCCGTTGGCTGCTGTCGCACGGCATCCGCTTCTACGGCCCGATGCCGGAGCCGCCGCACGGCAAACCGCGCATGCACAATGTGCTGCCGAATTCGCGCTCCTTCATCACGCATCTGGAAAAAGCCGCGCGGCGAGCGGGCGTGAAAATCCAGTGCGACGCGCGCGCCAAGGCGCTCGTCAACGACAATGGTCGCGTCAGTGCCATCGATTGCGACACGCCTGACGGCATGACGCGCTTTCACGCCAAGGGCGGCATCGTGCTGGCGACCGGCGATTTCACCAGCGACCCCGAACTCAAGGCGCAGTGGATGGGGCCGCAGGAGGCCAAGATCGACGGCGTCAACGTCACCGCGACCGGTGACGGGCAAAAACTGGCTTTGGCGCTCGGCGGCCGTGTCATCAACGGCGATCTCGCGCTCGGACCTGAACTGCGTTTCGTGCCGCCGCAGAAGCGCAACATTCTGCTCAACCTGCCGCCGTGGCCACTGCTCGCCAATCTGATGGCGTGGTCGCTCGATTACATGCCGCCGGCGCTGCTGCGGCCTTTCGTGATGAGCTTCGTCACCACGGCGCTGGCGCCATCGCCCGATCTGTTTTCGGAAGGCGCGATCCTGATCAACAAAAACGGCGAGCGTTTCACCGACGAATTGGACAAGCCCGCCTATGCGATGCCGGATCAGCCGGACAAGTCCGGTCACATCCTGCTCGACAGACGCATGGTGGACTTGTTCTCCGGCTGGCCGCATTTCGTCTCGACCGCGCCCGGCGTGGCCTACGCTTATGTTGAGGATTACCGCCGCAACCGGCCCGATGTTTTCAATGCTGGCACGACGCTCGATGAACTCGCCGGCAAACTGTCGATGCCGGCGGCCGCGCTCAGCGCGACCGTGCAATCGCACAACGCCAAGGCCGGCAACCGGCCGAAGTTTGGCGACGGACCTTTCGTCGCGCTGGGGCCGGTGCGCGCGGTGTTCGTCCATGCCGAAGGCGGCCTGGCGGTCGATCACGAGCATCGCGTACTGGGTGAAGGCGATAAGCCAATTGCAGGATTGTACGCCGCGGGCTCGACCGGGCAGGGCGGCATGCTGCTGAAAGGCCATGGCCACCATCTCGGCTGGGCCTTTGCCTCCGGCCGCCGCGCCGGCCGCAATGCAGCGATGAATGTTCGCTAGGCCGATACGCGCTGGCGTTGGTTGCACTGCATCCGATTTGGGCTATTGAACACGGACCGGGCGACAAGAAACGTCACGCTGGAGGATATCCCATGTTGCGCATCCTTACTCTTTTGGCTGCTTCGTTGCTGACTGCCGCTTCGGCACAAGCGCAGGACATTGCGAAATATCCCGAGCGCCCCGTTCGCGTGATGGTCGGCTTTGCGCCGGGCAGCGGCCCGGACATTCACGCCCGCGTCGTCGCGCAGCAGCTTGCAACCGATCTTGGCCAGCCGTTCATCGTCGAGAACCGTCTTGGCGCTAACGGAACCATCGCGGCGCGCGCCGTCGCCACCTCGACGCCCGATGGCTACACGATCCTGTTCTCGTCGTCGTCGATCGCGCCGACGCAGTACATGTACAAGAACACCGGCTACGATCTGCTCACCGACCTGAAGCCGGTCGCGACCCAGGGCGAACTCGACGGCATCTTCATGCTAGTCGATTCCAAGTTTCCGGTGAAGACGGTGCCTGAGTTCATCGAATACGCGAAGAAGAACCACGTTCTTTACGGTTCGCCTGGCGTCGGCAACGAGTTGCACCTCAAGGCCGAACTGTTCAACCAGATGGCCGGCGTCAAGATGGAGCATGTGCCGTACAAGGGCGCGTCTGAAGTGATGACGGGTCTCCTCGGCGGCTCGGTGCAGGTGATGTTTGTCACGCCGCCGTCGGTGCTGGGCCTTCTGAAGGATGGGCGCGTGCGCGCGCTTGCCTTTACCGGCACTAAGCCGTTTCCGGAATTCCCGGATGTGCCGCTGATCTCGAAGTTCCTGCCGGGCTATGTGCAGGGGTCGTGGGGCATGTTCTTTGTGCAGGGCAAGACGCCCGATGCACTGGTCGAAAAGCTCAACGTCGCAATCCACGAAGCACTCAAGAAGCCTGCCGTCGCCGACAAGCTGCAGCGCGACGGCTATTTCCCGGACACCCGCAACGCCGCCGAGACGGCCACGTTTTTCAAAGACAAGGTCAAGGAAGTCGGCGGGCTGGTAAAGGCCGCGGGTATCGAAGCGAACTAGTTGTTTTTATCCCTCCCCCGCAGGGGGAGGGTGGTGAGCGAAGCGAACCGGGCGTGCTCTCGTTTGGCAATACCCCACCCCCGGCGCTATCGCGCCGGACCCTCCCCTTTCAGGGGAGGGATAAACAAGTTCAGTTGTGGGCGTTCAGCACCTTGCCGTCTACCTTCACCGCCTTGGCGCTGACCAGCACGAAGGCGATGACGCAGGGCTCGGTGCCCTTGTTGACCCAGTTGTGGATGGTGCCGCGCTGCACCAGCACGTCGCCGGCATTCAGCTTGGCAACGACGCCGTCGTCGAGCTCCATGTCGATCGAGCCGGAAATCACGACCGCGTAGTCAATGGAGTCAGTGCGGTGGTTGCGCGGCGTGACGCCCGGCCCGTAATGCACGATGCGGAAGACGGTGCCGCCTTCGACCGTGGTCTTGAACTCGGCCGTGGTCGGATCGTTGAAGCCGTCATTGTCGACCGGAAAGCCCTTGGTCGACCACACAACGCAGGACTGCGCGCCGGGGCGGTTGGAAATCACGTTCTTGGCGATTTCGTCGATCTCGATCTTGGCGTGGCCCTTGGCATCGTGACCGGTGACGACGCGGCGGATTTTGAGGCTCATTTCGTTTCTCTCCTTTGACGGTTATTTGTTTTCGGCGCGCTTGAGGAAGTCGGCAAAGATTTTCACCAACTTCGGCTCGGCATCGCGCCATTCCTTGCGATCCCAATCCTTCTTCAGATTGGTTTCGTCGCGTTTCTCGACGACGTCGTCGTGCAGTTCGCTGTTGGGCAGCAGCTTGTGCGCCTTGCGCGCGGTGACCGGCGTGTGGATGACGTCGTTGCCGGCGACCAGACAAACCGGTTGCTTGATGGCGTTCAACTGCGCCTCGGTGGCGCCGACGATCGGCAGTTCGGCGGCCGTCAGGAACGCGCCGCGCCAGGTCTCCATGATCTTGATGAAGTCGTCGACCTTGACCGACAGCACGCGCTCGCGGTTCGACGGCTTGGCGGCGATGAGCTCGGCGAAGTGCTCGCTGTCGGCGACGGCTTGCATGCCGCTTTCTTTCGCCAGTTTGATGTACTGGCCGTAGTAATTCTCAGCGAGGCGGTCGACGGCTTCCTGGCCGCCGGTGACGCGCCACAGCAACATGCCGCGCAACGCATCTGGATGCCGGATCGCGAACAAAATCGCCAGCCGCGCGCCGGCCGACGAGCCGCCGACATACAGCGGGGCGGCGTTGAGCTGCTTGGCGAGGTCGTAGAGATCGTCCGCCCAGATCTCGTGCTCGGAGCCCGAGCCGTCGAAGGCGACGTCGGATTTGCCGCAGTTGCGGCGGTCATGCAGCAGCACGCGGTAGCCTTTGGCGGCGATCGCCTTCGACAGGTCGACAAGTTCGTTGTAGGGCCGCCGGCTGCCGGGGGTCAGCGCGATGAAAGGACCGGCGGTGCCGATGACCTCGTAATTGATGTGAACGCCGCGAACCAGAGCTTCGGGCATTTGCGCTCCCTTTTCGTTTTTTCTCTTGAAGCCTTAAACAACAGCGTAGGCGGCGCGGCAAGCAACCGGCGCGCGCTGGGTCTATGCGTAATTGCCAGAGCTTAGGCGGGTTTTTTGGAAGCGAGCTTTTTCGCAATGCGCGCCATGTCGACCACCATGCGCTCGTGGGTGCCGTTGCCGATTTCCTCGATCTCGTCGCGCGCGGTGACGGTGAACTCGATGCGGCGGCCGTCGACTTTGGTGACGACGGCGTCGGCCGTGACGCGGTGGCCGACCGGAGTCGCCGCCAGGTGCTTCACGTTCACCAGCGTACCGACGCAGCTTTCGCCGGGATCGAGATAATCGCGCACCGCGTTGAGCGCGGCGTTTTCCATCGCCGTCACCATCATCGGCGTGGCGAAGACCTGCGGCAGGCTGATGTCCTTGAACTGGTTGGCGAGATGCGCCGGCATCACCTTGAGCGAATAGGTGCCTTTGGCTCCGACCGGAATGTCACGCATGTGTCAGCTCCCTGCGGCCCGCACATGATTGATCGCCGGGGCAAGGAATACCAGCAGAATTCCGGCAAGGCCGATCGGCAAAAAGGCCGTCGCGGCGATGCCGGTGAGGTCCCAGAGGATGCCGCTGATCACCGGCACGATGACCGCGCAGCTGTAGCTGATAGTGAACATCGCGGCGGTGAGGCGGTGCACGTCGTCGGGCGGGCTGAGCAGCGGCGGCAACGCCAGCGCGAGAATGAGAATCGCGGCGCCGGCAAAGCCCTGCACCGCGGCCGCGACGACGATCCAGATGCCGGTGCCGTAGACGATGCCGAGCGTTGCCAGCGCGCACAGCAGGCCGCAGCCGATGTAAGGCCATGCCTTGCGCTCCAGCCTTCCCGCGACGGCAAGGAGAATGAACGACGCCGGCAATTGCCCCACATTGAGCGCGGTCAGACTGGCGCTGATCCATTCACCCTGGCCAATGCTGCGCAGGTAGTCGGGGATGAATGCATTGGTGGCGAAGTAGGTGGCGTTGACCGTGCCGAGCATGATGCCGAGGCGCCAGATCAACGGGCTGTTCCAGTCCGGCCACCAGCGGCGGCGTACAGGGGTCGCGCTCGCTGGCGCGCGTGGTGCGGCGAACAGGATGATCAGCGCGATGATGGCGACCGGCACGCTCCAGACGACAAAACCCAATTGCCAGCTGCCGTGAACCATTGGCATCACCAGCATCAGCATCAAGGCGACGGGGAGAATCTCGCCGATGAGAAGTCCATTGGTGTAGACGGCGGTGGCAAAGCCGATGCGGCCCGGCAACCAGGCGCGCACAGCGGACGGCATCGTCACCTGCATGATGGCGACACCCGCGCCCATCGCGATGGTCATGGCATAAAGCCAGGCGACATCGGGCAAGACGCCGCGCAGCGCGCCGCCGAGCGCATTGAGGATCAGTCCCGTGACCAGCGCGCCGCGTACGCCGAGCCGCGCGACCAGCAGCGAGCCCGGTACGGCGGCGAAGGCGAGCAGCATCGACGGCAGGCCGGTGAGAATGCCGATCTGCGTCGCGCTCATATTCAGGTCGTCATGGATCAGCGGTATGACCGGCGGCACCGCCAGTATGGTCAGGCGCAGCGCATTGCCGGCCAGCCACAGCAACAGAAGCGCGCTCAGCACGCGGGCCTGTGAGGAGGCGCCGTTGGGCATTTCGTTCATGGATCCCGGCATCAATAGAGAGAAATACGAAATTTCGATCTTGGCGGAGGGCGGAATAACATAGACTGCGGCGGGAAGCACGGACGGTTGGCGAATGGCAGATACGCAGGTTACGGACGAGCCGATTCCAGATTTGGCAGCGCGGATCTACGCCATCGGCGACATCCACGGCCGGCTGGATTTGCTCGACCGCGCCATCGCCGCGATCGAGCGCGACGTCAGAGAGCACGGCGGCGACGCGCTGACGGTGACACTCGGCGATTACGTCGATCGCGGGCCCGCTTCTCGCGGCGTGCTCGACAGGCTGTCGGCCAATCCGTTTCCGACGCCTTACGTCGCACTCAAGGGCAACCACGAATTGATGCTGGAAGCCTTCGTAGCCGATCCCAAACTTGGCCCGCAGTGGCGCGATTTCGGCGGACTGGAGACCTTGCACTCTTACGGCATATCGGCCGGCCGCTTTATGTTGAACCGAAACTATGTGGCGGCGGCGAAGGAATTGGGTGAGGCGCTGGCGCCGCACGAGAATTTTCTCCAGTCGTTGAAGACCTCGCACAGCCACGGCAACTATTTCTTGTGCCACGCCGGCGTAAAACCGGGCGTGCCGCTCGACCTGCAGGACCATCACGACCTGCTCTGGATCAGGGCCGAGTTTCTCGACAGCGATGCGGACTTCGGCAAGATTGTCGTGCACGGGCATACGCCGGTCGAACGGCCCGACGTACGCGCCAACCGCATCAATATCGACACCGGCGCCTACGCCACAGGCGAATTGACCTGCGTTGTGCTGGACGAAGACAGCCACCGTTTTCTCAAAGTCTGATACTGTAACCGCCGGTTGTGGCGGTGATTTTCACAATGGCGGTTCCGGAATTCGATTCAAGGCCGGGGAAATTCTTAAGCGCCGATTTGCGCGATTTTCTGCGTGACTTCGCGGCTTTTGCCGGACGCAAAGGTATCGGCGCTGCGATCCTGGTGGCGTTTGGCGCGGTGCTGGAAGGGCTGAGCCTGCTGCTGCTCGTGCCGCTGCTCGGCATCGTGATCGGTTCGGGCCTGCCATCGGGGCATCTCGCCGGTGCGATGGCCCCCGTGTTCGGACTTTTTCACGTCGCAAGCCCGATCGGACAATTGACGCTGTTGCTCGCGATCTTCGGCGTCCTGATGACATTGCGCGCCGTGGTGCTGGCGCGGCGCGACGTTGCGGTGGCCCGCCTGCAAACCGGTTTCATCGAGGCACAACGGCTGCGCATCGTCGAAAGTCTGGCGGCGGCGCCGTGGGAACAGATCGTGCGGCTGCGGCATGCGCGCATCACGCAACTGATGAGTGGCGATATCCAGCGGATCGGCGCCTCGGCCTTCCTCCTGCTACGCTGCATCGTCGCGCTCGCGACGCTGTTGGTGCAGTGTCTGTTGGTGTTTCTGCTCGCGCCCTTGCTGGCGGCTTTTGCGTTGAGCTTTCTGACGGTCGCGGTAATCGTGTTCCTGCCGGTTGTCCGAAGAGCGAGCGTTTTCGGTGCCACAATCGCGGATGCCAATCTGTCGTTGCTCGATTCGACCGCACAGTTTCTCGGCGGGCTGAAGCTTGCCGTCAGCCAGAATCTGCAATCGCGATTCGTCACGCAATTCCGGCGCGATTTGAACGAACTGACCGAGCGGCAGATCGGCTTCATTCGTCAGCACACCAACCGTCGTGAGATTTTCTCGATGACGACGGCGATGGCCGGCGGTCTGCTGGTGCTGGCCGGTTTCGGCCTTTTCGCCATCGCACCGGCAACGCTGATCACGCTGCTGTTGATCGTGGCGCGCATGGGCGGGCCGGCCGGTCAAATCCAGCAGAGCGCCGTGCAGCTCGCACAGAGTTTGCCGGTCTATGGCCAGGTGAAGGTGCTGGTGAACGAACTCGCCGCGTTGCCGCACACCGCAGTGACGGCGGCTGACGCAAGCGCGTTACCGGAAGGGCCGATTGCGCTGGAAAACGTGTCGTTTGGTTATCCTGGCGGGGAAGCCGTGTCGTGCGGTGTCAGTGGCATCGATCTGACGTTGGCGCCCGGCGAATGCGTCGGCATTACCGGGCCTTCGGGTGCGGGCAAGACGACGCTGGCCGATCTGCTGGTCGGTCTGTTTCCGCCGGACCGGGGGCGCATTGCCGTTGGCGGCCAATTGCTGGATGGCGCGACGCTTGCCGCGTGGCGCGACCGCGTCAGTTACGTCGCACAGGATCCGTTTCTGTTTCACGACACCATTCGCCGCAATCTGATGTGGGCGGCCAACCCTGCAAACGAAAGAGAAATCTGGGATGCGCTCGCCGTGGCGGGCGCTGATGAGGCGGTGCGCAACATGGCGCTGGGTCTCGACACCATGGCCGGCGAGCGCGGTACGCTGATGTCCGGCGGCGAGCGGCAACGCATCGCGCTGGCGCGCGCGGTGTTGCGCAAGCCGCGGCTGCTGGTGCTGGATGAGGCCACGGGCGCCATCGACATCGCCGCCGAGCGCGGCATTCTTACGCGGCTGCGCGCGTTGATGCCTTCGCCGACCATCGTGATTATCGCGCATCGCACCGAAAGCCTGGCTTTGTGCGATCGCGTACTGCGCATGGAGGCCGGACGCATTGCCGGAATGGCCCGTGACTGACGTGTTGCATGCTACGAACTTTGGCGCCGAGTTTGCGCTGATCGCCGCTTGTTGTCGTTGGCCGTTGGCGGAAGCAGCGGTGCGCGATTCTGCGATAGGTATCGACTGGACCGCGCTGCTGAAACTCGCGATGCGGCAGCGCGTCGTCGGCCTCGTGCATCATGCGCTGGCGGCGGCGGGAATTGCGCCGCCGCCGGAAATCGCGGCGGAACTGGCGCGGCGCACGGACATCATCGCGCAGCGCAACCATCTGCAGGCCGCCGAGACAATGCGGCTGCAGCGTGTGCTCGCCGGAGCCGGTATTGCGTCGCTGGCTTTGAAAGGCGTTGCGCTGGCGCAACTGGCCTACGGCACGCTTGGCCTCAAGCATACGCGCGATATCGATCTTCTGGTTCTGCCGGCGCAGGCCGATGCCGCATGGCGGCTGCTCGAAGCCAACGGCTACGCGCTGGTGCTGCCGGCGGCGACTTTAAGTCCGGCGCAGCGCCGCGCCGTGCTGCGCTACTGCAAGGACATCGAAGTGGTGCATCGCAGCGGCGAGCCGCGCGTCGAACTGCAGTGGCGCGCGTCGGCCAATTGGCGCCTGCTGCAAGGCATCGATGCGCGCTCAGCGGCACAGGATGTCGTGTTGCCGCAGGGACGGATCCGCACTTTGGCGGCGCGCGAGCTGTTTGCCTATCTCTGCGTTCACGGCGCGTCGCATTCCTGGTCGCGGTTGAAGTGGCTGGCCGATTTCAATGCACTGATCGCGAACGCAAGCGATGCTGAACTCGTCGCGCTCTATCGCCATGCGCAGGACATCGGCGCTGGTTTGTGCGCAGGTCAGGCGCTACTTCTGTGCGAGCGATTGCTGGCGCGACGACTGCCGCGCGACCTTGTCGAAGAATTGCGGGGCGACCGCCGCCTGCAAAAGCTTAAAGCGCTTGCGTTACAGGAAATGGCGCGGCCTCAGGCAGCGGCGGATCGCGGCATTGTTGGGGTGGTACGCGAAGTGTTCACTCACTTCATGCTCGGGCGCGGATGGCGCTTTGTCGTCGCGCAATGCCGCGTGGCCGCGATTGGCATCGACGACGTTATGCGCGTGCCGTTGCCGCCGCCTTTGGCATTTCTGTATCCGCTGATGCGGTTGCCGCTCTGGCTGTGGCGGCGTCACCGCCGCTAGCGAGCGAGCGTCGCGAGTTCGCCGCGCACGATGTCGAGCAATGACTGGGCGTTGTGGTCGAACCTGATACCACGAATCTGGAACGCTGCTGCTGCTGCCATGTCGCCGTCGCGGTCGCCGATCAGGAAACTGCGGGCAAGGTCGAGCGGCCAGTCGCGCGCCGCCTGTTCCAGCATGCCGGTGCCGGGCTTGCGGCAATCGCATTCCACCGCGAAGCCTTCGACGCTGCCGTCCGGATGATGCGGGCAATGATAGAAGGCGTCGATATGCGCGCCCTGCGCCTTGAGTGCATCCTGCATGTGGGCGTGGAAGGTGTGCACGTCCGCCTCGCTGTACATGCCGCGGGCGATGCCGGACTGGTTGGTGACGACAATGACGGTAAAGCCGGCTTCGTTGAGCATCCGCACGGCTTCCGGCGCGCCTGCGACCCAGTCGAGCTGGTCGACGCGATGGGCGTAGCCGTGGTCGATATTGAGCACGCCATCGCGGTCGAGAAAGGCCGCCGGCCGCCTGGTCTTGTCGCCGCTCAAATCGTTCACTCCGTCTTTCGCCAAAGATGAATTAGTCTATATAAGCGACAAAACAAGGCCGGACAAAAGCACGAGTCTTCATGGCGCAGCCGCTATTATTCGATCTCAAGGGCAAGCGGGTTTATGTCGCCGGGCATAACGGGCTGGCCGGATCGGCCATCGTGCGGCGGCTGGCGACCGAGGGCTGCACGGTGCTGACCGCGACGCGGGCCGAGCTCGACCTCACCCAGCAGTCCGCCACCGAGCAGTGGCTGGAGCGCAACAAGCCGGATGCGGTGATCGTGGCCGCGGGCCATGTCGGCGGTATCTTCGCCAACGACGCCTTTCCGGCGGATTTCATCACCGACAATCTGGCGATCGGGCTTAACGTCATTCGCGGCTCGTACAAGGCCGGCGTCAAGAAGCTGCTGGCGCTCGGCTCGTCCTGCATCTATCCGAAGCTGGCGCCGCAGCCGATGTCGGAAGACTCGCTGCTGACCGGGCCGCTGGAGCCGACCAACGAGTGGTATGCGGTGGCCAAGATCGCGGCGATCAAGCTGTGCGAGGCCTATCGCAAGCAGCATGGCGCCGATTTCATTTCGGCGATGCCGACGAATCTGTACGGCCGCGGCGACAACTATCACGCCGACAACAGTCACGTGCCGGCGGCGCTGATCCGCCGCTTCCACGAAGGGAAAATGGCGAATGCGCCGTCCGTCACGGTGTGGGGCACCGGCACGCCGCGCCGCGAGTTTCTCTGCGCCGACGATCTGGGCGACGCCTGCGTGTTTCTGATGAAGCATTATTCCGGTCTGGAATTTCTCAACGTCGGCACCGGCGAAGACGTCACCATCGCCGCCTTCGCGACGGAAGTCGCCAATGTCGTCGGCTTCAAGGGTACAATCGAATACGACACGTCGCGGCCCGACGGCCCGCCGCAGAAATTGCTCGACGTCTCGAAAATCAGCAAGCTCGGCTGGGCGCCGTCTATTTCGCTGCGCGATGGATTGGCGGCGGCCTATGCCGACTTCCTCGCCGGCGGCGGACGCTCGCGCTGAGTCAGCCGTTGCTGCGTTCGTGAGCCAGCGTTTCGGCCTCGGCCGTCTTCACCGCGCTCCATTTGTGGCCGCTCGCCACCCAGACGATGCCACCGACGGCGCCGATCGCCAGCGTCGCCGCGCCATAGATGATCGACACGATCAGGCCGTCGCTTTCCGCCAGTCCGGCATAGGAAAACGCCATCACCATCGCGCCCTCGCGCACGCCCCAGCCGGCGATCGAGACCGGAATGGTCGCGACCAGGACGACCGGCAGCACCACAAACAGGATCTGCACGATGTCGACCGAGGCGTGCGCGGCGCGCGCCGCGGCCCAGGCCGCCAGCACGGTGAAAAGATGCACGGCGATGGCGACAAAAGCGACACGTGGCGCGGCCGTCGACGTGCAGAGCGTCCAGGCAAGACGCGACGCCGCCGCAAGATGGTGCGTCGGCCACCAGCGTTGCATGATCGTCAGGCGTGCATGGCCGAGGCACAGAAATACGAACGCGGCGAACAGCGCGCCGAGGCCGATGGCGATCAACGCCAGACGCGCGATCGGGTCCTGCACCAGTTGCAGCGTCCACGGCAGGCAGATGGCCACCAGCGCCGCCAAGGCCGCGACGCCGACGGCGCGGTCGACGAACACCGAATAGATGGCGGTCTGCCAGCCGGCGCCGCCGCGCGCCAAAAGCCAGATGCGGACCGCGTCGCCGCCGATCGTCGATGGCAGCACTTGGCTGAAAAACTGGCCGATAAAGCTGTAGCCCAAGGCCGTCACCGCGCGGAGCCTGGCGCCGCAAGCGGCGGCGATGTCGCGCCAGCGCAAGGCGTTAAAGCCGACCTGCACCGCCATGACGATGAGGACGATGGCGATCCAGAACCAGTCAAGGTCGCTCAGCCGCTGTCCGACGTGGCTGAGATCGACCCGGCGCAGGGACAGATACAGCAGCAGCGCGGAAATGGCGGCTTTGGCAATGAATGACAGCAGGCGCCGCATCGTCGCAAGGCTCCGGGTCGGTCCGCGCAAGAATCCGCGCAAGAATCGCGTGCACCTTGAACTAGGGCATCCCGGGCCGTTTATCCATCGCTATCGATGCGAGCAAATCCTGCCACCGCTGCAACGCCCGGCGGCGGGTGAATTCGGCCTCAAGCATTTGCCGGGCGCGCGTTCCCATATCGGCGCAATCCTGCGGTGATCGTGACAGCGCCGCGATTGCGTCCGCCATTTTGCCGGCCTCACCCGGCGCGATCGCAAAGCCGCAACGATGCCGCTCGACCAGTCCGGCGATTTCGCCGGCCGGATTGGCGATGGCAATGACCGGCCGCCCGGCGGCGGCAATGCCGTAGAGCTTGCTCGGAAACAGCAGGCCTTCGAGTTGCGGCCGCAGCGAAATCCAATGCACGTCGGGCAGAGACAGCGAATATCTCAGCGCGGCCTGATCCTGATAGGGACGAAACTGAAAACGGCCTTCGAGTTTGCGCGCGCGTACTTTATTTTTCAATTCATCGAAGTGCTGTCCGCCACCAATGCAGACGAAGACAATGCGGGTGTCGCCGCGCAACCGGTCCGCGGCATCGAGCACCGTGTCGAATTCATGCGCGCGGCCGAGATTGCCGGAATAGCCGACGACAAATTTTCCGGTGAGTCCCCATTCGTGGCGCAGTGGATTGTCCGCCGCCGGAATCGGCACGACCTCCTCGTCGTTGCACCAGTTGGCGATGACCTCGATCGCGTTTTCCGCAACGCCGCAGGCCCGCGCCCGTGCCGCCATGGACGTTCCCAGCACGACGTTGGCGTGGGCCCGCCGCAGCGACTGGTTGCGGAAAAAGGCGATGACCGATCCGAGCGGGCCTCTCATCAAAGGCACGCCAAGCTCGGCAGCGACTTCGGGATAAAGGTCCTGCAGCCAGTTGACGAGATAAGCCTGCCGCCGTCCGGTCGCGTGATGTGCCGCCACCGAGAGCAAAGGCGGATCGGTCATCGGCACCACAATATCGCCGGGCCCGGCGAGGGCGGCGATACGCCGCCACACCGAGACATAGAACGTCAGATAGTCGAGCGCGCGGCCCGGTAGATTGCTGCGGCCAAACCGCGTCGTCGCGATGCGGTGCACCTGCACGCCGCGCACCGTCTGACGAATCTTGCTTTGGCTGGCGGTTGCGCGATGAATTCAGCCTCCAATGGAAAGATACGGTGCGCTACGCCGTTCCGCCGCGTGTATGTGCCGGCTGCGGCCGGCGATGCCGGCGGGGCGATCGGTGCAGCTTGCGTCGTTTCGGATAAATACGATTCGGCGCGACCATTCCGGATGGATCATGCCTATTGGGGTCCGGAGTTCGACGGCGCTGCGATCAACGAGGTGCTTGGGGATAGACGCGCCCTGATCGCGGCTGCGGGTTGCACCGTCGAAGACATTGCCGATGAAGACCGGTTGTGCCGTCGCGTCGCATCGGCGATCGCCGACGGTAAAGTCGTCGGCTGGTTTCAGGGCCGGATGGAATGGGGCCCGCGGGCGCTCGGCAATCGCTCGATCCTGGCCGACCCGCGCCGCAGCGACATCACCGAGCCGGTGATCGAGGCGGTATAACTGGCGAGGTCGCCACCCAGATAAATCTTGTCCGCCCCCGAACCGCTCAAGGTGAAATCCACCGTCACGCCCGGGCGC
>CAISIV010000303.1 GCA_903885555.1 uncultured Hyphomicrobiales bacterium
GGCATGTGCAGACCCCGGCCATTTACGATCAGTCGGTGGGGACGTTTGTGTTTACGCCCGGCGCGCCGCCGACGCCAGCTCCTGTACAGGCCGTATCAAACTCCGCAGAGGCGACCCGGTTGCAGGCCGAGCTCGCCGCAGCAAGGGCGGAGACGGAACGGGTGAAGTCGGAGGCGGCTAAGGCGGAACTGGGCCGCTTGAAGGCAGATCAGGATCGGGCGCGCGCCCAGAAAGAGCCGGTAAAGCAAAATGTGCCGGTAGTGGCCGTTGTGCCGCCTGCTCCTGTCGGTAAGGTATCGGTTGCTTCGCAAAAATCACAGCAGTCAAGCGCTGTAATTACAGACGGATACCCAAGCGGGAAAAAAATCCATATGGTCGGGGGTGGGAATGGCCGCAGACCCTATGTCGGATTTATTCTCAACATCAACAAGAAAGCTGAGGATGACTTGGTGCTATCTGGTGACTTTGATTCTGCCTTTCGGCTTTATCAAAAACTGGATGCGCAGGGCGATACTACGGCCGCTCATAATGTCGGATTAATGTACATAAGAGGCTTGGGTGTTAAAAAAGACATAGCGCTTGGAATGAAGTACTTGGAAAAGTCGATGGCGGATTTGCCGAATTGGGCGACTGCCAATAACTATTACGAGAAGGCCAAAAAAGAATTGGCCACCCGATAACGCGACCCGATCACGACCCGATAACGCTACCCAAGGGCCACCCAATATGGATGCCCTTGCTTGATGCCCGTGTGCGATGGCCTGGAATGACACCGCATTTGATTTGACAGGATCCGGGGGAAGAGATGAATTTTGGCTTAAAACGACCAACTTGCTTTACGCGCAGTCCCACCCCCCCCGGATTTCGGTGCGGGACACGCACTGATCGCGAAGCTTGTCCAATGACGCGATGGTTGATTCCGATTTTAGGTTTTGTTCTGCCTGTATTGGCATTCGCCGGTGGCTCCAATTACGGGGTTACGCCGGGTGCGCGGGAGCCCTCGGGCAAAATAACCGAGTGGCCGTTGCCAACCCAGCGCTTTGCACGCGACCCGGCCGTGGCGCCCGATGGCAGCATTTACATTTCGGTGATGTCGGCTAACAAGATTGCCCGCTTCGACCCGGCAAGCCAGACGTTCAGTGAATGGGAGCTCCCCATCGACACCAGTCCGCATGGTGTCATGCCCGACCGGGAGGGGCGTGTCTGGTTCGCGGGCAATGGCAACGGCAGTCTTGGCCTGCTCGATCCCGCGAGTGGCAAAGTGAGTTTGTTCAAGACGCCCTCGGGCGGCGGCGGTCCCCACACATTGGTGCTCGGTGATAATGGCGACATCTGGTTCACCGGACAGAGCGGCAACTACCTTGCCCGATTCGAGCGTACGCCGGACGGCAAAACCGGCAAGATAACCGAATACAAAATGCCTGGTAGTCCCTACGGTCTGGCCATCGACAAGCAGGGCAATATCTGGGTTTGCCGCTACAGCGCGGACAAATTGGGCAAGCTCGACCCCAAAACCGGCAGGATCACGGAACTGAGCACGGGGGCCGGATCGCGGCCGCGCCGGATCGCAGCCGCACCAGATGGCACGCTGTGGGTCACGCTTTACGGCAAGGGCACGCTCGCGCACATCGATCCGGTAAGCGGCAAAGTGCTGCGGGAGTACGCGCTTCCGGCCGGTGCCAATGCCGGCCCGTATGCGGTGAACGTCGATGCGGCGGGCAAGGTTTGGGCTAACGAAATTGAGAGCGACTCCGTGGTGCTGCTTGATCCGGAGGCCGGAACCATGCGCGTGTTCAACCTGCCGTCCAAGAACACCGGCATTCGCAAGGCGGTGATCGATGCCCAAGGGCGTTACTGGTACGTGGGCAGCCACAACGGGCGGCTGGGGGTCATCGAATAGAGATTGTGCGATCGCGTGCATAGACCGCTTGTGGGGTCTAGAATGAACACATACATTGTTATTCGCATTTTTCGAGTGTGATATTGGTATTAAAAATGATAATCACTATCAGGGTAAGCAGTGTTGTTTCGATGCAGTCCTTTTGGAGGAATCATCATGTTTCAACTTTTTCTTAAATCTATTTCCTTGCTGGCCTTAGCCATTGCCGCCAGCGCCCAGGCACAGACCTACCCGACCAAGTCGATCACCATGGTCGTGCCCTTTGCCGCGGGTGGCCCGACCGACACGCTTGGCCGCAACCTTGCGCAATCGATGAGCAAAATACTCAAGCAGACGGTGATCATTGAAAACGTCGGTGGCGCAGGGGGGACCATAGGGGTTAATCGCGTCGCCAAGGCCGGTCACGACGGATACACGGTGTTGCTGCATCACATTGGCATGTCCACTGCGCCGGCTCTTTATCGCACGCTGCCGTACAAGACGATGGACGATTTTGAATATATCGGCCTCGTCGCCGATGTGCCGATGACACTCATTGCCCGCGGTAATTTTCCGGCCAAGGATTTCAAGGAGTTCCTCACCTACATCAAGGCGAACAAGGAAAAAATTTCTTACGCCAATGCCGGTCTGGGCGCCGCCTCGCATCTTTGCGGCATGCTCTTTATGAGTGCCATCCAGACCGACTTCACGACCGTGCCGTACAAGGGCACAGGCCCCGCTATGAATGATTTGTTGGGCGGACAGGTGGACTTCATGTGCGACCAGACGACCAACACCACCGGCCAGATCTTGGGCGGCAAGGTCAAGGCCTTCGGCGTTACGACCAAGACCCGTGTCGCCTCGCTAAAGGACATCCCGACTTTGGCGGAGCAGGGACTCAAAGACTTTGAGGTAGGCGTATGGCATGGCGTCTACGCCCCAAAAGGCACACCAAAGTCGGTGCTAGACAAGCTGGTCGCAACCCTGCAAGAGGCGCTGCAGGATCCGGACCTGAAGGCTAATCTCGCCAAGCTCGGAACCGAGCCAGTGCCGCAAAAAGACGCGACACCC
>CAISIV010000304.1 GCA_903885555.1 uncultured Hyphomicrobiales bacterium
CATTCACATCAGTTGAAAGAGGAGGGTTCTCGATGAAATTCACCAAGATTGCTGCCCTGACGGCGGTCGCGATGGTCGCCACGTCCCTGACGGCGTTTGCTGCGGACCTGTCCGGCGCGGGCGCCACGTTCCCGTACCCCGTTTATGCCAAGTGGGCGGACGCCTACAAGAAAGAGACCGGCATCGGCCTCAACTACCAGTCGATCGGTTCCGGCGGTGGCATCAAGCAGATCAAGGCCAAGACCGTGACCTTCGGCGCCTCCGATGCGCCGCTGCCGGGCAAGGAACTCGACGAGGCAGGCCTCGCGCAGTTCCCGATGGTGATGGGCGGCATCGTGCCGGTCGTGAACCTCGACGGCATCAAGCCGGGCGAAGTCGTCATCGACGGTCCGACGCTCTCCAAGATCTTCCTCGGCGACATCAAGAAGTGGAACGATCCTGCGATCGCCAAGCTGAACGCGCAGGTCAAGCTGCCGGATCAAGCGATCGCCATCGTGCATCGTTCGGACGGGTCGGGCACCACCTTCAATTTCACCTACTATCTGTCGGAAGTTGACGCCGACTGGAAGTCGAAGGTCGGCACCAACGCCGCCGTGCAATGGCCGGCCGGCATCGGCGCCAAGGGTAACGAAGGCGTTGCCAACAACGTCGCCAATACCAAAGGCTCGATCGGCTACGTCGAATACGCCTACGCGCTGCAGAACAAGCTGACCTACACCAAAATGGTCAACAAGTCGGGCAAGACCGTTGCTCCGACGGCGGAAGCCTTCCAAGCGGCGGCGGCGAATGCCGACTGGAATTCGCAGCCCGGCTTCGGCGTCATCCTGGCCAACCAGCCCGGCGACAAGGCGTGGCCGATGACGGCGGCGACCTGGATCCTGCTCTACAAGCAGCCCACCGATGCGGCCGCGACCGGCGAAGCGCTGAAGTTCTTTGCCTGGGCCTACAAGAAGGGCGCCAAGACGGCCGAGGAACTCGACTACGTTCCGATGCCGGCCAAGGTCGTCAAGGACGTCGAGGCCTACTGGGCCAAAGAGATCAAGGACGCCAGCGGCAAGCCGCTGATGACCAACTGATCTGAACGAAACCAGGAAAGGGCGCCACCCGGCGCTCTTTCCACGGTTCTCTCGAGTGTTCTCGTTACAAGTTTCTTGAACCAAGAAAAATGTTAGTCAGGGCTTGGTCCACACCGGACTGTGCGGAGCGAGCCTGATGCCATCCACCCGGAGGCGACCTGTGGTTGACGTTGCGTTACAGAGTGGGAACATCGCGGTGGCTGAAAAAGTCGATCGTGCCAGTGTTCTCAAGCGCCTGCGGTTGGGCGACACCGCTTTCCGCCACATTACGCGCCTCGCCGCGGTGACCGTTCTCATCATCCTCGGCGGCATTATCGTTTCGCTGGTGATCGGTTCTTGGCCGGCGCTGCGGCAATTCGGTTTCGGCTTCCTGACCACCGAGGTCTGGAATCCGGTGACCGAACAGTTCGGCGCCATTTCGCCGATCTACGGCACCGTGGTGACCTCGCTCATCGCCATGCTCATTGCTGTGCCAGTAGGTTTGTTCATCGCGCTGTTCCTCACGGAGCTGTGCCCGATGTGGTTGCGGCGCCCGATCGGCATCGCCATCGAGCTGCTCGCCGGTATCCCTTCCATTATCTACGGCATCTGGGGCCTGTTCGTGTTCGCGCCCTTCCTGCAGCAATACGTGCAGCCGTTCCTGATCAATGTGTTCGGCAATGTGCCGGTGCTCTCGACCGTGTTCGAGGGCCCGCCTTACGGCATAGGCGTGCTGACCGCCGGTCTGATCCTTGCCATCATGGTGCTGCCCTTCATCACCTCGATCTCGCGCGACGTGTTCGACGCGGTGCCGCCGATGCTGAAGGAGTCCGCCTACGGGCTGGGCTGCACCACCTGGGAAGTGGCGCGCTACGTCGTGCTGCCCTTTACCCGCGTCGGCGTCATCGGCGGCGTCATGCTCGCGCTCGGCCGTGCGCTCGGCGAAACCATGGCGGTGACTTTCGTCATCGGCAATGCGCACCGCATTTCCGGTTCGATACTCGCGCCCGGCACGACCATCTCGGCGACCATCGCCAATGAATTCACCGAAGCGGTCGGCGATCTCTACACCTCGTCGCTGATTGCGCTCGGCCTCATCCTGTTCTGCATCACCTTCATCGTGCTCGCTTGCGCCCGCATCATGCTGATGCGGCTCAACGCCCGGCTGGGGACCTGATCATGGACGCGAAAACAAAAACGCCGCTTTATGCCAGCCGGCAGCGTCGCAACGTTATCACGATGGGCATGGCCTGGGGCGCGACCGCTTTCGGTCTGTCCTGGCTCGTTCTGATCCTTGGCGTGCTGCTGTACGAAGGCTTCAGCGGCCTGTCGCTCGCGGTGTTCACGCAGATGACGCCGCCGCCCGGCTCTGCCGGCGGCCTGCTCAACCCGATCATGGGCAGTCTGGTGATGACGACGATCGCGGTGCTGATCGGCACGCCGCTCGGCATGCTGGCCGGCACCTACATGGCCGAATACGGCCGCTACGATAAATTGTCGTCGGTGGTGCGTTTCATCAACGACATTCTGCTGAGTGCGCCGTCGATCGTCATCGGCCTGTTCATCTACGAGATCATGGTGGCGCAGATGGGCCACTTCTCCGGCTGGGCCGGCGCGGTGGCGCTGGCGGTGATCGTGGTTCCGGTGGTGGTGCGCACCACTGAGGACATGCTGACGCTGGTGCCCGATACGCTGCGCGAGGCCGCGGCTTCGATCGGCCTGCCGCGCTCGCTGATGATTACCAAGGTCGCCTACCGCGCCGCGCGGGCTGGCATCATCACCGGCGTGCTTCTTGCTATTGCGCGCATCAGCGGCGAAACCGCGCCGCTGCTGTTCACCGCGCTGAACAACCAGTTCTGGAGCACCGATATGAACGCTCCGGTCGCCAGTCTCCCGGTCGTCATCTTCCAGTTCGCGCTCAGCCCCTACAAGGACTGGCAGAATCTCGCCTGGACCGGCGCCCTCATCATTACGCTTACGGTGCTGACGCTCAGCATCCTGGCGCGTGCCCTTGCTTCACAGAGAAAAATGTCATGAACAGCGTCGCATCGTTCACGGTTCCGACCGTCAGCCATTCGGCCGGCAGCTCGGAAGGGCTGCTGGAAAAAGTCGCGGTCCAGAACCTCGACTTCTATTACGGCGACAATCGCGCCTTGAAGAATATCAACGTGTCGCTCTTCCAGGGCCGCGTCACCGCATTCATCGGCCCGTCGGGCTGCGGCAAGTCCACGCTGCTGCGCATCCTCAACCGGATGTACGACCTGTATCCGAACCAGCGCGCCACCGGCAATGTAATGCTCGATAACCAGAACATTCTCGACGCCGGACAGGACATTAACCTGCTGCGCGCCAAGGTCG
>CAISIV010000305.1 GCA_903885555.1 uncultured Hyphomicrobiales bacterium
AGGCCTTCGACTTGTTGCAGGCCATGAACACCGGTCACGACGGATCGATGGGCACGCTGCACGCCAACTCGCCGCGCGAGGCGCTGTCCCGCATCGAGTCGATGATCACCATGGGCGGCTTCGCGCTGCCGTCACGTACCATCCGTGAGATGATCTGCGCCTCGGTCGACGTCGTCATCCAGGCATCGCGTTTGCGCGACGGCTCGCGCAAAATCACGCACATCACCGAGGTGATGGGCATGGAAGGCGACGTCATCATCACCCAGGACCTGTTCATCTACGACATGACGGGTGAGGACGCCGACGGCAACATCATCGGCAACCACCGCTCGACCGGCATCGGCCGTCCGCGCTTCTGGGACCGCGCGCGCTATTACGGCGAAGAAAAGCGCCTGGCAGAAGCCCTGGACGCGGCGGAAGCCGCTACCAACGATATGCGAGGCTAGCGCGCCATGGACTCGATGGCAGTATTCTTTCTGGCTTCGATCGCCGTCGGCGGCATTGCCTATGTATTTCTCTATCCAATCCTGTCTGGCGAAAAGAAAGCCGAGCAGCGCATGGCAAGCGTTGCCAAGGCCGAGATCGTATCGCGCGCTTCGCGCGGGCCGCAAAAATCGCGCCGCGATGTCGTCGAGAACACCCTCAAAGAGCTCGACGAGAAGCACAAGAAAAATAAAAGCGTGCCGCTCGCGGTCAAGATCACGCAGGCCGGCCTGACGTGGTCGAAGCAGCAATTCATGGTGATTTCGGTCGGCGTCGGGTTCGGCATGTTCCTGCTCGGCCTGTTCTTTGGCGGCGGTCTGTTGCCTGCTCTTGGGGCCGGCTTTGCGGGCGCCTTTGGCATTCCGAGGTGGCTGCTGTCTTTCCTGAAGAAGCGCCGCGAAAACAAATTCCTCAATCATTTCCCGGATGCCGTCGATGTTATCGTGCGCGGCATCAAGTCCGGCTTGCCGCTGCTCGACTGCATCAAGATGATCACAGTCGACGCGCCCGAACCCGTGAAATCCCAATTTCGAACCATCGTCGAGACGCAAGCTGTCGGGCTTCCGCTCGGCGACGCCTGCGGCAAACTCTATGAGAACATGCCGGTGCCGGAAGCCAACTTCTTCGGCATCGTCATTTCCATTCAGCAAAAGGCTGGCGGCAACCTGTCGGAAGCGCTCGGCAACCTCTCACGCGTGTTGCGCGACCGCAAAAAGATGAAGGCCAAGATCCAGGCGATGTCGCAGGAAGCCAAGGCCTCCGCCAGCATCATCGGCGCGCTACCGATCGCCGTCATGACCATGGTCTACATCACCAGTCCACAATACATCTCGCTGCTCTTCACCGAACCGCTCGGCAACGTCATGCTGGCGTGCTCCGCCGGCTGGATGCTGATGGGCGTCATGGTGATGAAGAAAATGATCAACTTCGATTTCTAGCCGTATTTGTCGCCGCGTAACGCAAAGAACCTGAGATGATCGATCTTCTGATCAGCGTGATGAACGTCAAGTCGATGACGATGGTGTTTGCCGCCCTCGCCGCCGCCGCGACGATTCTGACCTTCGCCATGCCTTATGCCTTCGGCGATTCGCTCAACGCGCGCATGAAGGCGGTCGCCGTCGAGCGCGAGAAGATCCGCGCCCGCGAACGCGAGCGCATGGCGCAGCAGAATCAGAAGGTCAATCTGCGGCAATCGCCGAAGGAATCGATCAAGGCGATCGTCGAACGCTTCAACCTGACCAAATGGGTCGGCCAGGAAGAGGCCAGGCTCAAGCTGGTGCAGGCCGGTTACCGCGGTCAGGCGCCTTACGTCACCTATCTGTTCTTCCGCATGGTGACGCCGATCGCGGCTTTTCTGTTTACGGCGTTCTATATTTTTGTGGCGCTCAACCTCGAGCAGCCGCTGACTGTCAAACTGGGCATGTGTATCGCCGCGGCCTATGTCGGCATGCATTTGCCGCTGCTGATGCTCAAGAACAAGATCAAGAAGCGGCAGCTCTCGATCAAGCGCGCCTTTCCCGACACGCTCGATCTGCTGCTGATCTGCGTCGAATCCGGCATGTCGATCGAAGCCGCGTTCAAGAAGGTCGCCGAGCAGGTCGGCAGCCAGTCGATCGCGCTGGCCGAAGAACTGACGCTGACCACCGCCGAATTGTCGTACCTGCAAGACCGCCGCATGGCTTACGAGAACCTGGCCAAGCGTACCGATCTGGAAGGCGTGAAGTCGGTCTGTATGGCCTTGCAGCAGGCGGAGCGCTACGGCACGCCGCTGGGCAGCATGCTGCGCGTGATGGCGCAGGAAAATCGCGACATGCGTATGTCGGAAGCGGAAAAGAAGGCCGCCGGCCTGCCGCCCAAGCTGACGGTGCCGATGATCGTGTTCTTCCTGCCGGTGCTGTTCGTCGTGATTCTGGGGCCAGCCTATATCAAGGTCATGGCCATCCAGTAATTGGCGATCCAGTAGGCGCCGCGATTACGCGCCCGGATCTGGCTTCGGCACATACGGCTTGCGGCCGGGCTTCTTCCATTCGGTCTGCTGCGCCAGCATCTGCTTGAGATAAGTGACGTTGGTTGCGGCTTCGTCGTCCGGCAGATCGGCACGGGCAATCGACTCGGCTTCGGCGAAGCGGCCCTGCAAACCGACCACCAGCGCGAGATTCTGCCGCACTTTAGGCGCCGCATTGGGCTGCGCCACCGCGCGCCGCAGCGTCGTCTCGGCGAGTTTGAGATTTTTCATCAGCGCGTAGGACATTGCGAGGTTGGACAGCACCGACGGCTCGTTCGGCACGATCTTGAGCGCCGACGAGTAGTGGCGCTGCGCCTCGGCGTTGCGGCCCATCTGGTCGAGCACCGCGCCTTGCGCGTTGAGGATGCGCCAGTCCGGATTGTCGGGCGTGTGGGCGCGGCTCAGCACGTCGAAGGCCTTGCTGAGCTCGCCGGCTTCGGCGAGCGCGCGGCCATAGGCGCCGAGCAGCGCCATATCGGTCGGATTGCGGATCGATGCCTGCTCGAGCACGGCAACCGCCTGCGCGCGCTGCTCGGTGGCGCGCAGCGCCTGGGCATAACGGAGGCCGGCTTCGGCATTGGTCGGATCTTCGCGATAGCGGGTGCCCCAGACGTCGAGCGCCTTGCGCCAGTCCGCTTCGCTGCGGGGCGCATCGGGTGGCGGCAGGGTGGAGCCGATGGAACCTGTGGTGTCGTCGCCGGTGGTCTTGCAGGCGGCCAACGACAGAACGAGCATGGCGGCCACGGAAACTGAGGCCAGCAAACGGCCGGTTCGGTTCGTCCGTAAACCCTTGGAAATCCGGCGGTTGGACATGCCTGAGCAATAAAACGTTAACCCTAACGAGTGGTTAACTCCTATTCTGACGGTCAGGCCGGCCGCCAGAATCGCCTATAAGAGCCCTTTCCAGACCGCGCCGTGGAGTAACGATGCACCCGATTTTTGCCCCCGCCGACGCCACGCCGGCCATCCCGATCCTGTTCGTCAATGCTGCCACGTTCGAGACCATCCTCGCCGGTATCGACGACCGCGAGCGCACTTACGTGCGCGCCACCGGCTACGAGCCCAAGGCCGGCCGCCATCTGATCGTACCGAAAGCCGATGGCACCATCGCCGGCGTACTGTTCGGCATCGAGGCGGCGGATGAGCCGCTGAAGGATCTGATGCGGCCGGGCTCGCTGGCGACTGCCCTGCCCGCTGGTCTGTATCGCTTCGCTAATGCACCGCACGACGCGCGCCTGGCCGCGCTCAGTTTCGCGCTCAGCGCCTATCAGTTCAGCCGTTACCGCAAGGCCGAGAAGCGCAATGTGCAACTAGCGGTCCCGGCCGGCGTCGATGGCGACGACCTCACCCGCATCGCTGAAGGCGTCGCGCTTTGCCGCGACCTCATCAATACGCCATCGAACGATATGGGCCCCGACGAACTGGAAGAAGCGGCGCGCAAGCTCGCCGAAGATCATGGCGCCAATTTCGACGTGACGCGCGGCAACGCGCTCGCCAAGGATTTCCCGCTGATCCAGGCGGTCGGCATGGGCTCGCCGCGCAGCCCGCGGCTGATCGACATCACCTGGGGCAACGCGAGCGACCCGAAAATCACACTGGTCGGCAAGGGCGTCTGTTTCGACACCGGCGGCCTCGACATCAAACCGGACACCGGCATGCTCAACATGAAGAAGGACATGGGCGGCTCGGCCACCGCACTCGGCCTCGCGCACATGATCATGTCGGCCAAACTTAAAGTGCGGCTGCGCGTGCTGATCCCGGCGGTGGAGAACTCGATCTCCGGCAACAGTTTCCGTCCGCGCGACATCTTCACCTCGCGCAAGGGCATCACCGTCGAGATCGGCAATACCGACGCCGAAGGCCGCTTGGTGCTGGCCGATACGCTGGCGCTGGCCGACGACGAGAAGCCCGAGCTGATCGCCGATTTCGCCACACTGACTGGCGCTGCGCGCGTCGCGCTCGGGCCGGAACTGCCGGCGGCCTTCACCGACGACGATGAACTCGCCGCTGAATTCGCCGCGGCGGGCACCGCCGAACAGGACCCGACCTGGCGGCTGCCGCTGTGGCGGCCCTATGAGGCGATGCTGGATTCCAAGGTCGCTGACACCAACAATGTCAGCACCGGCGGACAGGGCGGCGCGATTACCGCGGCGCTGTTCCTGAAAAAATTCGTGACGGCGAAATCCTGGCTGCATCTCGACATCTTCGCCTGGAACAACACCACCAAGCCGGGCCGTCCCGAAGGCGCCGAATGCATGACCGCGCGCGCGCTCTACGCGATGCTGACGA
Organism: uncultured Hyphomicrobiales bacterium; assembly: GCA_903885555.1. GTDB lineage: Bacteria > Pseudomonadota > Alphaproteobacteria > Rhizobiales > Xanthobacteraceae > Pseudolabrys. The sequence continues at coordinate 4,778 of CAISIV010000305.1, forward strand.
AACGCTACGCTTAGCCTTATGGCCCTCGACCCACGCACCAACGCGTACCGGCCCGATCTCGCAGCCAGGCATCTGCAAGGTCAGGTCGAGGCGCGGCATTTCGTCGACGGCGTGCGGCATCAGGTGATCGAACCGATCGCCGATCTGCGCCGCGAACCGGCACACGAAGCCGCGCTCGACACGCAGGCACTGTCCGGCGAAACTGTGATGGTCTACGAGAGCAGCGACGAAGGCTGGTGCTGGGGTCAGCTCGAAACCGACAACTATGTCGGCTATTTCTCCGCCAACGCACTGGGGCCTGTCGGCGCGAATCCGACGCACCGCGTGAGCGCGCCGCGCACCTTCGGCTTTCCCGGGCCCAACATTAAAATCCCGCCGATGACGGCGTTGCCGATGGGCGCGTTGCTCACGATCGTCAGCCAGACCGACCGTTTCGCGCTCAACGGTTACGGCTGGCACTTTCCTCTCAGCCACCTGATGCCGCTCACCGCCAAACAGCCGGACTTTGTCGCGGCCGCCGAAAGCCTGCTCGGCGCACCCTATCTGTGGGGCGGCAAGTCGTCGCTCGGAATCGACTGCTCGGGCCTGGTGCAAATTTCACTACAGGCCGCCGGCGGGCCCTGCCCGCGCGACGCCTATATGCAGGAAGCCGCACTTGGCACCGCCGTACCGCCGGGCAGCCTCAAGCGCGGCGACCTGATCTTCTGGAAGGGCCACGTCGCCATTGCCCGCGACGCCGACACCATCATCCACGCCAACGCGCATCACATGATGGTCGCAACCGAGCCGGCCCGGGAAGCCTTGGCACGTATCAAGGCGGCTGGTAGTGACGTGACCAGCATCAAGCGCCTGTAAGAAGAAAAGACGGAGGAAGCCATGACGACACCCTGCATCATCACGGTTGCGATCACCGGATCGGTTCCGACCAAGAAGGACAATCCGGCGGTTCCGATCACGATTGCCGAGCAGGTCGAGTCGACGCACGCCTCTTTCGAAGCCGGCGCGTCGCTGGCGCATTGCCACGTCCGCAATGACGACGGCACCACGACATCCAACCCCGAGCGCTTTGCCCAACTCGTCGAGGGCCTCAAGAAGCACTGCCCCGGCATGATCATCCAGCTGTCGACCGGCGGCCGCTCCGGCGCTGGCAAAGACCGCGGCGGCATGCTGCCGCTCAAGCCGGACATGGCATCGCTGTCGACCGGTTCCTGCAATTTCCCGACCCGCGTCTATGAGAACTCGCCTGAGCTGGTCGACTGGCTGGCGGCGGAAATGATCACCTACAACGTCAAGCCGGAGATCGAAGCGTTCGATCTGTCGATGATCTGGCAGGCGGTACTGATGCAGAAGCAAAACAAGATCAAGGGCCCGCTGCATGTGCAGTTCGTCATGGGCGTCAAGAACGCCATGCCGGTCGACCGCGAGACTTTCAACTTCTACATCGACACGCTCAAGCGCATCGCGCCGGACGCGACCTGGACCGGCGCCGGCATCGGCAAGGGCCAGTTGATGCTCAACCGCTGGAGCCTGGAGGCGGGCGGTCATTGCCGCACTGGCTTAGAGGACAATATCCGCTGGGACGAGACCGGCAAGCTGGCGCCGTCGAACGCGGCTTTGGTCAAGCGCGTGGCTGATCTCTGCGCAGAATACGGCCGCCGTCCGGCGACCACCGTGGAAGCACGCAAGCTGCTGGGATTGGCGGCCGCCTAGACGCACATTCGGCGGCCGCGAGCATGAGGCTATCGCCGCCTCAGTGTTTCCTGACAAACTCGAGAACTCTCTTGTTGAAGATCTCGGGTTGCTCCCACGCAATCGCGTGACCGGTATCGGGCACAACCGCCCATTCATGTTTTTTCAACTGAGCCGCCCAGATGCGCATCATCGCCGGCGGTGCCAGCAAGTCGGCATCCGCCGCCATGACGAGAGTCGGCGCCGGAATGGTGGCGATCTTGGCGAATGTATTGAGGGAGCGCAGCGGCTGATTGGGAGCATTCGGCTGCTTCGAGTGCTCGTCAATCTCGGTCCAGAGTTTGGTCCCTTCCGGGTTCGCGCCGCGATAGGACGGACCGACCTCGCGGTAGGCCGCGGGCTGTTTCCTGATCTCGGGGATTTCGATACGCGCGATAAAATCGGCAATCGGCTTGTCTGAAATCTGTCCGGTGCTCGCGCCGATCACAAGACTTCGAAGCCGCCCTTGACGCCACGCAGCATAATCGAGTGCTGCGAACCCGCCGCCCGCCACTCCCACAAGATGAAAGCGCGGCAGCTTGAGATGCTCCACCAGCGCATCGAGGTCGTCGGCAATCGTGCCTGGCTGCGGACCCGTCGCTGCATTGGCAAGACTTTTGCCCCAACCACGGCGGTCGAAGGCGATGACGCGGTATCCCGCACGAGAAAAATCGGCGATCTGACGCTCCCACACCGTGCTCGTGCCCGTGTTTGAATGAAGCAGAACAATGGGAACACCTTTGCCGCCGCTATCCGTGAACCACAATTTGACGCCTGGCAGTTCGGCGTAGGCGCCCGCCGGAGCGCTGTCGCTTGCAAGCGCCATCGATGCAATCGCTTGCGACGCGACAAACAACATCACGGCGAGCAGATATCTGGACTTTGTCGGCATTGGATCCTTGTTCGCGTGCTGCGATTGTCAAATTCTTGAACGATACAACCGTCTGCCGGTCAGCCCGGCTCCATGCCCTTGCCCTTGATCACCGCAAGAGCGGCCGGCGCGGCGAGAAATTTGATCAAGGCCTTTGCCGCGTCCTGTTCCTTGCTGGCCACCGCCACGGCGGCCGAGAAGTAGGTGTAGGACTGGATGTCCGAGGGCAACGGTCCAGCAAGTTCGGCGCCGGGATAAGGCAAGATTTCGCTGATCTGCGTCATGCCCAATTCAACTTCGCCACTTGAGGCCGCCTCGCCGACCGGGCCCTTCAGCAACTTGAGCTTGGGCTTCAGTGCATCGGCAATTCCAAGCTTTTCGAACAAGCTTGTGAGATAGACGCCGCTGGCGCCTCCCGCCGTAAAGCCGATGGATTTAGCATTGAGCAGCGCGCTCTTGAAAGCCTCCGTCGTGCCGATGTCGGGTTTCGTGGCGCCTTTCTTTATGGCGACGCCGATGCCTGCATGCGCAATGACAGTGCGGGCCGTATCGGCCTTGCCTTCTTTGACAAGGGTATCGGTGATCGGCACCGTGAGGATGGCGACGTCGAACGCGGCGCCCTGATCGATCTGCGTTTTCAGAACAGCCGCCGGCGCGATGGTCACGACGACCTTGTTGCCCGTTGTTTTCTCGAACTGCGGCAGGAGGTCTTCAAGAACGGTCTTTACGGCTGTCGAGGCTGAAACTTTGATCTCGGCAGCCTGAACCTGAGCCGCCAGAAGCGGCATCGCCAATCCGGCGATCACAGCGATTGCACGTTGAATTTTCATGATGTCCTCCCGGGACGAATGGCGGATGCTCTAACGGCTCCGCTCAATTTGTGCCGGAAGTGTCGCGCCCCGTTCGCGGTGCGTCAAGACAGCCGCAGACGCCGTATCCCTAGCAAACCACTTTGCCACAGCTGCGCATCGACTTGACGACCGTCTGCAACGGCTTGAGCCCCGGATGGCCGAGGATGACGACGCCGCCGACGATATAAGCCGGCGTGACGCCGAGCTTGGCCTCGGTGCCGAAATCGGCATTTTCGCGCAGCACGTTCAAAGTGGCTTCGGTGTTGGACACGGCGGCGAGTTGCTGCTTGTCGAGCCCGAACTCGCCGGCGGCGGCCAGCACACGCGGGCCGTCGATCAGGCCGCGACCCGCGTAGACGCGCTTGTGGAAGTCGAGATACTGCGCCGGCGTCATCGATTTCGATGCACCGATCTCGATGAGTGCGCCCTGCACCGAAGGCACCGACAGCACCGCGTAAGGCACCAGCACAAGTTTGAGTTTGGGATCGGCGCGCACCAACGCATCGACGTCCTGCGCCGCTTCGCGGCAATAGGGGCAATTGAGATCGTAGAACTGCAGCAACGTCACGTCGCCTTGCAGATTGCCGACCGGCACCTGACCCGGCAGCTTGGCGAGACGGGCGTCGAGACCTTTGCCGAGATCGAAGTTGGCCATCGCGGCGCCATCGGAATCCTTGATGGCGTGTTGCGCGTTCATGGCGACCTGCGCGGATGCCGGGCTGGCCAACATCAAAAGCGTGACCGCGACCCAGGCCGCCCGGAATACTGATTTCATTGCGCCACCACGCCTTCCGGCGCGGTCTCCAGATTGAAAGCGGCTGCGAACAGCGCGCGGGTGTAATCGCTCTTCGGGTTCTTGAACAATTCGGCCGCCGCGCCTTCCTCGACCATCTTGCCGTTGCGCAGCACCAGCAGCCGGCTCGCCAGCGCCGCGACGACGCGCAGATCGTGCGAGATGAACATGTAGGTCAGGTCGCGTTTCTTCTGCAGGTCGCGCAGCAGATCGACCATCTGCGACTGGATCAGCATGTCGAGCGCCGAGGTCGGCTCGTCGAGCACGATGAAGGTCGGGCCCAGCACCAGCGCGCGGGCCAGTGCGATGCGCTGGCGCTGGCCGCCGGAAAATTCGTGCGGATAGCGGAAGCGCGTCGAGGTATCCAACCCGACATCCTTGAGCGCCGCCATCACCTGGCTTTCGCGTTCTTCCTCCGAAAGGTGCGGGTGGTGCACCCACAGGCCTTCCTCGATGATGTCGGACACCGACATGCGCGGCGACAGCGAACCGTACGGGTCCTGAAAAACGATTTGCATGTCGCGGCGGTACGGCCGCATCTGCTTGAACTTGAGGCCCTGGATTTGATCGCCCATGAAAACCACGGGACCGTCCGACGAAATCAGGCGCAGGATGGCGAGGCCGAGCGTGGTTTTGCCGGAGCCCGACTCGCCGACCACGCCGAGCGTCTCGCCTTTGCGCAACTCCATCGTGATGCCGTCGACCGCCTTGATGTGGCCGACCACCTTGCGCAGCACACCACGCTTGATCGGAAACCAGACCTTGAGATTGTCGGTCGATACCACCACCGGCGCGTCCGGCCGCGGCGGCGCCGGATCGGGCTTCGGCTCGGCGGCCAGCAGCGCCTTGGTGTAAGGGTGCTGCGGCGCCGTAAAAACGCTTTCGACCGTGCCCTGCTCGACAATCTTGCCGTGCTGCATGACGCAGACGCGGTCGGCGATCTTGCGCACGATGCCGAGGTCGTGGGTGATGAACAGCATCGACATGCCGAGCCGCTGCTGCGTCTCCTTCAACAGCTTCAAAATCTGCGCCTGCACGGTGACGTCGAGCGCCGTGGTCGGCTCATCGGCGATCAGCAAATCCGGCTCGTTGGCCAAGGCCATCGCGATCATGACGCGCTGGCGCTGACCGCCCGACAACTGATGCGGATAACTTTGCAGCCGCCCGGCCGGATCGGGAATGCCGACGTGATCGAGCAACTCGATGATCCGCGCTCGCGCCTGCTTGCCGGAAATGCCCTTGTGCAGCAGCAATATCTCGCCGATCTGCTTCTCGATCGTGTGCAGCGGATTGAGCGAGGTCATCGGCTCCTGGAAGATGATGGTGATGTCGTTGCCGCGCACCTTGCGGATGTCGCGCTCGGCCATCGTCAGCAATTCCCGACCTTGGAACGTAATCGAACCGGACGGATGATGCGCCGATGGATAGGGCAGCAACTTCATCACCGACAGCGCGGTCACCGACTTGCCGGAGCCGGACTCGCCGACCAGCGCCACGGTTTCTCCCTTGCCGATATCGAACGACACGCGGTCGACCGCCAGTATCTCGCGCTTGCCGATGCCGAAGGCGACCGACAGATCCTTGACGCTGAGAAGCGGCTCGCTCATCGAAACGTTTTCCTTGGATCGAAGGCATCGCGCACGCCCTCGCCGATGAAAATCAGCAGCGACAGCATCAGCGCGATCGAGAAGAAGCCGGTCAGGCCGAGCCACGGCGCCTGCACATTGGCCTTGCCCTGGCTCAACAATTCGCCAAGCGACGGCGAGCCCGGCGGCAGACCGAAGCCGAGGAAATCGAGCGCGGTCAGCGTCATCACCGACGACGACAGAATGAACGGCAGGAACGTCATGGTCGCGACCATCGCGTTCGGCAAAAGGTGCCGGAAGATGATGGTGGCGTTCGAGACGCCGAGCGCGCGCGCCGCCTGGATATATTCGAAATTGCGGCCGCGCAGGAATTCGGCGCGCACCAGTCCGACCAGCGACACCCAGGAGAACAGCAGCAGGATGCCGAGCAGCACGAAGAAGCCCGGCACCAGCACCGACGAGATGATCAGCAGCAGATAAAGCGACGGGATCGACGTCCAGATTTCGATGAAGCGCTGGGACAGCAAATCGACCCAGCCGCCGAAATAGCCCTGCGCGGCGCCGGCGGCGATGCCGATCACCGACGAAACGATCGTCAGCGCCAGCCCGAAAAGCACGGAAATACGGAAGCCGTAGATCAGCCGCGCCACCACGTCGCGCCCGCCATCGTCGGTACCGAGCCAGTTCGATTCCAGCTCACCGCATTTGGCGAAATTGTTCTTGGCGGCGAAGTCGCAGTCCTTCTGGTTCAGCATCCAGGTCGGCTTGGACGGGAACGGCGACGGCGGTTTGCTCACTTGCGTGTTGTAGGAGAAGCGCACGAAGGGCCAGACGACCGTGCCGTTCTCCTTCTTGATGAGATCCATCAGATAGTCGTCGCGATAGTCGGCCGCGGTGCCAAACAGATTCGGATCGCCCTTGGGCCCGAACGCCGTGTCGGGATAGGTCATCACCGCCGGGAAAAACGACTGGCCGTTAACGCGAATGAAAATCGGCTTGTCGTTGGCGATGAACTCCGCGAACAGTGAAATGAAGAACATCGCCAGGAAGAGCCAGAACGAAATATAGCCGCGGCGATTGGCCTTGAAGCTTTCCCAGCGCCTCTTGTTGAGCGGCGAGATCCTGATGAAGCGCCGGCCCACGTCGAGGCCCGCGACACCGGCAGCCGTGTTCTCTGGCGCTTTGATGCCGGTCTGTGCGTCCACCTCAGACCTCCCGCGACTCGAAGTCGATGCGCGGATCGATCCACGTATATGTGAGATCGGAAATGAGGTTCACGACAACACCGATGAGCGAGAAGATATAGAGCGTCGCGAACACCACCGGATAGTCGCGATTCAGCACGCTCTCGAAGCCGAGCAGGCCAAGGCCGTCGAGCGAAAAGATCGTCTCGATCAGCAGCGAACCAGTGAAGAAGGCGTGCACGAAGGCCGACGGGAATCCGGCGATGACGATCAGCATGGCGTTGCGGAACACGTGGCCGTACAACACCTGCCGCGAGGTGCAGCCTTTGGCACGGGCGGTCAGCACGTATTGCTTGCGGATTTCTTCGAGGAACGAGTTCTTTGTCAGCAGCGTCATGGTGGCGAAAGCCGACAGGCCCATCGCCAGCACCGGCAAGGTCATATGCCAGGCGAAATCGGCGATCTTCTGAAACCAGTTCAGTTGCGCCCAGTTTTCCGAGAACAGCCCGCGCAGCGGGAATATGTCGAAGAATGAACCGCCGGCGAACAGGATGATCAGCAGGATGGCGAACAGGAAGCCCGGAATGGCGTAGCCGACGATGATCAGGCTCGAGGTCCAGGTGTCGAACGGCGAACCATCCTCCACCGCCTTCTTGATGCCGAGCGGAATCGAGATGAGGTAGGTGAGCAGCGTCATGGTGAGGCCGAGCGACATCGACACCGGCAGTTTCTCTTTAATCAGCTGCAGCACGCTGACATCGCGGAAATAGCTCTTGCCGAAATCGAAGCGCGCGTAGTTCCACAGCATCAGCGCGAAGCGTTCCGGTGCCGGCTTGTCGAAGCCGAACTGCACTTCGAGTTTCTTGATGAATTCCGGATCCAGCCCCTGTGCGCCGCGGTACTTGGAATTGCTGGCGTCGACGCTGGAGCCGCCTTGCGCGCCGCGATTGCCGAAGTCGCCGCCCCCGCCCGAAATGCGCGAGGTCGCGCCGGTGTCGGAGCCGGACAGCTTGGCGATGACCTGCTCGACCGGCCCGCCGGGCGCGAACTGCACCACGACAAAGGCCACCAGCATGATGCCGAGCATGGTCGGCAGAATGAACAATAAGCGGCGGATGATATAGGCGGTCATGTCTTCCTGTTAGCGCGTTATCGACCGGGCTGTCACTTCAGCCCTTTTGTTCCGGCTTGGCCGCTTTGTCCTTGTCCATCCACCAGGTGTCCGGAATGCCGCGGGAGTAACGCGGCTTGCCCGCAGGCCTGGCGAATACGTCCCAATAGGCGATCCAGTGCGACCCTTTGTACCACTGCGGCACCCAATAGCGCCCGGCGCGGATGACCCGGTCCAGCGCCTTGCAGGCGACCGTCAGTTCATCCCGCGTCTTGGCGGCAACGATGATATCGACAAGCGCGTCCACCACCGGATCGGCGATGCCAGCGTGGTTTTGCGAGCCCTTGATCGCCGCCGCCTGCGAGGTGAAATAATTGCGCAGCGAGTCGCCGGGCGTCGCCGAGAAACTGAAGCGGTCGACGGTGACATCGAAATCGAAATCGTCGACGCGCTTGCGGTATTGCACCGGATCGACGATGCGCAAGGTCGCCTCGATACCGAGCGTGGTGAGATTGCGGATGAAGGTCTGGTGGTGCGGCGTGAAAGTCGGCTCGTCGAGCAGAAACTCGACGGCGAAAGGCTGGCCATTCGCCATCAGCCGCTTGCCGTCCTTTAGATTGAAGTTCGCATCGGCCAGCAATTGCTGCGCCATGCGCAGCGCGCGCCGGTCCTGGCCGCTGGCATCGGTCACCGGCGGCACGTAGGCCTCACCGAATACCTCGTCCGGAACCTTGCCGCGGAACGGCTCCAGCAGCGCAAGTTCGGCGGCATCGGGTTTGCCCTTGGCCATCAACGGCGAATTCTGGAACACCGAATGGGTGCGGTCGTAGGACCCGTACATGATGTTCTTGTTGGTCCATTCGAAGTCGAAGGCGTCGACCATTGCCTCGCGCACGCGGCGGTCCTTGAACTTCTCCCGCCGCAGATTCATGAACCAGCCTTGCGCGCCGGACGGCGTATCGTCGGCGATGATGTCGCGCTTGACGCGGCCATCCTTGAAGGCCGGGAAATCGTAACGCGTCGCCCAGGTGCGCGAGGTGAACTCCTCGCGGAATAAATAATTGCGCGCGGTGAAGCCGACGAATGCGACTTCGCGGTCGCGATAATATTCGTAGCGGATGGTGTCGAAGTTACTTAAGCCTCGCGCCACCGGCAGATTGGCGCCCCACCAGTCCTTGACGCGCTCGAACTCGATGGCACGTCCGGTATCGACGCGTCCGACCTTGTAGGGCCCGCTGCCGAGCGGCGCGTCCAGCGTCGTCTGGTCGAATTCCTGCTTTGAATAATAGGCCTTCGAAAAAATCGGCAGCGTGGCGACGAACAGCGGCACGTCGCGGCCGCGCTTCTCGGCAAAGCGCGCCACCACGCTGCCATCGACGACTTCGGCGCCTTTGAAGTCGCGCAGTTGCTGCGTGATGATCGGGTGGCCTTTTCCCTTCAGCGTATTCAGAGACCAGACAACATCCTGTGCGGTCAGCGGCGTGCCGTCGTGGAATTTGGCTTCCGGCCGCATGACGAAGCGATAGGTCAGGCCGTTATCGGTGATAACGACGCCTCGCGCAGCGTAGGCGTAAACGGCGTCGGGCTCGTCGCCGGACGACGACATAAGGGCGGCGAAGGTGCGGTCCATGCCGAACACGCCCTCGCCCTTGAGGATGTAGGAATTGAGCGAGTTGAACGTCAGGAACGAGCCGTTATATCCGCGGCTGCTGATGCATTCCGAATAGGAACCGCCTTTCGGCGCAGCCGGATTGACGTAGGCGAAGTTCTTGAAGTCGGCGGGATAATTGAGATCGCCGAAGGCCGACATGCCGTGGCGCTCGACGCCTTCCTGCACCTGAGCCTGCACAGGTGGTGCGAACTTCGCCGCGGCGATCGCACCGACCGACAGCAGCAATGCGTTGCGGCGTGTGATCAAGAGCGTTGCGGCGCCTTGGCCGCCTTGTCCGCATCCCACCACCACACCGTCGGGAATGCGGAGGCTCCGTATTTCGGCATAGTTTCCGGATGCGAAAAGCGATCCCAACGCGCGGTGCGTTGCTTGCCGTAAGTCCAGTGCGGCACCACATAATAATTCCACAGCAGCACACGATCCAACGCGTGGGTCGCGGCTACTAGATCATCACGGCTCGTCGCAAATATGACGCGCTCGATAAGCTTATCGACCGCTGGGTTTTTGATACCGATAGAATTTTCAGAACCCACTTGGTCGGCGGCCTGAGAGCCCCATCGTCCACGCTGTTCGTTGCCTGGCGACAGCGATTCACTCCAAGAGGCTATGATAATATCGTAATCCCATTGACGCAGACGCTGCTCATATTGAGATGCCTCAATCGTCCGCACCGTTGTAGAAACACCCAAACGCTCCAATGCGGGCTTATAGAACAACGCAATGCGTTCTAAGCTGGGCTGTTCAACAAGCAGCTCAACTGACATCTGTTCTCCGGTCTTAGTATTGAACAGTTTAGTATCGCGGATTTCGTAACCCGCTTCACGCAACAGACTGAGCGCTTCGCGTAAATTATTCCGGTTGGCTTGCTGATTTCCTCCGGTCGGATTGCTATAAGGCGTAGTGAATAAGCCCGCCGGCACTTGGTCTTTTACAGTCTGCAATATCTCAAGTTCTTTACCTTCCGGTACTCCGGAGGACGCCAATTCAGTGCCTTCGAAATAGCTGGCGATTCGTTTGTATTGACCGAAAAAGATCTGCTTATTCATCTCTTCAAAATCTAGAACGAAATTGAATGCACGCCGCACGCGCGCATCTTTGAATTTTTCTCGCCGGATATTAAACGCAAAGCCCTGCATCACACCTACGCTGCTGACTGGAAACTCTTCCAACAGGACTCTCTTTTCAATTACCGCAGGAAAATCGTAACCTGTCGCCCAATCTTTGGCACTGTTCTCGGTGCGCCAATCCACTTGGTCACCTTTGAAGGCCTCCCTTGCCACCGTGGTGTCGCGGAAATACTCGAAGCGGATCATTTGGAAATTCCGCGTACCGACGATGACGTTAAGATCTTTGCCCCAATAGTCGGCGACCTTTTCATACGTAACGCTGCGGCCGGGCTGAAATTCCTTGAGTCGATACGGGCCCGAGCCGAGCGGTGGCTCCAACGTAGTCTGAGTAATGTCACGCTTCCGGCCGGATGCATCGACACCTTCCCACCAATGTTTCGGCAACACGGGCAACTGTCCGACGATCTGCGGCAATTCGCGATTGCCCGGACCGTCGAAGGTGAAGGTGATTTCACGGTCACCCGTTTTTTCAGCCTTGGTGACATGGCGATAATAGGCGCCGAGCTGTGGGCTGTTGGCCTTGAAGGCGTCGAACGAGAAAATCACATCTTCAGGCGTTACCGGCTTGCTGTCGTGCCAGCGCGCTTTGGCGTTGAGCCGGTAGGTCACCGATGCAAAATCGTCTGGATGGCTGACGGCCTCCGCCAGCAGGCCGTATTCTGAGGAAACTTCGTCGAGCGCGCCTGTGGTTAGTGATTGATTGAACAGAGTGTTGATACCGCCAGCGAGATTGCCCTTCACGCTCGCTATGACGTAATTGAAATTATCAAAGGTTCCTGACGCCGCCAGCCGCACCGTGCCGCCCTGCGGCGCTTGCGGATTGACGTAGTCGAAATTCTTGAAGCCCTCGGCGTATTTGAGGTCGCCGAACAGCGACAGGCCGTGCTTCCAGGTCTTGGCCTGTGCGGAGGCGATGCTTGGCAACGACCCCGTCCCCAACGCTCCCAAAGCCGGCGCAGCGAGCGTTGCCGCCGTGGCGCGCAGGACGGACCGTCGGGTCAATTTCATGGAACAGGCTCCGGGCGGGAAAACAACGCGGGAAACGCGTTTTGGTAACAAGCAAATCGAGGGGGATTATGTCGGTTTTCCGGCCCCCGCAAAGCGCCGAGGAACCGTATTACCCCCTCATTTCGGCGTGATTCATAACAAAACGGCCGGGCTTTGGGCCCGGCCGTATCGTCGCATCCAGTTGATGCTGATTACTTTTTCGCGGCCGGTGCAGCGGCGGCCTTCGGCATTGGCTGCGGGCTGTCCGACAGCGTGTTCAGATAGTCGATCACGTCCGCCCGTTGCTGGCCGCGCGACAGACCGGCGAAGGTCATGTTGGTGCCGGCAACGTAACCGCGCGGGTTGGCGAGGAACGCGTAGAGTTCGCTGAACGACCAGTTGCCGCCCTTGGCCTTCATC
>CAISIV010000306.1 GCA_903885555.1 uncultured Hyphomicrobiales bacterium
CCCCCCCCCCCCCCCCCCCCCCCCCCCCCCCCCCACGCGCATCTTGATTCGTACCGCCAATATAATTTTCGGACTTCTTTTTTTACTTGGCCCGGCCGTTTCCGAGGAATGGCCCAATCGACCGATCAAGATGATCGTATCGATGGCAGCCGGCAGCGGCCCTGACATGGTCTGCCGGCTTATCAGCAGCAAGTTGACTGCCGCGCTCGGCCAGCAATTTGTCGTTGAGAATAAGCCTGGCGGGACGAATATGATCGGTGCGGTAACAGCGGCGCGCGCTCTACCGGACGGCTATACCTTGTTCTTCGCTACCGCTGCGGCCCTGGCGAGCAATCCGCACACCTTTAAGGCGCTACCCTACGATCCGATAAAAGACTTCGTCTCCGTTGCAATCGTGGCAAAGGGGCCGTTCCTTATTCTTGCAAATCCCGACGTTCCCGGGAACACGCTTCCAGAAGTCATCGCTTACGATAAGGCAAACCCAGGCAAGCTATCGCTTGCGACGGACGGTCCGAAAAACTTTTCCGGAATGTTAGCCACGTGGCTCAATAAGCTCGGCGGCGCGAACATTATACAAATTCCTTACGCAACGATGCCGCGCGGCGTCCAAGATACGGTTGCGGGACATACCCAATTAACGATTGTGTCCATACCGGTAGCAGCGCCGTTCATCGCCAACGGATCGCTCAAGCCGATTGCCACCACTTGGTCACAACGGCTGCGGCAATTTCCGCAAGTGCCGACGGTCTCCGAGACCTTTCCAGGCGTTGAAATCACCGGGTGGTTCGCCGTGGTCGCACCAAGCGGCACACCGAGAGACATTGTCGTCCGGCTAAATCGCGAGATGAACGAGATTCTTAAAGATCCGGATGTCGTCAAACGCCTCGACACGCTAGGTTTCTTTACCGAGGATAATAATACGCCTGAAACAGCGAGCCTCTTCGAAAAGAAGCAATATGAACTTTGGGGCCAAGTCACTCGGGAGATCGGCCTGGAACCCGAATGATCATGCGCACGGGCGCAACTCGGCCTAACGCTTTATCCAACCGCGTCGTGTACTATATGCCGTCACAACGGAATAAAGCTCCGCGCCGAGGCGTTTCAATTTCGGTTGCGACACCTGATCGGCAAATGTAACTGCGCTTATGCCGAGGCGGGGCCCGTTCGGGCCTCTCAAGGCGACCGCCACAGATTTGACGCCGCGAATCAAATTTCCTTCATCGATCGCGTATCCGTCGAGCCGAGTTCGCTGCACCCCGGCCCGATAGGCGTCAAATGTAATGGGCTTTTGCCACCGAATTTCCTTGAACCGCTTACGAAGTAGATCGTCGGAAACCGGTTGAACGGCGGCAATGCTGCGGCCGACCGCACCGGCAAATGCAGGCAGCCTTTGGGCAAGCTGTAGTTCGACTCTTGCCGGCGTCTCGGGGAAGATGCGATCGATCAGAACGAGATGCTCTTCGATCGTAATATGCCAGATCGCGAGCAATACGCCATATTCACTGGCGATGCGGTCGAGCGAAGGCCTGATCGCTTTCAGCGTACCGCCCCCGAACAATCCAGCGGCAATCTCGGCCACGCCGACACCAAGCGAATATGTCTTGGTTTTCTGGTTAAATTTTATGAGGCCTTGGCCGGTCAGCGTACGTAAAATATTGAAACATGAACTTGCGCTTATGCCTGTATCATGCGCGATAACGGTGACGCCGGTCGATTTTCGTAGTGCCAAATACCGCAATATCCGCACGGCATGTACGAGTGCGGGAACCGATGTCGCAGCAGTTCGAACATTTTTCATCGACGACACAACGCTACGTCTCTGGTGGGGTATCTAACAGCGCTCTAGTGCCACTGTGAGGCGGCCATAGCCACAGAGATCCACGTCTCTTTCGAGTTGCGTGGCGACTACTACTGTGGCTCGATCTTCGCATCGCGCGCAATTCGCTCCCAGCTCGCGAGTTCGGATTCGATGAGTAGCCGGAACTGTTCCGACGTTCCGCCCACCGCTTTCACGCCTTGCTGAGCGAGGCGCGCTTGGACGTCCTTATCCTTCAGCGCCTCGTTAACGGCGGTATTGAGCCGCTGAACGACGTCAGGCGGCGTTCCCGCGGCAGCCAGAAGGCCAATCCATTGCGTCGCGACAAAGTCGCGATATCCCAATTCGACAGTTGTCGGCAGATCCGGTAATTGCGGTTCGCGGACGCGGCCGGCAGTTGCAATGGCCCGCAGGGAGCCACCTTTAATCTGCGACAAAACAGCGAGCGGCGAGGCCAAGGTCATTTGAGTCTCACCCGCGATGGTCGACAAGACGGCCGGGGCGGCGCCCTTGAACGGAACTTGCTGGAGCTGGATCCCCGCCTCTCGAGACCAGGTCTCGACCAAAAGACGCGCCTGACTGAACGCGCCCGGCGTAGAATAGTTGATCTTGCCCGGAGACGATTTCGCCAAACTCACAAATTCGGCAACGCTTTGTGCTGGCAATTTCGGGTTCACAACCAACAGCATCGAATTTTCCGCGACCACGACAATTGGCTGAAAATCGCGTTTGACGTCGTAGGGTAGTTTTGTGTTCACGGCCGGATCGACGGTGAACGTCGATGGCGTCATCAAGAGCGTGTACCCGTCTCGCGACGCCTTAGCCACCGAGTTTGCGCCGATCGCTCCGCTCGCCCCCGGCCGGTCGACGATGACCACCGGCTGGCCGAGACTCTGTTGGAGCTGCGGCTGTACCATTCTCGCGATTGCGTCGATGGCGCCGCCCGCGGCGAGCGGAATAACGATGGTGACCGGACGGCTTGGATATGTTTCGGCGTAAGCCGGCAAGGCCGGCGCGGCTATCGCCATCTCAACCGCACAGAGCGCCAACAGCCACATGCGCTTACGAGCAACATACCAATTCTTAGGCTTGCCGACGCTTCCTGCCGCACGCATTGTTCGCCTCACGGGCCTACGCCATTGCGTTTTGATTGAAAAATTATAGTGAAAATAAATCATCGCTTCCGGCTTTTTAAAAGTCAATTTTGCAAAGCGAGCGCTATTCAGCGGAATGAATTTTAAATTCTCACAGCGTTTCTAAATCATATCCGTATCGCTTCATCGTTTCGCGAGCGATAACAATTTGCTGAATTTGAGAAGTGCCTTCGAATATTCGAAACAGGCGGACATCGCGGTAAAACCTCTCGACAGGGTATTCGCTCATATAGCCAGCGCCACCGTGAATCTGAACCGCACGGTCTGCCACCCGACCGACCATTTCGGATGAGAACAGTTTGCAGCAAGCGGCTTCGAGCGTAACCTTTTGGCCGGCATCTCGCATCTTCCCCGCGTCCAACACCATTGCTTTTGCCGCCAATGTTTCGGTCTGGCTATCGGCAATCATTGCCTGCACCAGTTGAAAATTGGCGATGGCTTTCTTGAATTGCTTGCGCTCCGCTGCAAATCGCACCGATTCGAAGATAAGTCGCTCCGCCATTCCAACACACAGCGCGGCGATATGAAGCCGGCCCTTATCGAGCACCTTCATGGCAGTGCGAAAGCCGTTACCTTCCGCATTTCCGAGAAGCGCGCCCTCCGGAATTCTGCAAGCGTCAAAGATCACGTCGCACGTCAGCGCACCGGCTTGACCCATTTTCTTGTCAGGTTTTCCGAGCGTCAGCCCTGGGCTGCCGGCATCGACCAGGAAGCACGAGATCGTACCGGCGCCCTCACCGTCGGCTGTCTTCGCCAAGACGGTGAACAAACCGGCAATCGGCGCATTGGTGATGTATCGTTTCGTCCCATTCAGAACATAGTGGCCGCCTTCCCGACGAGCGCGCGTCTTCAGCGCCGATGCGTCAGAACCTGCATCGGGTTCGGTGAGGGCGAATGATCCGACGAGTTCTCCGGACGCTAGTCGCGGAAGGTACTGCTTTCTTTGTTCGTCGGTGCCGTCGAGAACGATGGCTTGCGAACCTATTCCGATGTTCGTACCCACCGCCGAACGGAACGCGGGCGAAGTGTAGCCGAGCTCAAAGACGACACGGACTTCCTCCTCCATATTCAGTCCAATTCCGCCGTAGTCTTCAGGAATGGAGAGGCCGTAAAGTCCAAACTTCCGCATTTCGCTGGTGATCGCATCGGGAATTCGTCCCAGTTCCGCCACCTCATTCTCCGCGGGAACGAGACGTTCACGCACGAAACGGCGGACCGTTGCGAGGAGAGCCTGGAAGGTGGCCGGATCTAGCGCCATAACTGCCCTACCTTTTTAAATCCGCAAAGAATCCGTTAAAGCGCACACGCTGACGCAGCAGCGCATGTGTCCGAAAAATACCGGCACGCACAATCGCCGCGGTCGCAAGAAATTCAACGCATTGAATATCATTCACCAGAATTGTTTACGCCGCCAATCGAACGCTTCGGCGCTGTCCGCCGTCATAACGGAAGTCAGTTATACCCGCGCCGGGACAGGTTCCGTAACCGCACTTTCCTCGATACGCGGTCCCTTAAAACGCTTCATGCACAGCCGTGCCAACACGATGGCAGCAACCGCGCCGAAGGCCAACGGCACGGCCGGGGCAAGGAACAACGTCTGTTGCGAAAGCTGCATTGCGATGAGCCATCCGCCGATCAACGGAGCGGATATCGCACCGAACCGTCCGATACCGTGCATCCATCCGGCCCCTTTCGAGCGAATGGCCGTTGGATAGATCAAACCGGAGACTGCATTCAGGCCGAGTTGAATTCCCAGTACAGAGAAGCCGGCCATGAAAACCGTCAGCATCAGAGTCCACTGCGTTTGCATCGGAATACCTATCGCGGCAACAAAGGGGCAGCCGATGACAAAGAGCGCTGCGACCGCCGCGATACCCCGGCGGTCCAGCAAACGGCTAACGACCAATCCACCAAGCACACCGCCGACGTAATAGGACGCTTGAGTGACCGCGGTCTCGTCGATCGACAAGCCGCGAGCCCGGAACAGCGTGGGCATCCAGTTGTTCAAGAAGAAATTTGCCATAAGCGACGCGACGAAAATAAACCAGATCAGCGGCGTGATCCATTGCAGGCCGTCTTTGAACAATTGTCCCGGAAAGAGGCTCCCCGCATTCTGCGAAGTCGGCATCTGCAATTCCGTCTCGGCAGGAATTGTCAGATCGGGCCGCAGCATTCGCGCCAAGGCCAACGCCTCCGGCCGCCTATGCCTTTGCAAAGCGAGGAATTTGATTGATTCCGGCAGGAAGAAGCAAAGGGCGACAGCAATCACCAAAGGAGCGGCTCCGCCAACGACGAAGTAGACCGCCCAGCCAAAACTATGCTCCAAAAAAGACGAAACGAGAGCGGGCAATGCACCGCCAACCGTTACGCCCATAAACATAAGAATGATCAAAGTGGCACGCAGCCGTTTAGGTGCGAATTCGGCATTCAACGCGATCGTATTAGGCATCACCCCGCCAAGACCGACGCCGCAAACGAAACGCAGCATCAGCATTTCATTCAGGTTACCGGCCACGAGCATCCCAAGCGTCGACAGCCCGTAAATTATCGTACCGACTATGATTGCCCCTCGACGGCCGAACTTATCGCCGGCGTAGCCGAGCAACGGAGCGCCAAAGAGCATGCCGACCAGACTGGCGCTGAATAATTGACCGAGTTCGGAAGGCTTGAAATGCCAGGCCCGGACTAGCGACGGCGCCGCATAAGACATCGATGCAAGATCGTAGCCATCGGCGAGTTGAACGAGAAAAGTAAGAAAGACGATTTTCCAAATCAGAGCGCCAACTTTTTGCTCGTCGACAATCTGCGCGATGCTGACGTTCGCCGCACCTTCTTGCATTTCAACTCCCCAATTCAACCGGCCGAATTTTGTTTTTCGTTGCGATCCCGGTGGTTTTTACGTTAACACCCTTCGGTCAAATCAACCAAGAGCGTGTCGCTACAATCGCGAACGGATTTCTTAAATCGAAGGATGCGTTATGACGCTTCAACTGAGTATTGGCCTCACGTCGAATCCACGCACGTGGCCTATCATCGACGGCAGGGCCAAGGCTGACGGCGTCGACCTTATCCCGACCGTGCTGCATCCGTCGGAGCTATTTTGGCGTCAATTGCACTTTGCCGAATTTGCCGTGTCGGAAATGTCCGTATCATCCTTGATGATTGCGAAGTGCCGCGGCGACGACCGATTTGTAGGGCTGCCCATTTTTACAACGCGAATGTTTTTCCACGCGGGAATTCTGGTTCGCAAGGATCCGGGTATCGACAAGCCCTCCGACTTGAAAGGCAAGAAAGTAGGAATTCCAGAATATCAACAAACAGCCGCGCTCTGGATCCGCGCAGCCCTTCAACATGAATTCGGCGTAGCGCCGCAGGACATGGAGTTCTGGATGGAGCGCCCAGCTTCGCGGAGCCACGGCGGTGCCACCGGCTTCAAAGCCCCTCCTGGCGTGACAATCCACACCATTCCCGACGAAAAAAACATCGGCTCGATGATGCTTTCGGGCGAGCTCGATGCGGCGCTATTTTATTTGGTCGATGCCAACCCGATCGATCGAAGCAAAGTCGACTTGGCCAGCCATCCCGACATCAAATGGCTCTTTCCGGATCGAATCGCGGAAACGGTTCGCTACTATCGCAAGACCGGATTTTATCCGATTAATCACATGATGGTGGTGCGCAAGGACGTCGCGGACAAGGAGCCATGGGTCGTACTCAATGTCTTGAAGGCGTTCAACCGCGCAAACGCTATCGCCGAGGCGGAACGCATTGAGCAGGTTGAATATCATTTAAAGACCGGCTTGATGTCCGGCGACGAGCGCACTCAAATTCTGCATCACGGCGTCGCCGCCAACCGCAAGACCATCGAGGCGATCGCACAGTATTCACTCGAGCAGGGACTAACACCCCGGCTGGTCAAGCTCGAAGAGCTGTTTGTCGCCAATACGATGGATTCCTAGAGCATGGCTGACCTTTTCTGAATCGGAGGGGATTCCCGACCGGTTGCGAATATGATTCAAGATGCTGGCTGGAATGGAGGCCAGCATCCATGGCCCGAGCTTATTCCCTTGATCTGCGCGAACGTGTGGTTTCGGCGGTTACGGCCGGCGAGAGCTGCCGGGCGGTGGCGGCCACCTTCAAGGTCAGTGTTGCCAGCGTCGTGAAGTGGTCGCAGCGGTTCCGGACGACCGGCAGCGCCGCGGCCCACAAGGTAGGTGGCCGGCGTCCCTATGCGTTGCAGGATCAGCGCGAGTGGCTGCTGACTCGTCTGACCGAGAAGCCGGACCTTACGTTGCGGGCCCTTGGGACGGAGCTTGCGGAGCGTGGGATCAAGGTGAGCCACTTCGCGGTCTGGCACTTCTTTGTTCATGAGGGCATCACCTTCAAAAAAAAGCGTGCACGCCAGCGAACAGGATCGTCCCGACGTGGCTCGGCGGCGGGCGCAATGGAAGAAGTATCAAGGCCGGCTTGATCCTGCCCGTCTGGTCTTCATCGACGAGACCTGGGCCAAGACCAACATGACGCGCACGCATGGCCGAGCGCCACGCGGTGAGCGGCTGGTCGCCAAGGTCCCGCATGGCCGCTGGCACACGCTCACGTTCCTGGCCGCACTACGCTCCGACAGGATCGACGCTCCCTGCGTCATCGACGGACCCATTAATGGTGAAAGCTTCCTCGCCTATGTCGAGCAGGTGCTGGTTCCAGCGCTCAGACAGGGCGACATCGTCATCATCGACAATCTCGGCAGTCACAAAGGAAAGGCCGTACGTCGTGCCATCCGGGCGGCGGGCGCCAAGCTGTTCTTCCTGCCACCCTACAGCCCGGACCTCAATCCGATCGAGCAGGTATTCGCCAAGCTCAAGACCCTGCTGCGCAAGGCCGCAGAGCGCACCGTCGAAGCGACCTGGCGACGCATCGGAAACCTGCTCCAATGCTTCACCGCTGCCGAATGCGCCAACTACTTCGCAAACGCCGGATATGCTTCAAAATAAAACGGCCATGCTCTAGCGCTTACACGTCGAGTGACCTGAGCGACGGACGCCGTGTCGGTTTCAATCGGCCAGCACCCGGTCAAGATCGCCGCGGCGAAATCCGAAACCGATATCGTTCGATACGTCCTGGAGTATTCGATCGAGCTCGTCACGCGGTTGGCGGCCGGCCCAGAACAACGGCCCACCCCGATCGGCCGGAAACCCGTATCCGTTGACAAGAACGAGATCGATATCGCCAGGCCGCTCGGCGATGCCGTCCTCGAGCACTAGCGCCGCCTCATTCACAATCGCGCATAAGGCGCGAGATTGTATTGTCTGTTCGGCAAATTGCCGACGTTCGATTCCTTTTTCTTTCGAAACCTGATCGATCACTTCATGGACCACAGCGTCAGCTGCCCTACCCTGTCCGCCTTTCGTATAGCTGTACCAGCCGGCGCCTGCCTTCACTCCAAGACGCCCCATCTCGCAGAGCCGGTCTAGGATAGGTACATATTTTTCCCTCGGATCCCTGCTTGCGGCAAGCCGCTTGCGCGTGCGCCAGGCGATATCCAGGCCTGACAAATCACCAACGGCAAATGGCCCCATCGCGAAGCCAAACGCCACGAGGGCGGCGTCGACCTCCTCCGGGTACGCTCCCTCCTCGAGCAGGATTTCGCATTCCCTTCGATAGGCCGCGTAGATGCGGTTGCCTATAAAGCCCTCACAAACGCGCGCGACCACCGGTAGCTTCCGAAGCTTTTTTGCCACGGCC
>CAISIV010000307.1 GCA_903885555.1 uncultured Hyphomicrobiales bacterium
GCTGTTCGCCTCCCGCTTCCGACGCGGACGCGTGACAGCTTCTCGCCGTCTTGCTCATGGCTTTCCGGACTGGCCTGGAAACCATGAGAGAAAAACGCAATGTTCGATATGCATCGAGTTGAACTCGATTGGGGCGGGCGCAAGCTTGTCCTCGAGACCGGCCGCATCGCGCGGCAAGCCGACGGCGCCGTGCTCGCCACCTACGGCGAGACCACAGTGCTCGCCACCGCGGTTGCCGCCAAGTCGCCGCGCGAAGGCGTCGACTTCCTGCCGCTGACCGTCGACTACCAGGAAAAGTATTACGCCGCGGGCCGCATTCCCGGCGGCTACTTCAAGCGTGAAGGCCGTCCGACCGAAAAGGAAACGCTGGTTTCCCGCTTGATCGACCGCCCGATCCGTCCGCTGTTCGCCGACGGCTGGCGCTGCGAAACGCAGGTCATCGTCACCACGATGTCGCACGATCTCGAAAACGATCCGGACATCCTGGCGCTGGTCGCCTCGTCGGCCGCGCTGACGTTGTCGGGCGCGCCCTTCATGGGCCCGATCGGCGCCGCGCGCGTCGGTTTCGTCAACGGTGAGTACGTGCTCAACCCGACGATCGACGAGATGGCCGAAAGCCAGCTCGACCTCGTCGTCGCCGGCACCACCGACGCGGTGCTGATGGTGGAATCGGAAGCCAAGGAGCTGTCCGAGGAAGTCATGCTCGGGGCCGTGATGTTCGGCCACCGCCACTTCCAGCCGGTCATCGAAGCCATCATCAAGCTCGCGGAAAAGGCGGCGAAGGAGCCGCGCGAACTGACGACGGTCGACAATACCGAGCTCGAGAAGGAAATCTTGGCGCTCGCCGAAAAGGATCTGCGCGCCGCCTACGTCATCCCGGCCAAGAAAGAACGCCAGGATGCCGTCGCCGCCGTGAAGAAGGCCGTCATGGCGAAGTTCTTCCCGGAAGGCGCCGAACCGAAATACGACAAGCTGCGCGTCGCCGGCGTGTTCAAGGAACTCGAAGGCAAGATCGTTCGCTGGAACGTTCTCGACACGAAGAAGCGCATCGACGGCCGCGATCTCACGACCGTGCGCCCGATCGTTTGCGAAGTCGGCGTGCTGCCGCGTACCCACGGCTCGGCGCTGTTCACCCGCGGTGAAACGCAGGGTCTGGTCGTTGCCACGCTCGGCACCGGCGAGGACGAACAGTGGATCGACGCGCTGCAGGGCTCCTACAAGGAATCCTTCCTGCTGCACTACAACTTCCCTCCCTACTCGGTCGGTGAGACCGGCCGTATGGGCGGCACCAAGCGTCGCGAAATCGGCCACGGCAAGCTGGCCTGGCGCGCGCTGCATCCTCTGCTGCCGAAGACCGAGGAATTCCCGTACACGATCCGTCTGGTCTCGGAGATCACCGAATCCAACGGTTCTTCGTCGATGGCCTCGGTGTGCGGCGGTTCGCTCGCACTGATGGACGCCGGCGTGCCGATCAAGCGTCCGGCGGCGGGCATCGCGATGGGCCTCATCCTCGAGGACAAGCGCTTCGCCGTTCTGTCGGACATCCTGGGTGACGA
>CAISIV010000308.1 GCA_903885555.1 uncultured Hyphomicrobiales bacterium
CTCGACGGCGCGGCCGATGAGGTATGAGCCGAACTCGCCAATGATCACGAAAACTACGTAAACGGCCATGATTTGCATCGCCAGCGTTCCTCCGCGTATTGAATTTTGCGGGACCGTATCATGTGGCTTCACCGCGTAAGCCGGACCGTAACCGAATTTACGGAAAAGTTATACTGCTGTTTGTAACTCCTACTGCCGGAACTCATGCCCAAAACAACAATAAACCTCACTTCCGCGGCGATCGCGCTGGCGCCCGTCCTGTTCGTGCTGCTGTGGAGCACCGGATTCATCGGCGCGCGCTATGGGCTGCCCTATATCGAACCGCTGACGTTCCTCGCCGTGCGCATGGTGTTCGTCGTCGGCATTCTCGGTGTCATTGCGCTCGTTCTGCGGGTGCGCTGGCCGAATAAAGCAGAGGCGGCGCACAGTCTGGTGGCCGGTTTCATGGTGCATGGGCTTTATCTGGCCGGCGTCTTCACCGCGATCAGCCAGGGCGTTCCGGCGGGCATTTCCGCGCTGATCCCAGGATTGCAGCCGATCCTCACCTCGACCATCGCCAACCGCTTCATGGGCGAGACGGTGACGCGGATGCAGTGGTTCGGCCTCGTGCTGGGCCTTGTTGGCGTCGCGCTCGTGCTGCACGACCGCACCATGCTGGCCGCGGCGACTCCGCTCGGCTGGATCATGAGTGTCGTGTCGCTGATCGGCATTACGCTCGGCACGCTCTATCAGAAGCGCTATTGCGGCAATATCGACTGGCGCAGCGGCAATCTGGTGCAGTATTTCGGCGCGCTGGTGCTGTTCACCATCGGCGCCTTCGCATTCGAGACGCGCGTCATCCACTGGAGCGGCGAACTGGTGTTCGCCATCGCCTGGCTGGTGATCGTGCTGTCGCTCGCCGCTGTCGGCCTGATGTACTGGCTGATCCGCCGCTCGGCTGCGACCGGTTTTGCCAGCCTGTTCTATCTGGTGCCGGTTGTCACCGCGCTGATGGCATATGCCTTGTTCGGAGAAAAGCTCGACGCGGTGTCGATTGCCGGCATGGTGATCTGTGCGGCCGGCGTCGTCATCGTCAACAAAGGCGGACGCGTTGTCCCGACGGCCGGCAACGCCGCGGCTTCGGTCGTCACCGAGCGTTAGACCGCGCTCCGAGCGACCCCGCTTGTCCGGGTCCGCAATTGGAATACCATCCGCTTACGTACCGCAGAGTACGGGGGAGGGTAGAATGCCGGGTCGGGTCAACATAACCATTGCGATGCTTGCTGCATTGGCGGTCGTGCCGACGGCAGCGCAAACCGCGCCGAAGCTCGATTACGAATTCTTCAAACAACGTGTTGAGCCGATTTTCCTGACCAAGCGCCCGGACCACGCGCGTTGCTACGCCTGTCATGCTGAAAGCAACAACAACTTCCGCCTGGAGAAGCTGTCAGCGAACGCAAAGTTCTGGAGCGAGGAGCAATCCCTCCGCAATTTCGAGGTTGTTTCAAAACTGGTCAATCCGGGCGACCCCGACACGACCTTATTGCTGCAACACCCGCTCGCCCCCGAAGGCGGCGGCCACGTCTATCACTCGGGTGGCAGGCAATTTGCGTCCAAGCAGGACCCGGCCTGGCGCACGCTCGCTGCGTGGGTCAATGGAGCGACGCTCGCCGCGCCGAAGAAGAAATAGAGGCGGCGCGCGCCCGGTCGGGGATCACGAGCGTATTGATACGCTTGGGCACTTCGCCGACCGGAACAACTGCCACGAGCTTCATCGACTTGGTGTCGATCGCTGAGACCGAACGCAAACCGGCGTTGGAGACGTAGACCGTTTTCCCGTCGGGCGTAAACGTGACCCAATTGGCGACCGCTGAAATCGGTCCCAATCCTTTGAGCTTGAGCGACGGCAGCGCGACTTCACCGACGAGCTTGAGATCGTCGAGCGAATAGACGAACACCGCGTTGTTCGGAATGCTGGTCACCCATAGCGTCTTGCCGTCCGGCGCGACGCCTATCCCGTGCGAAGGCGATGACGCCCGACCGGCGTCGGTTTCAAAATCCGTCGTCGCCTTCGGCAGCTCGATGCGCGCCACTTCCTTGCGCGTGGCAAAGTCCACCACAGCGAAGCCATTGAAGTCGGATAACTGCGCGAAAATCCGCTTGGTTGAGCCGTCGGGGTTCGCCTCGATGGTCATCGGGCGGATGCCCTTGTCGAGCTTGACCTCCCATGCCGGCTGCTCGGTGGCCAGATCGATAACGGTGATGATCTTGGTCCTGATCGAACCGGTGACAACGTATTTGCTGTCGGGCGTTACGTAGACATTGTGGAGCCTGCCGTTCACCGGCACGCTCTTGGTGCGCTCGAGGGTTGCCGGATCGATGATGTCGAGAGCGCCGGGGTCGCGGGCGATGCCGACCACGATGCGGCCGTCCTTGGCCACCGCGATATTGTTCGGATGGGCGCTCAGCGCGACCTGCTTGAGCAGCTTGCCGCTCTTGCGGTTGAAAACATCGAGCGTCGAGTTGAGCTCGTCGCTGACATAAACTCTTTCGCCATCGGGAGAGAATGCGATGCCGTGCGCGCCCTCGATACCCTTGATCTGCTGCACCACCTTATTGGTGGCAGGATCGATCACGTGGATGCTGTCGCCGGCGCTGTTGGTGATGTAGATGCGAACCATGTCGGCCGATGCGGGCACCGGCGCGAGCAGCAACAAAATCCATAAATGTCGTATGAGGCGGTAGGCATTCATCAGCGTCGAGCCTCCCTGTGAACAGACCGCGCCGGGGAGGGTACGTAGCTATGAGCGGCTCGGCAAGGTGGCTGCTGGCCCAAATGACAGGGCCGACGCCGGGATTTATTTCTTCTGCTCGAGTACCATCTGCGTCTGCGTCACCAGTGCGCAGAGCCTGCCGTCGTTGCGGGTGATGCGCGTCTGCCAGACCATGGTAGTGCGGCCTTTGTGCAGTGCGGTGCATTCGGCCTTGGCGACATCGCCGATCGGCACGGCGGCAAAGAAATTCGTTTTGCTTTCGAGGGTCGTGGTCGTTTGACCCTCTTTTAGATTGGCGCTGGCGGCCGTGCCGCCGCAATTGTCGGCCAGCGCCATGATCGCGCCGCCGTGCATGATGCCGAAGCGGTTGTTGAGGTCCTCGCGCACGACGAGTTCGGCCAGCACACGGTCGGGGGTAATTTCGATGATCTTGATGCCGAGGAACTTGGCGAAGGGCGGCTGGTTGTAGGCGTGCGCGTTGACGTCGGTCATTTCAACTTTTCCAGGGATCGTTGCAGCCACTGCGTCGCAATGAAGAGATCATTACGCGTGAGGCCGTGGCCGGTGGGGAGCGTCTTATAATCGAGATCGGCGCCGGCTGTCTGCAGGACTTCGACGAGCCGCTGGGTCGAGGCGGCGGGGATCATCTGGTCGCTGCTGCCGGACAGCAGCAGCACCGGCTTGCCGGTCAGACTCGGCAGTGGCTTGGGCTCGAACGGCAACATGGCGCGAAACAAAATGGCGCCGGCCAGCGCATCAGGCTGCGACAGCAACAGCGAGGCGGCGATATTGGCGCCATTTGAAAACCCGACGGCAATGGGTGCGGGCAGGCCGTAAGCCTTGCGCGCATCGGCGATGAAACCTGCCAATTCCGCCGTGCGAATTTTCAGATCATCGAGATCGAACACGCCTTCCGCGAGCCGGCGGAAAAAGCGCGGCATGCCATGCTCGATCACTTTGCCGCGCGGCGACAGCAAGGCGGCGCCGGACAACAACTCCTGTCCGAGCGGCAGCAGGTCGTTCTCGTCGCCGCCGGTGCCGTGCAACAGCAGAAGCGGCGGCAGGCCGTCCTGCAAAGCGGGGATAAAGCGGTGGATGAAGCCAAGGTCGCTCATAACTCTCAGGTCCCAAAAGAGAAGGGCGCGGGC
>CAISIV010000309.1 GCA_903885555.1 uncultured Hyphomicrobiales bacterium
AAAAGGCTATTTATGTCAGCCTTATGTATTTTTTAGGCTAGCCGAGGCTAAAATTTCTTGGATCAGGGCTCATATCGGTCTTAATGCCGAATGGTAGCCGGGCAAGGAGCGGGGGCAAAACGCCCCAAAGCGCCATCAAGCAGAGACCAGCGGCCCGATAGCGGAAACATTCAAATGCGCTTTCGCCGCTGCACCAAAGAACAGTGACCGCTTCTCGCAGGCAGAGTATCCGGTAGCGACACGCTTGAATGCGTTCCACAGGACTGGATAACCGACCGACTCCCGGTCCGGCGGAAAGTTGCTCTCGAACATGCAGCGGTGAGGACCGAACTGATCGATGCAATGCTTGAAGAATGGCCCCCACACCTCAGCCAGTCGCTCCGAGCAAGCGGGCACTTCAAGCGTGTCAAAGCCATAACCGAGATACGGCATACCCAGCCCGCCGAGCTTGACGAAGACGTTCGGACACTTTGCCAGTTCCGCCATCGACGCGCGCCACTGCGCAATTGCGTCCTCTTTGCGAGCTTTGTAGTTACGCGTCTCCGCGATCAGGCCGCCGATATGGTTCAGCACGATGGTGGTGTCCGGAAAGGCGCGCGCAAGCTCGGCCAGCTCCAGTATCTGCGGGTGATAGATCAACGCGTCGAAACTCAACCCGCGTGGCGCAAGGGCCGCGAAGCCTGCGCGAAAATCGCGGTCTTGCATCAGTCGGCTTGGCACAACGAAGCGCCCGTTGTTCAGCGCCTCGTCCGAATCCCATTTCGTAATGACGCGAACCCCGCGCAAGCGTCCGCCGCCGACTGCTAACTGGGCGTCAAGTAGCTCCGCCACCTCGGCGCCGACACTGATGTCTGCCGAACTGACGATGCCCGCGCAGACCAAGGTCTTGCCATAGTCGCCGTCGGCTGCTTTCACCGCAACGCCGTTGGCGAATTCGACTTCGCCCACTCTTGCCATCTGGGGCGAGCCGGCCTTACGGTAGAAAGCGCCGCATTCCACAAACACGGAGGCCCTGATATTGTGGCCGCTCTGCACATCGGCCAGGTATTCCTCGAACAGATAGCGAAAGGTTGAGTTCTCCCACAAATGATGATGCGGATCGATGATCGGCAGGTCGGGCTCCAGGATTTCCTCCCGATGCCGCGCCAGCCATTCCGCGTTGCGCTGATGCTGCTCTAGGCCCACCTCGGATAGGGGGATGGAGTTTGTCGGGGCCTTGGCCTCACGCAGTAACAACTTGGTCGGCATGCAGGCTCTTTCCAAAGATTCTGGGTAAGCCTAGCAGAGCGGCGCGCGGCCGACAAATTTAGCAGGGGAATTCACTCGGCGCTTTTTACGAGTCGTGCCGATCACTGCGGTAGCCCTTCACATTCAGCGCTCGAAAGCTTTCCGCGTGTGGACGGCCAACCGTCATGCCGCTTAAGAATGAACGCCTAAGACACACGTGCTCAACGGTGATTGACACGATCCGCCAAGCCAGCCAACATCAAGACTGATGATTTAGCAGACATCAATGGACGCTTGCTACCTTTGGGCAACTCTCGCATGTGCCACGGCGCGGAAGGCTGGCTTGAACGTTAGCCGATAGACGTTAACTTTGAACTGAGGCTCTATAATGAACTTCTCCACCGCAGTTTCACGAATGCTGATGGTCGGCATGCTGGCAGCGATATCCGGCCCAGTGGCCGCCCAGCAACCGTACCCCAGTAAGCCCATCCGCGTCATTGTCCCGTTTGCTTCGGGAAGCACGCTCGATGTATTAGCCCGCCTTGTCGGCCAAAAGCTGACCGAAAGCTGGGGCCAGCCAGTTATCGTGGACAACCGCCCTGGCAGCAATGGAATCATCGGCACCGAAGTGCTGGCCAAATCCGTTCCTGACGGATACGCCTTCATCGTAGTCAGTAGCGGCCATGTCATCAACGCCAACCTGTATCCCAAACTGCCCTATGACACCGTCAAAGACTTCGCTGCGGTCGCCACCATTGCGAGCGGTGAACTCATTCTGGTGATCAATTCCTCGCTACCGGCCAATAGTCTGCGGGAGTTTATTGCGCTGGCCAAATCGAAACCAGGAGGACTTAACTACGCAACTTCAGGCAGTGGATCAGGGGGCCATCTGGCGGCCGAATTGTTCAATATCATGGCGAGTGTAAAAACGCAGCACATTCCATACAAAGGAACGGCGCTGGCGACCACCGACCTCATCGCCGGCCAGGTGCAGGCGTTCTTCAGCCCCCCGCTTGTCGCCATGCCTTTCATCAAGAGCGGACGAATCAGGGCCGTGGCCGTCTCCGGTGATACACGCCTGCCCGCCCTGCCCCAGGTGCCCACTTTTACTGAGGCCGGGTTGCCGGGTTTCGACGTGAAAATCTGGTTCGGTACCCTCGCGCCGGCTGGCATTCCCAAGGCCGTCATTGAAAAGTTTTCGTCTGAGGTCGCTAGGATACTGTCCATGCCGGATATCAAGGCAAGCCTTGGCAGCCAGGGGATGGACCCGTTTACCACTTTCCCGGAACAGTTCGCCGCCTTGATGAATTCAGACATGGACAAATGCGCCAAAATCATCAAGACGGCCAACATCAAACTCGATAACTGATATTCAGGAGCGGAATACGCGGGCTTTAAACAAGCCTAAGGGAAGAATTTCAATGCAAATTAGGATGCTGATTGACCCACATCGTTGCAGCCTCATAGGAAGAACCTACTCTGTAGAGTAAGGGTTCGCTCCAGTGCGGTCCTGCGAATTGGATGCCGACCGGGATACCACTTCCACCGAATCCCATGGGAAGTGCCAGCGCAGGCCCCCCCGTAATATTGAAGATTCGGATAGCGCTTGAACGCACGTCCACGGGATCAGCATAGAGACTTGCCATCGTTTCGGCGTCGATCTCCTTGACGGGATTAACGAAAACATTAA
>CAISIV010000310.1 GCA_903885555.1 uncultured Hyphomicrobiales bacterium
ACGCGCTCGATACGCTCGACCGCTGGCCGGAAAAAGTCCGGCTGATGCAGAAGAACTGGATCGGCAAGTCGGAAGGCCTGCTGGTGCGCTTCATGCTCGACACCGCGAGTGCGCCGAACAAGGAAAACGAGCTGGAGATTTTCACGACGCGGCCGGACACGCTGTTCGGCGCGAAGTTTCTCGCGCTCGCGCCGGATCATCCGCTGGCCACGGCGGCGGCGGCGAAAAATCCGAAGCTTACCGCATTCATCGAAGAGTGCCGCCATATGGGCACCTCGCAGGCGGCGATCGACACCGCCGAGAAGATGGGCTTCGACACCGGCATCAAGGCCGTGCATCCGTTCGATCCGGACTGGAAGCTGCCGGTCTATGTCGCCAACTTTATTTTGATGGATTACGGCACCGGCGCGATTTTCGGCTGCCCGGCGCACGACCAGCGCGACCTCGATTTCGTCAATAAATACGGGCTCGGCAACACCCCCGTGGTGTGCCCGCCGAACCAGGATCCGAAAACTTTCGTCATCACCGACGTCGCCTATGACGGTGATGGCCGCATGATCAATTCGCGTTTCCTCGATGGCATGACCATCGACGACGCCAAGAACGAAGTGGCGTCACGTCTGGAAAAGACCACCGCCGGCAACCGCGCGGTGGCGCAGCGCCAGGTCAATTATCGCCTGCGCGACTGGGGCATTTCGCGGCAGCGCTACTGGGGATGTCCGATCCCGATCATTCACTGCGACAAATGCGGTGTGGTGCCGGTGCCGGAAAATAAATTGCCAGTAAAACTTCCTCAGAGAGTTAGCTTTAAAAAGCCAGGCAATCCGCTAAACCGCGCAACTCAATGGATAAACGTAAAGTGTCCGCAGTGTGGTGGTCGAGGGCGTCGCGAAACTGACACCATGGACACCTTCGTTGACTCGTCGTGGTACTTCGCGCGCTTCACCGATCCAAAGAATAAAAAAGCACCTACTACGCTCAGTGCTGTGAATCGCTGGCTGCCAGTTGATCAATACATCGGCGGCATCGAGCACGCTATTTTGCATTTGCTGTATTCGCGATTCTTCACGCGTGCGATGCACAAGACCGGCCACACCGGCATGGACGAGCCGTTCGCCGGCCTGTTCACGCAAGGTATGGTAGTGCACGAAACCTATCAAAAGAGAGACGGTACATACGTCACGCCAGCTGAAGTTGTCATCAAACCCGTTAGTGATCTGACCCAAGATGAACTTAAGACCTTCTCCACTGAGACGATAAAGGGCTCTCCGGTTTCAAGAATAGCGTTCCTACAAAATTCTGGAGAGCAGGTCGAAATCGGCTCGATCGAAAAAATGTCGAAGTCGAAAAAGAACACCGTAGACCCCGACGACATTATCGCCGCGTACGGTGCCGACACCGCGCGCTGGTTCATGCTGTCGGACTCGCCACCCGAGCGCGACGTGATCTGGACCGAAGAAGGCGTGCAAGGCGCCTGGCGCTTTGTGCAGCGGCTATGGCGTCTCAATGGCGAAATCGCCCGCGTCCGGGACAACTACTCCGACCCAGTGATTCGCGGCTTGGAGCGTCCCCAATTCTTCTCCGAACCCGCGCTCAAGCTGCGCAAGGCCGCCCACCGCGCGCTCGCCAATGTCTCCGACGATATTGGCAAGCTGCGCTTCAACCGCTGTGTCGCCCATATCTACGAATTCGCCAATGCGCTGTCCGACGCCATCGGCGAGGTCGAAACCGCCACCCCGCCCGATATGGCCTGGGCGCTGCGTGAGGCCGGCGACATCCTGGTCCGCCTCTTCCACCCGATGATGCCGCATCTGGCCGAGGAGTGCTGGGCGGCGCTCGGCCACAAGAGCCTGGTCGCGACCGAGGCCTGGCCGCAGGTCGAGCCGGATTTGCTGGTCGAAAACACCATCACGCTGCCGGTCCAGGTCAACGGCAAGAAGCGCGCCGAGGTCACCGTGGCGCGGGAGGCTGGAGAGGCCGAGATTAAGGCTGCCGTTTTGGCCCTCGATGAGGTAAAAAAGGCGCTGGATGGCAAAAGCCCGAAAAAGGTCATTGTCGTCCCGCAGAGGATCGTGAATGTCGTCGCCTGATTTCCCGCGCTTTGCCCGATTGCTGATGGTGCTGGCCTTGGCCGGCCTTACCGCCGGCTGCTTCCAGCCGCTCTACGGCGACCGCGCGTCGGTCGGCGCAGGCGGTGCCGCGCCGGGCGTGCTCGACAAGATGCGCGCGGTCGATGTGATGCCGGTCGTAGCGTCGCAGGCCGGCCGGTTGCCCCGCGTCGGCGGCGAAGTCCGCAACGAATTGATCTATCAGCTCACCGGCGGCGGCGCCGGCAATACGACGGCCTATACACTCAAGATCTCGGTCACTTCGACCAACTTGCAGGTCATCTCCGACGTCAACACCGCGCGTGCCGACGTGCAGAACTACGGCATCGACGCCTACTATTCGTTGACGGAAGTCGGCACCGGCAAGCAGGTCGTGTCCGGTTCGACGTTCTCGCGCGTGTCCTACGACATTCCCGGCCAGCAGCAGCGCTTCGCCGGCAACCGCGGTCTGCGTGACGCCGAAAACCGCGCCGCCAAAGTCATCGCGGAGAATATCCGCAACCGCCTCGCGTCGTATTTCGCCGCCGGGACGTGAACGCGTCGCGCATGACGCGGCCTTTGGCGTAACGCATGACCGCCATCAAAGCCTTCGATATCGACAAGTTCATCGCTAAGCCCGATCCGGCCATGCCGATCGTGCTGGTCTACGGTCCCGATGCCGGACTGGTGCGCGAGCGCGTCGACGCGCTGGTGAAAGCCTCGGTCGACGATCCGAACGATCCCTTCGCGTTCGTCCGCATCGAGGGCGAAGACCTTTCCGGCAACCCATCGCGGCTGGTTGAAGAGGCGCACACCATTCCGCTGTTCGGCGGCCGCCGCGCCGTGCTGGTCAGGGCCGGCTCGCGCAATATCGCATCCGCGGTCGAGATGGTGGTCAACGCGCCATCGAAAGAATGCCGCGTCATCATCGAAGCCGGCGACCTGAAAAAGTCGTCGCCGCTGCGCTCGATGTGCGAGAAGTCGAAATCCGCCGCCGCACTGCCTTGCTACACCGACGGCGCGCGCGATCTCGAACGGCTGATCGATGAGGAAATGCGCGCGTCGAAATTGACCATCGCGCCCGACGCCAGGGCGGCGCTGTTGTCGCTGGTCGGCGGCGACCGGCTCGCCTCGCGCAACGAAATCCGCAAGCTGGCGCTCTACGCAGGGCCAGAGCCGCGTCGAACTCGCCGACGTGGTGGCGGTGGTG
>CAISIV010000311.1 GCA_903885555.1 uncultured Hyphomicrobiales bacterium
ATATCATGTGCTAGAGGTATATAATATGTCGTTATAAAGTAATATATGAATTCTATCTCTACATATAGATCAAAAGGTTAATGTTACTGAAAGATAGGAATATACAGCGAGATTATTTCTCGATATTTCAAGTAAATAAACTCTGCTAAGGGTAAAAATTCTCCGAAATTGAAGAAGCAGGCGCAGAACACAAAAAGAGGAAAGATACACGTTTAGCAAAGCGGCGGTTTCCTTCATCTTGATCAAGGTGAAGGCGGAAATCTGACTTGGGCTGTATTTCTGACCGCGGCTCTCGACCCAGGCGTCGCCGTTGTCGGCGCGCACGATGCGATAAGGCACCATGGCCTTATCTTTCTTGGTCATCGGATCGGCGTCGGTGCGGCCGATCAAGCGCTTAATGGCGAAAAAAGTGTTTTCGGGATTGGTCACCGCCTGACGCTTGGCGGCTTGGCCGACCAGGCGTTCGCCGGATTCGGTAAACGCGATGATCGACGGCGTGGTGCGTCCGCCCTCGGCGTTCTCGATCACCTTCGCCTGAGAGCCTTCCATCACGGCCACGCAGGAGTTGGTCGTGCCCAGATCGATACCGATGACTTTGCTCATAACAATCCTCTTTCTCAGCAAGCTCGCCCGGGCCCATCAACGGCACCCGCCGGAGCTCCTTATTGGAAACATCCTCGAGATGGGGCAACGCCCCTCAAGACAGGGGGTATATAGGGAGCCGAAAATGGCCCTGCAAGCGGACTCAGCCCGCTTTAAGGAAATGAGTGCCGCCAATCTTCAGAAGGTGTTCTTGGGGGGTGGTTACGAATCCTTACAATAGAGAATTCGCCCATTTTTCAGCCGATTCTTAACGACGACAGTTCATGCATCCCGGGCGAGACGCAGGCTGGAGAACATCCAGCGCTGATGGGGATAGAAAAAGTTCCGATAGCTGGTCCTGATATGGCGGCGCGGCGTTGCGAACGAGCCGCCGCGAAGCACCATCTGGCCGGACATGAACTTGCCGTTGTATTCGCCGATCGCTCCCTCGGCCGCTCGAAAACCGGGATAAGGGCCATAGGCGGTCCGGGTCCACTCCCAAAGATCGCCGATCATCTGGCAAAGACCATCGCCATTTCGCGCCGCCATCGGCCCGAGCGTCCCGGAACCTAAAAGATTGGCAGAGCCCATCTTGTCGCCCGTGCGTTGAGCGGCGTATTCCCACTCCGACTCGGTCGGCAGTCGCGCGTCGCGAAAACGGGCGTAAGCGTCCGCTTCGTAGTGGGACAAATGGGCGACCGGAGATGACGGATCGAGGAGCGCAAGTCCGCGCAAGGTGAACACGCGCCATCCACCGTCGGTCGCGCGCCAATAAAGCGGGTGCGCGATCGATTCCAATTGCACCCACGCCCAACCGTCCGACAGCCAGAACCTCGGCTCCCGATAACCGCCGGCCTCTATGAATTCCAGGAACTCGCCGTTGGTGACGAGCCGGTTGCCAAGCGCGTAATCCTCGAGCCAGGTCTTATGGCGCGGCTCTTCGTTGTCGAATGCGAAGCCGGCATTTTCTTGAGAGGCATCATGACCGATTTCGATGAGGCCGCCTTCAATCGCGATCCACATGGGAGCCGGCACGTCTTGCCCCATGGCCGGAAGCGGCGCTGCATACGCCGGCGCCAGGGGATTGAGCGACAGGAGATGAAGCGCGTCCATCAAGATCAATTCTTGATGCTGTTCCTCGTGATTGATTCCAAGATCGATCATCGGCGCGGCCGCCATGAGGGCATTGTCCGAGGCGGTCTCGATAAAACGCGACAGCGCCGCGTCGGTGCGCGCACGCCACTCCAACACGCGATCGAGCCCAGGGCGCGTCAGCAGCCCCCGCGCCGGGCGGGGATGACGCGGGCCGACAGTCTCGTAATAGGAATTGAACAAATAGCCGAACGACGCATCGAACGGCTCGAAACCCCGCACATTCGGGCCCAACACGAAGGTTTCAAAGAACCACGTGGTGTGGGCGAGATGCCATTTGGTCGGACTCGCGTCTGCCATCGACTGCGCCTGCTGATCTTCGGCCGACAAAGGCGTGGCAAGCGAATGAGTCTGCGCGCGCGTGCCG
>CAISIV010000312.1 GCA_903885555.1 uncultured Hyphomicrobiales bacterium
AGGCTGGCGCGTTTTGGTTTCTCGGGCGGCGGCGGCTTGGGGCCCTTCGAGCCTTTCGGCCGCTTTTCGACCGGCGCCTGTTCGCCGAGTTGCAGATAAGTGCCGAAGCGGCCGCCGCGAATGGTCACTTCGAGATTTGAGACCGGGTCGACGCCAAGCACTTTCGTGGTCTGCTGGCCGCCGGCGCCCGGCGTCATCTGACGCGTGAAACGGCATTCCGGATAATTCGAGCAGCCGATGAAGGCGCCGAAGCGGCCGACCTTGAGCGACAATTGGCCGGTGCCACAGGTCGGACATTGGCGCACCGCGCCGCCGTCGGCGCGCGCCGGGAAAATATGCGGCTCGAGCAGGTCGTTGAGCGCGTCGAGCACCTGGGTGATGCGCACTTCCTTGATGTCGTTGACGGCGCCAATGAAGTCGCCCCAGAAGTCCTCCAGTACCTTTTTCCAATCGATCTCGTTGTTGGAGACGCGATCGAGCTGCTCTTCGAGTGCCGCGGTGAAATCATACTCGACGTAGCGCTTGAAGAAGCTTTCCAGGAAGCCGACGACGACGCGGCCTTTGTCTTCGGGAATGAGGCGCTTCTTGTCGATGCGGACATAGCCGCGGTCTTGCAGCACCTGCAGGATCGAGGCGTAGGTCGAGGGCCGGCCGATGCCGAGTTCTTCCATGCGTTTGACCAGCGCCGCTTCCGAAAAGCGCGGCGGCGGTTCGGTGAAATGCTGCGCGGCGTCGATTGACTGCTTGGCCAGCGTTTCGTCTTGCGCCATGGCGGGCAGGCGCTTGGACTCTTCGTCCTCCGGCGTCTCATCCTGGCCTTCCTGATAGAGCGTCAGGAAGCCGTCGAATTTCACCACCTGGCCGGTGGCGCGCAGGTCGATGACGCGCGCGCCGGATTTGGCGGCGATATCGACGGTGGTGCGCTCCATCTCGGCGGATTCCATCTGGCTCGCGACCGCGCGATTCCAGATCAGTTCGTAGAGCCGCGCCTGATCGCGATCGACGTATTTCGCGACTTCCGCCGGCGTGCGACTGGGATTGGTCGGACGCACCGCTTCGTGCGCCTCTTGCGCGTTCTTCGACTTGTTCTGATAGGTGCGCGGCGAGCCCGGCACGTATTCTTTGCCGTAGTTCTTGCCGATCATGCTGCGGATGTCGGCAATCGCCTCCGGCGCGATGTCGATGCCGTCGGTACGCATGTAGGTAATGAGACCGGTGGTTTCGCCGTCGATCTCGACGCCTTCGTACAGGCGCTGCGCCAGACGCATGGCGATCGCGGGCGCAAAGCCGAGCTTGCGGCTGGCTTCCTGCTGCATGGTCGAGGTGGTGAAGGGCGGCGGCGGATTTCGCCGCGCCGGCTTTGCTTCGACCGAGGAGACGACAAAGTTCGCGCTCTCGAGCGCCTGTTTGAGGTCCGCGGCCTGCACACCGGTGCCGATGTCGAGACGCTGGAGCTTCTGCCCGTCGGCCCCGACCAGGCGCGCTTCGAAAGCCTCGCCGCGCGGCGTCGTCAGCTTGGCGACGATCGACCAATATTCCTTGGCGACGAATTTCTCGATATCCAATTCGCGGTCGCAGACCAGCCGCAATGCGACCGACTGCACGCGGCCGGCCGAGCGGGCGCCCGGCAGCTTGCGCCACAGCACCGGCGAGAGCGTGAAGCCGACGAGATAATCGAGCGCGCGGCGGGCGAGGTAGGCGTCCACCAGCGCATTGTCGATGGCGCGGGGATGCTTCATCGCCTCGGTCACCGACTGCTTGGTGATGGCGTTGAAGACGACGCGCTCGACCTTCTGATCCTTCAGCGCCTTCTTTTCGTTGAGCGCTTCCAGCACGTGCCAGGAAATGGCCTCGCCTTCGCGGTCCGGGTCGGTCGCCAGAATGAGCGTGTCGGCACCCTTGAGCGCCCGGGCGATATCGTTGACGCGCTGCTGCGACTGGGGATCGATCTCCCAGAGCATCTTGAAACTATTGTCCGGATCGACCGAGCCGTCCTTGGCCGGCAAGTCGCGGATATGGCCAAACGAGGCCAAGACCTCGTAGCCCGGTCCAAGATACTTGTTGATCGTCTTCGCCTTGGAAGGCGACTCGACAACGACAACTTTCATGCGAATCCAATGGGTTAGCCGCCAGGCGCACCCGGCGCGTGGCTGAATCGGCCGCTTGTTTCGCCCGGAACATGGGGAAGGCGACCCGTGGTGTCAAATCAGGGTAGTTCCAAAGACCTTTAAAAACAGCGAATTTGGGGCGGAACCAGCCAGTTACGCGCCTTTACAACCTAAGGATGTATTTATCAATACTTACCAATTTGCGGTTACTATTTGAAATAGACTGTGCAATTTTAAGCCCGGGGGACGTCTCTTGATACTTCGCCGGTCGGGACGGAATTGCGATGCCAGAACCGAAAAGAGATACCGGTGATCCAATCGCGGTAGCCGTTTACGTGGCCACCTTATCCGCCGATCTTGCCATGATGGCTCGCAGCACCGGGCTCGAAACCCTGGGCTTTCTCCTCGAAATGGTGCGGCTGGAAGCCGAAAGTTCTGCCCGCTAGGCGCCCGTCGCGCAGAACGGCCGCCGCTAGTATTTCACGCCGAGCTTTTCCAGGAATGCCGCGGTCGGGTTGCCGTCCGGCACCATGCCGAATTTCACCTGCTCGGCGCGGATGTTGTCGCGCAGGTCGAAATCGACGTGCCCGTCGAACTCGTTGACCTTGTAGCCGATCGCGGCGAGCTTCTTCTGTAGCGCCACGCGCGCATCGCGAGGCAGCGGGCGGTCGTCGGTCGGCCAGGCGGTCTTGATCACCGCGCCGCCATTCATGCGATCGGCGAGGTGACCGACCGCGATCGCATAGGCGTCCGAGTTGTTGTACTCCTTGAGCACGTCGAAGTTTTCGGTGACGAGGAAGCCGGGACCCGCGGCGCCGCTCGGGAAAAACAGGATGCCGTTACCGGTCGAGGGCATGTTCTTGCCGTCGGCACGCTGTACGCCGAGTTTTGCCCAATCCGCGAAACTGCCGCGGCTGCGCATGTAGTCGAAGCCTTTCGGCACCACGACCTCGAAACCCCACGGCACGCCGAATTTCCATTTCCACTTGTGGAGATAATTGGCGGTCGAACCCAGCACGTCGGGGATATTGCCCCAAAGATCAACATGCCCGTCGCCGGAAAAATCGATGGCGTAGTCGACGACATTGCTCGGCATGAACTGGCTCTGGCCCATGGCGCCGGCCCAAGAGCTGACCATCTTGTCGCGCGCGTAGCTTTCCTTCTGCATGATCCCCATCGCGACGATCAGTTCGTTGCGGAAATAGGGATGGCGGTATTTCACGTAAGCCAGCGAGGCGAGCGAACGGAACACGTCCCATTTGTCCTTGGCGGCGCCGAAGTCGGACTCCATGCCCCACAGCGACAGCAGCACCCAGCGCTCGACCGAAAACTTCTTCTCGACCGCGTCGAAGGTCTTGGCCCATTCGCGCGCCTTGTCGCCGCCGCGCTTGATGCGGCCGAGCGAGACGATGTCGTTGACGTAAGCGCCGACCGGCTTGCCGTATTCCGGCTGCCGCTTGGTGGCGGCGATGACGCGATTGTCTGGTGTGACACCCCTAAGGGCGAGATCGAAATTGGCGCGCGTGATGCCTTTGGCCTGCGCGTCCGGCCACAGCTCGGCCGTGAAGGCGGAAAAGCTCTGCTCCGGGCTCTTGTCTTGCGCATGAGCGGGCGTGAACACGAACGCAAATGCGAAAATTTGCGCGAACACGGCGATCAGGCGAAGCAGCATTGAACTTTTCCCGGAGCCATCCTGGCGAATCTCTAGTCGTGCGCTCCTTATATCAGCGATACGAGCGTGCCGCCGTGCCGTTCGAGCCGGCCGGCCAGTTCAAGCTCCAGCAAGACCGTACGCACGATTGTCGGCGAGGTGCGCGACATCCGCACCAGATCGTCGATCGCGGTCGGCGTCGGTCCCAGCAGCGAGACGATTCGCGCGCGTTCGTCGTCGGCGGGCTCGCTATCGTGCGGGCCGGTGCCATCCCAGTCCGGTTCCTGCGCGGGCAGGTCGGGCGGACGGCCGAGGATCGGTTCGAGCGCGGTTATGACGTCGGCGGCTTCGGTCACCAGCATCGCGCCCTGCTTGAGCAAGCCATTGGTGCCTTCGGCGCGCGGATCGAGCGGCGAGCCGGGCACGGCAAAGACCTCGCGGCCCTGTTCGCCCGCCATGCGCGCGGTGATCAGCGATCCGGAACGCCGCGCCGCCTCGACGATGACGACGCCCACCGACAGCCCCGAGATCAACCGGTTGCGGCGGGGAAAGTCGCGGGCGCGCGGCTCCCAGGTCAGCGGCATTTCCGAAATGCCGGCGCCGTGCGCAACGATCTGCTCCAGCAGTTCGGTATGGTCGGCGGGGTAGATGCGTTGATGACCGCCGGCCAGCACCGCGATCGTTCCGCTCGTGATACTGGCGCGATGCGCGGCGGCGTCGATGCCGCGCGCCAGACCGGAGACGATGCCGAAACCGGCGTCGCCGAGGTCGCGCGCAATGCGGTCGGCGAATTTGCAGCCGGCGGCCGACGCATTGCGCGATCCGACGATGGCGACCAATGGACGTGAAAAGATTTCCATATTGCCGCGCACCGCGAGCAGCGGCGGCGCGTCGTCGATCATCTGCAAACGCTGCGGATAATCCGGTTCACCAAGCCCGATAAGTGTGACTCCGGCGCTGCGCGCGGCTTTCAATTCGCGTTCTGCATCTTCGACCGAACAGATGCGTGTGCCGGCAGCGCCGCCGCGCCGGGCGAGGCCGGGCAGGGCTTCGAGCGCGGCACGCGCACCGCCGAAGTGATTGACGAGGTCGCGGAAGGTGCGCGGCCCGACATTGTCGCTGCGGATCAACCGCAACCAGTCGAACCGCTGCTCATCACTCAGCTTGACGTCATCCGCCACGCCGCCCCCCGACGGTTTCAGGCGGACAGCATTGCAAAGCGCCTCGCGCCCCACAACATAAATTATAAAATAACAACTAGAAGTATTCTAGGCTTTGGCACCCATTTTGCCTCGGAGCAGATGATCCGAGTGGAGTTTTTCTCGACGTTCTTTCTGGCCTGCCTTGCGGCTCTGGAACTAGGCGGCGTAGCATCGGAAGAGATTTAAGCGCTTTTGGGCAACCTCAAGCGTATCTTTCCGCCGATATTCGGCAACGATCCAGAACATCGCCGATAAGATGCCGATTACAGCAACGGCAAACAGTGAAAAAGTGGCCTTTTCTAGAAAGGTGAAACGAGTGTTAGGTCTCGATCTGCACTCATGGGAACAGTTGATGCTGCTGTCGTTGGGTGTCGCTGGGCTGCTTGCCCTAGCGGTATTTTTGACAACCGCAGCTGTCGTAATTTTGACTCGCGATGAAAATGCAAAAACAAAAGCAGAGTTTGATTCGTATAAGGTTGAAGCTGGCAAGCAGATTGCTGGCGCACAGGCTGACGTTGCCAACGCCGTAGCTGAAACAGCCAAATCTAATGAGCGAATAGCAGGCCTCAACAAAGAGACCGCTCGCCTTTCGGCAGAAGCTGAATCTGCACGAGCCGCAATTGCTGGCGCTAACGAGCGAGCCGCAAAGGCCGAAGAGAGAGCCGCCGAAGCCAAACTAGAACTCGAAAAATTCAAAGCGCCCAGAACAATAACGCCCGATCAGCAGGCCAGAATTGTTACGAAACTTTCGGCGTTTTCCGGCAGATTGTTTGATATGGCTACTAATTCTGGTGATCCAGAAGCCGGACTATTTCTAGACGTGGTGGAGGACATTCTGCTGAAAGCTGGTTGGACCCAGCTTGATTGGAAGGGAGGCGATCTCGTGTTTAAGCGGGCGTCGAAAAAGGACGTTGGTATCGTCACTATGGTCGGAATGTTTGTGCAAATGGATCCCAGTAAGGTCACCGAATTTACGCAACCGGCGTACACGCTACAGGAAGCGTTTAAAGCCGAGGGCATCGCCGCCAGGGCCGAGCCAGGATCAGCCAGCACCGCCGAAAACAAAGAAGCCATGCATATTCTGATCGGCAAGAAGCCGTAACGGTGCCTAATAAGACCGAGTAGCCCCGCGTGGCTACGCCTTCTTCCCGATCTTGCCTTCCGTCCCTGCCATCAGCCGCGCGATATTGGCGCGGTGCATGATCCAGAGCATCGCTGTCAGCAGCATATAAAGTGCGGCCTCGGCCGGCCGGACGAACAGCCAGAGCGACAGCGGCGTCAAGGCGCTGGCGATCAAGGCGGCCAGCGATGAGTAGCGCGATAGCACGGCGACGAGAATCCAGATCAAGGCGAAGACGATGGCCGCCGGCCAGTACAGCCCGAGTAGCACGCCGATATAGGTGGCGACGCCTTTGCCGCCTTTGAACTTCAGCCACACCGGAAACAGATGGCCGATGAATGCGCCGAACCCCGCGGCGAGCGCCGCGTCATGTCCGCCATACCAAGCCGCGGCGAGCACGGCGGCGGTGCCCTTGAGGATGTCGCAGAGCAGCGTCGCGGCAGCGAGACCCTTGCGGCCGGTGCGCAGCACATTGGTCGCGCCGATATTGCCGGAGCCGATGGTGCGCACGTCCGGTCCGCCGGCCATGCGCGTCAGGATCAGGCCAAAGGGGATGGAGCCGAGCAGGTAGCCGAACAGTGCGGCGAGCGCGGTTGTCATACGAGTTCGTAGACGGTGCGGCCGGACACGATGGTGCGCACGACGCGGCCGGTCATGCGCGCTTCATCGAACGGCGTGTTGCCGCACTTCGATTTGAGTTCGTCGGGATCGACGATCCAGGGCACATCCATGTCGATGACGATGACATCGGCCGGCGCGCCCGAGCGCAGCGAGCCGCCGGGCAGGCCGAGCAGTTCGGCCGGGCGCGTCGACATCGCACGCAAGAGCGTGATCAGTTCGATCTCGCCATTGTGGACCAATCGCAGACCGGCTGTGAGCATGGTCTCCAGTCCGATGGCGCCCGGCGCTGCTTCCGCGAAAGGCAGGCGCTTGGTTTCGACGTCCTGCGGATTGTGGTCGGACATCACGACGTCAATAAGACCCTTGCCTACCGCCGCCACAAGGGCCGTGCGGTCGCGTTCGGAGCGCAGCGGCGGCGACACCTTGAGGAAGGTGCGGTAAGGCCCGATGTCGTTTTCGTTGAGCGAGAGATGATTGATGGATGCCGACGCCGTGACGTTGAGGCCGGCTTCCTTGGCGCGGCGCAGCACCTCGAGCGATTCCGCGCAGGTGACGGAGGCGGCGTGATAGCGCCCACCGGTCAGCGCGACCATGCGGATGTCGCGCTCCAGCATGACCGTTTCCGCGGCGCTCGGAATGCCGAGCAGGCCGAGGCGGGCGGCGAACTCGCCTTCGTTCATCACGCCGTCGCCGATCAGGTCGGGATCTTCAGTCTGATGCACGATCAGTGCATCGAAATCGCGGGCGTAGGTCAGCGCGCGGCGCATGACCTGCGCATTGGTGATGCTCTTTTCGCCATCGGTGAAGGCGACGGCGCCGGCGGCCTTGAGCAGGCCGATCTCAGTCATCTCCTTGCCGTGCAGACCCTTGGTCAGCGCGGCCATCGGATGCACATGCACGATCGCGGTGTCGCGGGCGCGGCGCAAAACGAAGTCGACGGTGGCGGGGTCATCGATGACGGGAGAAGTGTCGGGCGGGCAGATGATGGTGGTGACGCCGCCGGCGGCGGCGGCCTGGCTGGCGGAGGCCAAAGTCTCGCGGTGGCCGGCGCCGGGCTCGCCGATGAAGGCGCGCATGTCGACGAGGCCCGGCGCGATCACCTTGTTGCGGCAGTCGATCACGTCGGTGCCTTCGGGCACGCCGGCGGCGCCGATGCCCTTCTTGGCTTCGCGGATCACGCCGTCCGCGATCAGCAGGTCGCCGACGATGTCGAGATTGCGCGACGGATCGACGATGCGGGCGTTGGCGAACAGAATGGGGCGGCGGTCGGACAGCATCAGCGTTGCTCTCCCTGCCGTCCGGTGTTGCGGAATACCCAGACCCAGAAACTGACGGCGGCCCAGCCGAAGCCGAGCGCCAGAATGACGGCGAGGCTGAACAGCGCGGTGGTCCACGTCAGGCCATGCGCATAGACGATACCGGCGAGGCCGAGCACGACGACGATCAGCAGAAAGCGCAATTTGCGCTGCATCAGGTTGGCGATGAAGTCGAAGAAGGCGGCATCACGCATTGGGCAAGTTCCTCGCCAATGCTTCGAGCACCGCCATGCGGATGGCGACGCCCATCTCGACCTGTTCGCGGATCAGCGACTGCGCGCCGTCGGCAACGATGGAGTCGATTTCGACGCCGCGGTTCATCGGGCCGGGGTGCATCACCAGCGCGTCCGGCTTGGCGTAAGCGAGCTTCTTTTCGTCGAGACCCCAGTAGTGGAAATATTCGGACACCGAGGGCACGAAGGAGCCGTTCATGCGCTCGCGCTGCAGCCGCAGCATCATGACGATGTCGGCGCCGTTGAGGCCTTCGCGCATGTCGCGCGCGACTTCGACGCCCATGCGCTCGATGCCCGGCGGCAGCAAGGTGGTTGGCGCGACGACGCGGACGCGCGCGCCCATCTGGTTCAGGAGGATGATGTTGGAGCGCGCCACCCGCGAATGCAGGATGTCGCCGCAGATGGCGACCAGCAGGCCGTCGATACGGCCTTTGTTGCGGCGAATGGTGAGCGCGTCGAGCAGCGCCTGGGTCGGATGCTCGTGCGCGCCGTCGCCGGCGTTGATGACCGAACAGTCGAGCTTGCTGGCGAGCAGTTCGACCGCGCCGGAGGCGTGATGGCGGACTACAAGGATGTCGGGGTGCATGGCGTTGAGCGTGATCGCGGTGTCGATCAGCGTCTCGCCCTTGCGCATCGAGGAGGATGACGCCGACATGTTCATGACGTCGGCGCCGAGCCGCTTGCCGGCGAGTTCGAACGACGCCTGCGTGCGCGTCGAGACTTCGAAGAACATGTTGATCTGGGTGCGGCCACGCAGCGACGTGGTCTTCTTCTCGATCTGGCGATTGAGAACGACGAATTCTTCGCCGAGGTCCAACAGACCCGAGATTTCCGCAGCGGAAAGGCCTTCTATCCCCAACAGATGACGATGGTTGAGGACGAAAGATGATTTCGGCGCAATGGTCATTAAAGCCAGTCGTATAGGGCCACGGCCGACCCTCAGCAAGAGCGGGTTTCCGCGTACCCACATCATCGTGAACGGCGGCTTGCCGCGGCCCGGAACAATATGGGGTGTTGCCGGGTTGAGGTGCCGAATGCCCGGCTACCGGGCCCCTATAAGGAGGCATCCATTATGAAGACCTTTCTGAAAATCGCCGGCGCTGTGGCCCTGACGGGCGCGATTGCTCTTGCGGCGGCGTCGCCGTCGGAAGCCCGTGGTGGCCGTAATGCGGCAGCCGCGATCGGCTTCGGCGCCG
This sequence comes from uncultured Hyphomicrobiales bacterium, assembly GCA_903885555.1. Taxonomy (GTDB): domain Bacteria; phylum Pseudomonadota; class Alphaproteobacteria; order Rhizobiales; family Xanthobacteraceae; genus Pseudolabrys. The sequence continues at coordinate 9,448 of CAISIV010000312.1, forward strand.
GTGCCATTGTCGGCGCGGCGGCGGCCAGCTCGTACAACAACGGGTATTATGGCAACGGCTATTACGCCGAACCGGGCTACGCTTACGAGCCGGGTTATGCGTATGAACCCGCTGCGGCGCCGGTCTACGTCGAGCCGGGCCCGAGCTACTACTACCAGGGCCGTCCGTACAGCCGCTCGAACATCCGCAACTGTACGTCGTCGCCCGGTTCGCAGAGTTTCGGCTCGAACTGCTAATCCCGACGCTATCGATCAACGAAGGCGGGCCCTGGTGGCCCGCCTTTTTTGTTGTCAGCGATTGAGTACGGCGAGGCGGTCGAGCGCGCCTTGCAGGATGAACATGGCGGCGTGCTGATCGATAACGGCCGCACGCTTGGCCCGGCTGACGTCGTGGCCGATCAATTCGCGCTCCACGGCGGCAGTCGACAGCCGTTCATCCCACAGTCCGATCGGCAGTTCCGTCAGCTTCGAAAAATTGCGGGCGAAGGCGCGGGTCGATTGCGCGCGCGGGCCTTCCGAGCCGTCCATGTTGATCGGCAGACCGAGCACGAAGCCGACCGCCGAGCGTTCCGCCGCCAGCGCCAGCACGCGGGCGGCATCCTTGGTGAAATTGCTGCGCGCCACGGTCTCCACCGCGGTGGCGACCTTGCGGTCGGGATCGCACACCGCCACGCCAATGGTCTTGGTGCCGAGGTCGAGGCCGAGCAGGGCCCCGCGCGGCGGGAATTCCATGTCGATCAACTTGGCTGCGGCCATCAGTCGGCTTGCGGCGGTTGATCGGGGTTGAGCGACAGCACCAGGCCTCGATAGGCGGCCTTGTCGGCGGCGCCGAGATTGGCGAGCGCCCCGCGCGCCGTGTCGAGCGCGTTGGCCTTACGTCGCGCTTTGATCTCCTCGATTTTCTGTTGCGCGGCTTCCAGCTTGGCAAAAGCCTTTTTCGCCTCGCTGTCCGGCTTCAGCGTATCCGGAGCGGCCTTGGCCAGCGCCACGACGATATCGTTGAGCCAGCCGATCTGGCTGCCATAGCTGGCGACGTCCTCGGTGACTTCGCGCTCGATCGCCGGGTTGCCGGCGAAATTGACCGAAACGTTCGGCGACCACCACTTTGTGTCGATCGTCTGCCAGTTGCCGCCGGAGAACGGCAGCAGGTTGAAGAAGTTCGGGAATGTGCTCATGGCTAATCTCCTTCCCGGCATCTGCGGCCTGGCCAGCCTATCACGGCTGCAATGCCTGCTGCCATAACGGCCTTGCCAAGGTGCGGAAAAACGAATTCACATAGGGTTTCGGGGGAGCAGGGGATCCGTTCATGACTGTAGGGCATGTTAGCAGCACCAGACGCAAGCGCACCGACATCGACATGCGCACCTTTGCCAAGAACGCGGGTGCATCGATCAAGGTGCCGCCTGGCGGCGTCATCTTTAGCAAAGGCGAGGCCGGCGACTGTATGTATATCGTGCAGTCCGGCGTCATCGACATGATGATCGGCGACAAGGTGGTCGAAACCATCGGTGCCAATGAGGCGCTCGGCTTCATGTCCATGGTCGACGACAATCCGCGCTCCTCGACCGCGACGGCGCGCGAGGCCTGCGAATTGTCGCTGATCGACGCCCGGACCTTCCGTTTCATGGTCGACGAGGTGCCCAATTTCGCCGCCTACATCATGGGCGCGATGGCCAAGCGCATCCGCGGCATGGGCAAAGCGATGTAACTGGCGATGTAATTGGAGGCCTGACGGACGCCGCCATTGCCGGCAATGTGACTGAAGTCCCGGTTGTCGCGGCGAAAGCGGCTCTGCTATAGGCTCGCCTGAAGCCGGATTCTCAATCCCTGCTGTTCTGGAACCTTATGTCCGTCGACGCCGCCACCGTCCGCCGTATCGCGCATCTCGCCCGCATTGCGGTCGCCGAGGGCGAGGTCGAGCATTTGAAGGACGAGATCAACGCCATGCTGGCGTTCGTCGAGCAGCTCCAGGAAGTCGACGTGACCGGCGTCGAGCCGATGACGTCGGTGACGCCGATGGCCATGAAGAAGCGGCACGACGTCGTCAACGATGGCGACAATGCCGAGGCGGTGCTGAGTAATGCGCCGGCGACCGAGGAACACTATTTCCTCGTGCCGAAAGTGATCGAATAAGATGTGCATGGCCTGCGAACAGCAGAATCAGGAAATGCTGTGGGAGATGGTCGAAACCATTTCCCGCGGCGAGATGCCGGCCGGGCACACGGTCGACGACCTGCGCAAGCTCGGCCTGCCGCTGCCCGGCGAACTGATCCGCGACATGCAGGCGGACGGCACCGTCATCGTCCGGCAGGTGGCGCCGTCGAAGCTTGCCAATGCCTTTGTGTGCGACGCCCCCAATGAGTGAATTGACCTCGCTTAGTTTGGCGGCGGCACGCGATGGACTGGCGAAGAAAGACTTCTCCGCCGTCGAACTCGCCGACGCGCATCTCTTAGCGATCGAAAAGGCGCGCGTGCTCAATGCCTATGTGCTGGAGACGCCGGAACGCGCTCTGGCGATGGCCAAAGCGTCGGACGCTCGCATTCACGCCGGCAAGGCCGGTGCGCTCGAAGGCATTCCGCTTGCGGTCAAGGACATGTTCTGCACCGAGGGCGTGCGAACGACGGCCTGCTCGAAGATCCTCGAGAATTTCGTGCCGACCTACGACTCCACCGTCACCTCGCATCTCTGGCGCGATGGCGCGGTTCTGCTCGGCAAGACCAATAACGACGAATTCGCCATGGGTTCGGCGAACGAAACGTCCTATCTCGGTCCCGTGACCTCGCCGTGGCGGCGCAAGGGCTCGAATGTCGCGATCACGCCGGGCGGGTCGTCCGGCGGTTCGGCCGCAGCGGTGGCGGCGCATCTGTGTCTCGGCGCAACGGGCACTGACACCGGCGGTTCGATCCGCCAGCCGGCCGCCTTCACCGGCACCGTCGGCATCAAGCCGACTTATGGCCGCGTGTCACGCTGGGGCATCGTGGCGTTCGCGTCGTCGCTCGATCAGGCCGGGCCTTTCGCACGCACGGTCCGCGATTGCGCCATCCTGACGCGCTCGATGGCCGGCCATGATCCCAAGGACACGACGTGCATCGATATGCCGGTGCCGGATTACGAACTGGCGGTCGGAAAGTCGATCAAGGGACTGCGCATCGGCATTCCGAAGGAATACCGGCTCGACGGCATGTCGGCCGAGATCGAGAAAATCTGGGAGCAGGGCCGTGAATGGCTCAAGGCCGCCGGCGCCGAACTGGTCGAGGTGTCGCTGCCGCACACCAAATACGCGTTGCCGGCTTATTACATCGTGGCGCCGGCCGAGGCCTCGTCCAATCTCGCGCGCTACGACGGCGTGCGTTACGGCTTGCGCGTGCCAGGCCGCGACATCACCGAGATGTACGAAAAGACGCGCGCCGACGGTTTCGGCGCGGAAGTCCGCCGACGCATCATGATCGGCACCTATGTTTTGTCGGCCGGCTATTACGATGCGTATTACTTACGTGCACAACAGGTCCGCACCTTGATCAAGCAGGATTTCGAGGCCTGCTTCAAAGCCGGCGTTCACGCCATGCTGACGCCGGCAACGCCGTCTGCGGCCTTCGGCGTCGGCGAAAAGGGCAAGGCTGATCCCGTCGAGATGTATTTGAACGACGTGTTCACTGTGACGGTGAACATGGCGGGCTTGCCGGGCATCGCGGTGCCGGCGGGCTTGGACAGCCAAGGGCTGCCGCTTGGATTGCAGTTGATCGGCCGGCCGTTCGACGAGGAGACATTGTTCTCCGCCGCACACGTCATCGAGAAGGCGGCCGGGCACTTCACCGCCAAGGCGTGGTGGTAGTTTACTGGTTAGTGGTTTCGACCGGCGGCAGATCCTGATCGCCGTCGATCGTCTTCTTGCCGCCGAACTCGCCACCGCTGAAGATAAAGGCGAAGGCGGCCAGCGCCACGATGCAGCCAACGACCAATCCGAACATTCCGCTTTCGTTTTTCATGCCATGATCCAAACGCAGGGCCGAGGACCAAAGTTCCGGTCCGATGCTTCCGTGCGGTGCAAATCAGGCAAATTACAAAGCAGAATCCAGGCCATTCCGTGATGGGCAATTTGACGTATACCACCCTGCTGGAATGTGTCTGATAACATTGAGGAAATACTTGGAACGGCCCAGCGGTATTGGCATACTGGCGCCAAGCTGGGGAGGGCATGGGTGAGCGAAGGCGGCACGCGCGAAACCGTACGGGCACTGTTCGACGCCTACGAAAAGCGCGATTTCAGCCGTTTTGCCGGCCTGATCCACGACGATATCGACTGGATCATCCATGGTCCGATGGCGGTATTCCCCTTCGCTGGGCTGCGGCGAGGCCGTCCCGCGGTGCTCCAGGCGCTGGCCGGAATGGCGCTGACTTACTCGCTCGACAATTACGTGCCGGATTTCTTCATCGTCGATGGCGACCGGGCAGCGATCATGGCAGACGTCAGTCTGTCGCAACGCGCGACCGGACGTATTTTACGCTTCCGCGTCGCCAATTTTCTGCGCATTCAGGACGGTAAATTGATTGAATTCCGCGAATTCGCCGACAGTTTCGATCAGGTCGAGCAGGCCCTTGGCCGCGTCGTCGAGCTTTAATAGTGGGGCAGCGTGGTCCGCTTTTTGAGCCCGGCTCAGGCCGCTTTCCGTGACAGGGGACAGCGATACCGGTGAAGCCCGGACGATTCTGCTGCAGGTCCAGGACGCTTTCCGTAAAAGCGACTACGCGCGGCTTGCAGCGTTGTATCACGACGACATCGACTGGATTTTCCACGGCCCGATGTCGATTTTTCCGGAGGTCGGTCACCGCCGCGGTAAGATCGAGGTCTTCAAGTCGATGGTAGCGCTCAACATGCTGTATCGCTTTGAGGAATACACCACCGAACAACTGATCGCGGAAAACGACGCCGCCGCAAGCGTTGCCAATGTTAGAATGGTGCAGCGAACCACCGGCCGTATCATCCAGTGCAAGATCGCCAGCTTCCACCGCGTGCGCGACGGACTGGTCATCGAATATCGCGGATTCACTGATAGCTTCGATGCTGTTGAGCAAGTGAGCGGCCGCGAAATCGAACTTTAGCGGCCCGCTCGTTTTTTGCGTCAGCCCGGCTCCATGCCGCGCTTCTTGAACGCCAGGCCGGCGTCCGGCGAGGTGAGGTACTTCACCAGCGCCTTGCCCGCGGCCGGTTCCTTGGCTTTGGCCGCGATGCCGCTGGAGAACACCGTCATGCGCTGAATGTCAGCCGGCAATGCTCCGACATAGTCGACACCCGGGTATTGCGACATCTCGCTGACCTGCTGGATACCGATCTCGACTTCGCCGCTGGCGGTGATGGTGCCGACGAAGACGCCGGTCGGCGTCTGTTTCAGTTTCGGTTTGACCTGGTCGGCAATGCCGAGACGATCGAACAGGCCGAGCACGTAGACGCCGCTCGGTCCGGTGGAATAGCCGATCGACTTGGCGGCAAGCAGCGACTTCTTGAATGCTTCGGTGGTGGAAATGTCCGGCTTGGGCGCGCCGGCCTTCACGCCAACGCCGACGCCGGACTTGGCGATATCGACACGGCTGCCCGGCGCCAGCGTGCCGTCGGCAAGGAAGCCATCGATATCGGGGCTCGCCATGATCAGCACGTCGAAGGCTTCACCGGCTGCGATGCGCTTCTTGGCGTCGAGTGTGCCGGTGTAGACGATCTTGACGGTGTTGCCGGTGGCCTTTTCGAACAGCGGCAGCAATTCGCGGGAGCCTTGCTCGGTGGCCTGGGTCGACAGCACGGTGATCTCGACGGCATTTGCCGCACTGGCGCCCGCCAGAAGCAGTGAGGCCGCAATAATCCCTTGGATTTTCATGTTCGTCTCCCCCTTATGCGCGTCTGGTGACGCTTTTTAAGTATTGTGGAGCGAAGTCTAGTCTCAGGCCGCATCCCGCGATAGATAGTCCGCGACATGAACGTACAGACCAAACCCTCAAAGCTGATCAAGGGCGCGACCGGTGACTGGGAAGTCGTCATCGGCATGGAAGTCCACGCCCAGGTCACCTCGAATTCCAAGCTGTTCTCCGGCGCCTCGACCGAATTCGGTGGTGCCCCCAACAGCCACGTCTCGCTGGTCGATGCCGCGATGCCGGGCATGCTGCCGGTGATCAACGAGGAATGCGTCCGCCAGGCGATCCGCACGGGTCTCGGACTGCAAGCCAAGATCAATCTGAGGTCGGTGTTCGACCGGAAGAACTATTTCTATCCCGATCTGCCGCAGGGCTATCAGATCAGCCAATACAAGTCGCCGGTGGTAGGCGAGGGCGAGGTCGTCGTCGATCTGCCCGATGGCGATACCGTCACGGTCGGTATCGAGCGGCTACATCTGGAACAGGACGCCGGCAAATCGGTGCACGACAAGCACCCGCAATACTCCTACGTCGATCTCAACCGCTCCGGCGTGGCGCTGATGGAGATCGTGTCCAAGCCCGATATTCGCTCGTCCGAGCAGGCCATGGCCTTCCTCACGAAGTTGCGCGCCATCCTGCGTTACCTCGGCACCTGCGATGGCGACATGGAGAAGGGATCGCTGCGCGCCGACGTCAACGTCTCGGTGCGCAAGCCCGGCGACCCGTTGGGGACCCGCTGCGAAATCAAGAATATGAACTCGATCAGCTTCATCGGCGATGCGATCGAGTACGAAGCGCGCCGGCAGATCGAGATCATCGAAGAGGGCGGCAAGATCGATCAGGAAACCCGGCTGTTCGATCCGGGCAAAGGTGAAACGCGGTCGATGCGCTCCAAGGAAGAGGCGCACGACTACCGTTACTTCCCCGATCCCGACCTGTTCCCGCTCGAAGTGACGCAAAGTTACGTCGACGAGCTCAAAACCCACCTGCCGGAACTTCCGGATGGAAAGAAGGCTCGCTTTATCAGCGAACTCGGGCTTTCGGCTTACGACGCCGGCCAGCTGGTGGCCGAGCGCGAGATCGCCGACTACTTCGAAGCGGTAGCCAAGGGCCGCGACGCCAAGCTCGCCGCCAACTGGGTGATGAACGAGCTGTTCGGCCGCTTGAACAAGGAAGGCCACAGCATCGCCAAGTCACCGATTGCCGCCGAACAAATCGGTGCGATCGTCGATCTGATCACGGACAAGACGATTTCCGGTAAGATTGCCAAAGACTTATTCGAAATCGTCTGGACCGAAGGCGGCGACCCGCGCGACATCGTCAAAGCACGCGGCATGGTCCAGGTCACCGACATGGGCGTGATCGAGAAGGCGGTTGACGATGTCATCGCCAAAAATCCGGACAAGGTTGCCGATGCCAAGACCAATCCGAAAGCCATCGGATGGTTTGTCGGTCAGGTCATGAAGGCGTCCGGCGGTAAAGCCAGCCCGCAAGCGGTCAACGACGTGCTGAAGGCAAAGCTCGGCCTCTGACGAGCCGCGCCGACTTCGTTAACAATTGGTTGCCGCGCACCGTCGCGCAAAACGCCGCGCGCGTTTCATCGCGCACCGAATTTCTCCTCGCACAAAACGGAATCGCGGTCGTTGCGGCGCAATATTTTCGACGCTCGCGTTCGCGCTTCGCGAATCACTTTTCACCGATTCGCTCGTTTTTGATCGATTCAGCCGTCCGACAAGCGCGCGCGGCACGTTTTACGCAAAATATTTTCACACATGATTTGCGATGCACAAGGCGACGCGCCGTTGCAAAAAACATCACGATTGCGGGTGAAAAAATTTGCTGCACAGCACGCGCTAAAAATTTAGGCGCATGCAAAAAGGCCATATTTTATCGAGCGTTTTGCAATTCACGTTTTGCGGGAGATTTGCAAAGAGTTTATCGCGCGCGAGGCGCTTTCGTGACGGCGAATGATGTCTTTACCGTCGCGCATGATGTGTCAAACACGCGCGCTATACACATCGGTTAGTGTTGTCAGTGTTTTTTTCATCGCTCTGTAGTAAACAGATTAAAGTACGCGTCGATCCGCGACCGTACTAAGACTGAGACACCCGCCATGTTACATGGCTAGGAGGGCAGCAAATGGCTAAACGTAAAAAGAAGGCAGTGGCGAAGAAGAAGAGCAAGAAGAAGAAGCTCTAGTCTTCTGACGCTTTTTTTCGATCTTCGGCATTCGTTGTCGGAGATTGCGTCATACGGGCCGGTGTGCGTCACGGTGTGACGAGCGCAACGCGGTTGCCCGAGACGCCCCGGTTCGAATGATGACTAAGGGCGTCGGCGAGACTTAACAGTCTCTCCGACGCCCTCGGTTTTTCAGAGCTCCGAATTCAGACGAGAAGGGTTACGCACCCTTCAGGCGCTTGTTACAGGCGCTCCAATATTGCGGCCACTTCATTCCGGCTGCGACCTTGCCGACGGCTTTGTCGGCCTTCCACTCGGCGCCGCACTTCTTCTGACGCTCGCGCATGGCCAGCATGCCGGTGCTCGGCTCCTTTTTCGGCTTCTCGGCCTTCTTTTCGGTTTGCGCGAACGCGCTGGACGCGACTTGCGGCAGCGGCGCGGCCAGAAGGCCGGCGGCCACCAGAACGGCGAATATCGTTTTGGTCATTGCTCCCCCCTTGGTTTCGTGCGGCGGCAGGCGGCGGCCTACAACCTGGATCCTGATAATAGCGACCTTGGGTTGTGTCCGTCTAGTATTCACGGGGCAGGGGTGGTTGCGGATCGAAACCGCCGGGCCTAGGTGAGCCGGGCGTTTTTACAAAGCTTTTGGGCAGGAGCACCGAAAATGGCGCGCGCGAAGACCAAGAAGACTGCAAAATCAAAGCCGGCCAAGGCAAAATCGAAGAAGAAGACCAGCAAGCCGGTCGTCAAAGCGGCAAAGCCGATCGATCTCTATTACTGGCCGACACCGAACGGCTTCAAGATCACGATCTTCCTCGAAGAAGCCAAGGTGCCTTACAATCTGCATCCGGTGAACATCTCCAAGGGCGAGCAGTTCAACCCGGATTTCCTGAAAATCGCGCCGAACAATCGTATGCCGGCGATCGTCGATCCCAACGGGCCCGGCAGCAAGCCGATCTCGATCTTCGAGTCCGGCGCCATCCTGCAATATCTCGGCCGCAAGACCGGCAAGTTCTATCCGGCCGACGAACGCGGCCGCGTCGAGGTCGACCAATGGCTGTTCTGGCAGATGGGCGGCGTCGGCCCGATGGCAGGGCAGGTGCACCATTTCAAGAACTATGCGGTCGAGACGCTCACCTATGCGATCAACCGCTACGTCAACGAAGTGAACCGGCTCTACGGCGTGATGAACAAGCGGCTCGCCGACCGCGACTACATCGCCGGCAAGTATTCGATCGCCGACATGGCGCTGGTCGGATGGGTCAATGGCTGGGAGAAGCAAGGGCAGGACATCAACGAGTTCCCGCACTTGAAAGCCTGGCTCGCGCGCATGAAGGCGCGCCCGGCGGTCAAGCGTGGCATGGAGCTGGGCCTCGAGTGGCGCCAGAACGTCGATATGAAAGATCCGAAAGTTCAGGCCGTGCTGTTCGGCCAGCGCGCCCGCTAGTCGGCGAAAAACGAAAAGCCGTCCCCGCGAAAACGGGAACGGCTTTTTTTATGCATGGTTAGTTCGAAGCGCGCTTCCAGGTCTGGCCCTTGCACAGGATGCCGAGAACGCAGCCTTCGACGTGAGCGGTACTCTCGTCCTTCACTTCCATGTTGGCCGAGTAGGTCTTGCCGTCATCGGCATTGTAGATCTGGCCCGACCACTTGTTCGGCCCATTCGGCGAAAGGCCGTGCACGACCTGCAATCCGATCATCGGCCGCGATTGCTTGGCAGGATCGGGATTGAGTTCGTCGGTCTTTGGCTTGCCGGTCTTTTTGTCGATCGGTTCCTGCAGCCAGACGACCTTGCCGCAGAGCTTGCCGCCGCAATTGGAAATATGAACTTTGGTTCCGCCATCGCCGGACAGCCAGATACCTTCCGGGTTGGCGGCCATTGCCGCGCCCGACAACATCGAAAGGCCGAATGCGGCCGCATAAATCAGCTTCTTCACGCGAATTCTCCGATTTTATTTTCGCCGTTTGCCCGTGGGCTACCCAAGATAAGTCTAATGCCCTGGTGGTTAGTTCCCGCTGAACGAGCGGGGTTAGCGCTTCGTGACCAACAACTCTAGGCAGCCCATTTATAGCCATTTTACGGCACTTTTTGCCGGGCCGCCAGCAGGGCGGAATTGTGAATTCATTATGGATTCATCGCGATGATTAAACTGTCATTCAAATTTTATCCCGATGATCGCGCTTGCTCGGACGGGGAATTGGACGAGCAACAGGGACCAAGCGGCAGGGCGCCATCCGGCGGATCGGCCGTAACAAATAGGGAAGCCAAAATGGCTGGGATCGAACTGGAATTGCCGGAAGTGGTGGACGCTGAAGAGTGTTTCATCCGCGGCATGAGTTTCTCGTCGGGCGCGGGCGTCGCGGTCGATCTGGTGCAGGCGCACATGTGGTTCAACATCGCAGCGATGCGTGGCCACAAGGACGGCGCACCGATGCGCAAGGAAATCGCGGCTCAGATGAGCGATAGCGAGATCGGCATGGCCCAGCGCGCGGCGCGCGACTGGCTCAAGGCCCATCCGCAAGCTCCGATCCCGGTCGAGATGCCGCTCATCCGCGTCGCGGCCTAACTCTATCGACCTGCAAAGTCCGCGAGCGCGGCGCGCAAATGCGCAATCGCGCTCGGCCAGTCGCCGAGTGACGGCTGACGGAACAGCCGCACCTGCGGATACCACGGGCTATGATCGCCTGTGAGGGTCCAGCGCCAGTCCGGCGCAAAGGGCAGCATCACCCATGCCGGGCGCGCCGTTGCGCCGGCAAGATGCACCACCGACGTATCCACTGAGATCAACAGATCCGACAGAGCCAGCACCGCCGCGGTGTCGGCCATGTCATTGAGATCGCCGCCGACATGCGTGACGTTGGCGTGCCGAGCGAGCAGTGCGGCATCGTCGCCGCGCAAGTCGCGCGCGACGCTGATGAACGAAATTCCGCCGAGCGCCAGCAACGGCTCCAGCAGTTTGAAATCGACCGAACGGTTGCGGTCGTTGGCATGATTGGCCTGACCTGCCCAGGCGATCGCCACGTGCTTGCCGGGCAATGTGCCAAGTTTGGGCCGCCACTGTTCGATCCGCGCCGCGTCGGCATGCAGATAAGGGATGGCGGGGGGAATATTCGCTGCGTCGGTCTTCAAAGCCAGCGGCAGACTGCCGATTGGACAGTGCACGTCATACGCTGGCAGCGGCTCACCGCGCGCAACGCACTGCGCAACGCCTTCAAGGCCGCTTAGCAGAAACTTCAGTTCGGGCTGCACTTCGAGAATGACCTTGGCGCCGTTGCGCGCCAAAAACGGCACATAGCGGGCGAACTGGATGGTGTCGCCGAGGCCCTGTTCGGCTGTAAGCAGAATGGTCTTCGCGCCCAAGGCAAACTCGCCGAGCCAGAGCGGTTTGCTGTAGCCGCGCCGGGTATCGCTCATGCCGCCGCGTTTCCAGCGCCATTCGTATTGCTTGAAGCCTTCGCGTAGTTCGCCGAGCGTCAGCAATGACAGCGCGCGATTGCTGTGCGCGTCGGCATCTTCCTTTTTCAAGGCGATGACCTTGTCGAAGCTCGCCACCGCTTCGGCGTGGCGGTTGAGCTGCTGGAGGGCGCGGCCGCGATTGTTCCAGGCGCGCAGATGCGACGGTATAGTCGCAAGCGTCCGGTCAAAGTCGGACAACGCCTCGACCGGACGGCCGAGCGCCAACAGCGCGCTGCCTCGATTGTACAGAACATTGGGGTGGCCCGGCATCAGCGCCAGTGCGGCATCGAAATCGGCCAGCGCTTCGTCGTGCCGCGACAGCGTCGCTTTGCAAATGCCCCGGTTCATTATCGCTTCGCCGTTGCGCGGATCGAGCCGCAGCAAGGTTTCGAAACTGGCCAGCGCGTCCTGCGGCCGGTTCAGCGACAACAAGGCCGAGCCGCGGTTGCCGAGCGCCAATGGATCGTTCGGCTTGATCGCCAGCGCCTTGTCGAGGCAATCGAGCGCGTCTTGATCGCGCTTGAGGGCGTGCATCACATTCGACAGATTGACGAGCGCTTCGGCTGATCGCGGATTGATCTTGAGAGCGGCCGTGATCAGCCGCAGCGCTTCGCCCATCTGGCCGCTTTGCGCTTTGAGCGAGCCGTAGATGTGCAAGGCGTCGAAATAATCCGGCGCCGCCTTGACAATGCGGGCATAGATTTTCTCGGCCTCGCGCAGTTTGCCGGCGCGGTGCAGGCCGACCGCCTCATCCATCGCCTGGTTTACATCGAAACGGGGTGACGCCACGGGAACTCGCAAGCCTTGTCATCCGCGAAAGCGGATAGGGGCCGCGAGATTGCGGTCGCCGGTGCGATTGTCAACCGGACCGGTTTAGTCGTCGCGGGAACGCTTGCGCGGTTGCTGACGCTGTTTGGCGACCTGATCGAGATAGAACAGGTTCTGCTCGCACGATCCGCCGGCGCCACGGGCCGTCATCATGCATTGTTCGTAGCTGACGAAACCGCAATTGCGGGCGCTGCCACCGCCCATGCCGGTGCCATATTGCACACACCAGGGATATTCGATTGCGGACTGGGCAGGCGGAGCGAAGGAGGAAAGGGCGGCTAAGGCAGCCGCGCCTGCGAGCGCTACTTTGAAACCTGTCATGCGCGTTCTCCCGGTCTAGTTGTTGATCTGACGCTTACGCGGCTGCTGCTTCGGCTTGGTCTGTTGATCCTGATAGAAAAGATTGACCTCGCAGGATGCGCCCGCGCCGCGGGCCGTCTGCATGCACTGCTCGTAACTGACGAATCCGCAGTTGCGGCCGCCCGTTTCGTCGCCGCTGTACTGGGCGCACCACGGATACTCGATCGCGGCCCGTGTAGCAGTTGGCACTGCCGCGACAGCCAGAGCGGCGCAAAACGCCGTGGATAAAGCCAATTTGAACACGGTCATGGTTGCTGTCCTTTTTGGCTGGAACCGCCCCTTGTCAGAGTAAACCCGTCGCAGGGCGCTGTAGTTCATGGGGCCGGAAAAACTTGTCAGTCCGTTTGACCGGGGAATGGGGATTCTATAGGCCTTAACGGTACCGGAGACGTGGCCGAGTGGCTGAAGGCAACGGTTTGCTAAATCGTCATACGCTTCACGGCGTATCCAGGGTTCGAATCCCTGCGTCTCCGCCACCCGCCTTCGGGG
>CAISIV010000313.1 GCA_903885555.1 uncultured Hyphomicrobiales bacterium
GGCTTCATCGTGTTCGGTGCACTCTCCGACAAGATCGGCCGCAAGCCGATCATCCTCGGCGGCTGTCTGATCGCGGCGCTGACCTTCTTCCCGATCTTCAAGATGATCACCACCAACGCCAACCCGGCGCTGGAAAAGGCCATCGAGACGGTCAAGGTCGAAGTGGTTTCGGATCCCGCGCTCTGCGGCGATCTGTTCAACCCGGTCGGCACACGCGTGTTCACCGCACCGTGCGACACCGCCCGCGCCTACCTCGCCCAGCAGTCGGTCAAGTATACGACCGCCTTCGGCGCGGCCGGCTCCGGCGTGAAGGTCGTCGTCAACGGCAAGGACGTTCCGTACACTGCGGCTGGGGCTTCGAACCCGGCAGTGCTGGCGGCCGTTCAAGCCGCGGGCTACCCGAAGGCTGGCGATGCAGGCATCGTCAAGATGAACCACCCGTTCGATATCTTTAAGCCGAACACGATGGCGATCATCGGCCTGCTGTTCATCTTGGTGATCTTCGTCACCATGGTCTACGGCCCCATCGCGGCCATGCTGGTCGAACTGTTCCCGACCAAGATCCGCTACACCTCGATGTCGCTGCCGTATCACATCGGTAACGGCTGGTTCGGCGGCTTGCTGCCGGCCACGGCCTTCGCGATCGTGGCCTCGACCGGCGATATCTACGCCGGCCTTTGGTACCCGGTCATCTTCGCGTCGATCACCGTGGTCGTCGGGTTCTTCTTCCTGCCCGAGACCAAGGATCGCGACATCAACTAACACCGGTTAGACGGCGGGCTCCGGCCCGCCGTCGGCTCAGACGGAAACGCCCCGCACTCAGGTGCGGGGCGTTTTTTATGGCGCATAGCCGCCGCTAAGGACCAAAAGCTGGCTTGTGGCAGCCGGACGGCGCTGATAGCTCTGCGTTCGGAAAGCCGGGTTAGCTCAGCGGTAGAGCAGTGGTTTTGTAAACCAAAGGTCGGGGGTTCAATCCCCTCACCCGGCACCGGTCTCCCGGCCCAAGGGCGCGCCCGAAAATATACCTCCAAAGTCACGGAGTTCCGGGCCTATTGGACCTTGCGCCGGTTGCAGAGTGTGCCAAACTGAGCCTGTTACTCGTAATACTCTCGGAGATCTAGCATGCCTCAGGGCACCGTTAAGTGGTTCAATCCGACGAAGGGCTACGGCTTCATCCAACCGCAAGAAGGCGGGAAGGATGTGTTCGTGCACATCTCGGCTGTCGAACGCGCCGGACTTAGCACGCTGAACGAAGGTCAGACCGTTCAGTTCGAACTCGTCGAAAACCGCGGCAAAACGTCCGCGGAGAACCTCAAGGTTAAGTAACCTCGTCGCCCGAGGCTGCTTTCGGCCTGTTGTCTGGAAATGGAACCGCCGAGCGTCGGCCCGGCGGTTGCGGCGCGTTCATGACGCGCCGTTTTTTATTTAAAGCACTTGTCCGCTAACGCGTGAGCGCTTCGAGTTCGGGAAACGGTGCAAACGCCGCGTCCTTACAGAGCGGCATCACTTCAAGCGGCACGTCGAAGAAACGGTCGAGCTTGCCGGCGACGAAGACCGCGACGCCGTCTTTCGATCCCGCATAGCCGCCGGTCGACTTGCGTTCGTTGTAGCGCACGCAGGTGTAATAGCGCTCGCCCGGACCGAGATCCTTGAGCACCGGCGCCGACACCGCCGCGCCGCGCACGCCGCTCGGATCGTTGAGATAGGTGCGCAGGAACGCCAGCAGGTCGCGCCGGTAAGCCTGCGGATAGATGTTCTCGGCATCCCACCGCGCTTTCAATTCCGCTTTGCTGGGACCAACATCATTGGCGCAACCGCCAAGCGCGAGCACCGCCAGCGTTACGGTCAAAACTGCAAACCTGAACATTCGCGAATCCACTTGCTGCATCGCCGCAATCATAGCGGCAATTCTAGCAACTTGCGCGGACCGGCCATAGCAAGGCCGGTGGACCGTACCCGCAATACGCGTATGCTTGGCGCAATTATAAAAATCCTGGGGAGGATATCCATGACGTTTTCACGCCGCACGCTTGTGCTCGGCGCGGTCGCTGCGCCTTTCGTCGTCCACACGGCTCATGCTCAGACGTGGCCGGCCGCCGGCAGCAACATCCGTCTCGTTGTCGCCTATCCGCCGGGCGGCTCGACCGACGCCATCATGCGGCTTATTCAGCCCGCGTTGCAGGACCGGCTTAAGGCCACCGTCATCATCGAGAACCGCGCCGGCGCCTCGGGCAGCGTCGGCACCGCATCGGTGGCGAAATCGCCGCCGGATGGAAATACGTGGCTCGCCGTGTTCGACAACCACGCTGCAAATCCTTTCGTGCTGGGCACCCTGCCCTATGACAGCGACAAGGATCTCGATCCGGTGCTGCTGATCGGCACCGCGCCCTATTTGATCGCGACCGCCAAGACCAAACCGTTCAATACGGTCGCCGATATCATCGCCGCAGCGAAGGATAAGACGCGCACCGTCAGCTACGGCTCGGTCGGCAGCGGCAGCGTCGGCCATCTGGCGATGGCGTTGCTGGCGGACCGCGCGGGCGTGAAGCTCGTCCACGTGCCCTATCGCGGCGGTGGCCCGGCCATGACGGATGCGCTCGGCGGCCACGTCGATCTCCTGATCGGCAGCACGGCGCTGTCGATGCCGCAGGTCAACACCGGCAATCTCCGCGCCGTCGCGCAGACCGGCAAAGACCGCAATCCATTCATCTCCCAAGTGCCGACCGTGGCCGAGAACGGCTTCCCCGGCTTCGAAGCCTATGCCTGGTGGGGCATCTTCGCGCCAGCCGGAATGCCAAAGCCGATGGTCGAGCGCATGGGCAGCGAAATGGCCGCCTGTCTGCGCGATGAGAAAATTTCCAAGCAATTGATCGAGACCCAGCAGGTGTCGCTGACGCTCGGCGGGCCCGAGGTGTTGCGTAAATTCGTCACCGGACAAATGGATGTTTGGGGTAAAGTCGTGAAGGACAACAATATCAAGGCGGACTAGGCAGGCCGTGGCGGTGTTTAATCGATGATGATCACGCGCCGCTCAGCTCTCGCCGGATCCGCTGCCGCCGCAGCAAGCCTTGCCCTGCCCGCAGCGTTGCAAGCGGCCGCGCCTCCCGTCGCCGTGCAAGGCCCGGGCGTTCACCGCACGAAAGTCGGCTCGTTTCAGGTGACGGCGCTGTACGACGGCACCTGGTTCCTGCCGATCGACGGCAAGTTTGTGCGCAACGCTAGCGGCATGGCCGTGAACCGCGCGCTGGCGGATGCGTTCCTGCCGCCGCGGATCATGCCGATCAGTTTCACCGCGCTGCTGGTCAACACCGGCACGAAGCTGGTGCTGATCGACACCGGCACTGCAGGTCAGGTTGTCGATACCGCAGGCGTCATGATCGACAATCTATCGGTCGCCGGTGTCACGCCGGACAAGATCGACACCATCCTGATTTCGCATTTCCATCCCGACCATATCGACGGCATCAAGACCAAGGAGGGCGCCAAGGTTTTCGCCAATGCCGAAATCCTCGTGCCGGAGCCCGAATGGGCCTACTGGATGAACGACGCCAACATGGCCGGCGTCGCGAAACCGGTGCAGCGTTATTTTCTCAACGCCAAGCGCATCTTCGGCGACATCGCCAACGAAGTGCGGCGTTTCAAACCGGGTGCCGAAATCGTGCCAGGCATCACGTCAATTCCAGCCTATGGCCACACGCCGGGGCATACGGCCTTTGCCATCCATTCCGGCAATCAATCGATGCTGGCGATGAGCGATACCGTGCGAAACCCGTATCTGTTCGCGCGCTACCCGGACTGGCAGCCGATCTTCGATATGGACGGAACGCTCGCCGTGAAAACCCGCCGCCGCATGCTCGACCGTGCTGTGGCCGACCGCATGCTGGTTGAGGCTTATCATTTTCCGTTCCCGGCCAGCGGGCACATGGTCAAACGCGGCGCCGGCTATGAATTGATACCGGTTGAGTGGAAACCGCTGTAGCCACTTAAGCCCGCGCCGCGCCTTATGACCCTATAACAATCCAAAGGCTGCCCACCGGCGCATTGCGCTGCCCATTCGAATCGAATGCTATGCGCGCCTTGATTGTACCGACGCAATATTACAGGCCGCAAATGGCGAACACCGAACCTCAATTTGAAGCCCGGCCCAGCAGCCAGTTTGGACAAAACTGGTGTGTCACCGTGGTCTGGCCTTCCGGCAAAACCGAAGAACTCACCGGCTTTGCCAACCAGCATCAGGCCCTGGAGTGGATACGAATGAAATCCGCGAACTGGGCTGTCGACCAGATCTTGCGCGGCTCCGTTTAAAAGCCCCGCCCCCAACCGTTAGCTCTCGCTACATCTTCGACAGCTTGGCGACGTCGATCGCCTGGGCGTAGCTGAGCTTGGCCGGTGCCTCTGCCGAGCCCTGCACATGCACGAGAATCTTGTTGGCAACGAGCATCATGATGTCGCCGTCATTGGTCTGGATGGCGCGCTGATCGCCGACACGGACCAGCTTGCCCATCGCGCCGGCCAGTGCCGGATTGTTCAGCATCGGCCCGAACTGCATAATCATCGCGCTATCGCCAGTGATCGACACTTCGACCGTGTCGCCTTTGGCGTTGGTGTAACTGCGGCTCGCGGCCGACGCGCCGCCGAACATCGATGCGCCGACGGCAGTGGCCTGCACCTTCTCGGCCTTCCAGCCGGACAACGGCGCCGGCAGCAGCGCGGAGAAGGCCTCGGCGTTCTTCTGGGCGATCAGTTGGGAAGCGACATCGATCGATTGTTTGGCATTGCTCATGTCGCCGGCTTGATAGGCTTTGCGCGCGGCGTCGATGGCATCGAGAATGTCGTCGGCGGCAAGGGCCGGGAATGCCAGTGCGCCCAAAACGGCCGCACTCAGCAGAATTCGCAACGCTCGCATGGTTCGCCCCTCCACCATTGGATGGGGCGCAGCCTAGCCGATTCGCATGATTTGGCACGGCCGGCGGAGCCCCAAGGAGCCGCCGGCCGCGCTCGATTTAGAACGTGGCGCCAGCCTTCGCCATGAAGGTACGGCCGGGCAGCGGATAGGCATTATAGGTCCCGAAAGTCGCCGGGCTGGCTACCGCGTAGTCGAAGTACTGCACGTTGAACAAGTTCTGCACCGAGACCGACCAGAAGAAGTTCTTCACTTCGCCGCCCAGCCGAACATCGACCGTCGTGTGCGCCGGGATCTTCGGCTGGAAGTTGGTCTGATCGTTATCCATTCGCCGCTGGCCTACGAAACGCACCACGCCATCGAACACGACGTACTTCTGATAAATATCCCAAGACAAACCGGTATTGCCGGTCCAGCGCGACACCAGCGGCACCTCATTGCCGGCGTTCACACCCTCACGGAACGTAGCGTAGGTGTAGGTCAAGCCGCCCTTGACGCGAACGGACTCCGTCAGCCGCAGAGTCGCCGAGTTCTCAACGCCGACGCGCCGTGTCGGATCAAGATTGATGTTGGCGCCGCCAAACGGGACGGCCGGCACGAACATGATCTCGTTGTTGAGGTTCATCGCGTAAACACTGCTCTGCCATTCCAGCATGCCGAAGCGGCCCTTCGCGCCACCTTCGATTTCCTGCGACGTCTGAGTCTTCAGATTGAAGTCGACCGGAACCGTATTGACGCCGATGCGTTCATCGACGTTCGGCGTGCGGAAGCTGCGGGCGACGTGGCCGAAAATGGCAAACATCGGGGAAAACCGATGCTCGAACCCAAGATTAAGCGCGTGATTGACTTCGGTCTGGCCGAACGGCGTCGCTTGCGCATCGAAAGCACCCGGCGCCGTCGGATCGTAGCGGTCTTTTGCCGACACCCGCGTCTGCTGCATGCGCGCGCCGAATGAGATATCCGTGGTCGGCAGGACGTTGATGGTCTCCTGCCAATAGGCCGCCAGCGACTGCTGATTGAGATCGTAGGTGTGATACGGCGGATCCGTGAGGGCATTGCTCCGTTTGGCATTGAGGTCGGAATTATAAAAATCGACACCGGCCGTAACTTTGGTCGGCGCACCTAGCACCTGACCGTCAATGACAATGCGCGGCGTAACCGACGCCGTAGTCAGCACACGCTTGTCGGAGGTATCAAAACCGAACAAAGACGAAAATATCGTCTGTTCCTTGCGGCGGAAATTGCCGTCCAGAATGAACTCGAAACCAGGCGCAATGATGCGCGAGGCGCCAAGCGTGAAGCTGGAGCCAAGCCTGGTGGAATAAGCTGTCGGCGTCGTCGCGCCGCGCCGGTCTGTATCCATTTCGCTCGTGGTCAGCGTTACCCGGCGCGCGCCCGGCAGGCCGAGCTTTTGATCGTCACCGCTGATGTTGAACCAGGCACTGCCTTGGTCGCCGGTGTAGCGCAGATCGCCAACGCCGTTGCGCTGCTTTACGTAATCGTTGACGCGATAGCCGTCGGAATTGACCGCGTTGCCGGACACCGCCACCGAATAAGGCCCGTGCGAGGTGGAGGCGCTGCCGTTGATTTCCTTTTGATTGAAAGAACCGAAGCCGGCCTCGACACGTCCGGTCGTCGGCTTGCCGACGCCTGTCTTGGTGATGATGTTGATGACGCCACCGACCGCGCCGTCGCCGTACAACACTGCGCCGCTGTTGCCGCGCGTGATCTCGATCCGCTCGATGCTCTCGCGCGGGATCGCGCTCAGATCGACACCCGAAAGATCGACATCGGTGAGACGCCGGCCGTTCAGCAATATCAGCGTATTTGAGGCTGCCGTGGCGCCGAAGCCGCGCATATCGATTACGGTGCCGGCACCGTTCTTCCCGCCGGATGTGCTGGCACTCTGAATACCGACCTCTTGCGACAGAACGTCCTGGATCGTCGTCCCGGGCGATCGCTGGATGTCTTCGGCGGTAATGACACTGGTCGATGCGCCGGCGATGCCTGTGTTGGTGCGGCTCGCCCAGACGTCGAGCGTCGGAAGCACCTGAGAATTTTGCGCATAAGCGGCTGGAGCGGTGAGACTGATCAGCGCGAGCAACGCACCCCAGACTTTTAATTTCGTACCCATGTCGCAACAATCCTTCGTTTGCGCTCAGCAGTGCTGAGCACATCGGGTGAGACAAGATCCGATGCGAAGGACAGGCAAAACGCTTACACACAGACTGCGTACGACGTTCAACCTGCTCGATGTCACTTGAGGGAGAACTCAGGCAGCCATCGCACCGGCATTGACGTCACCGCTGCGAAAGCGCGCTCCGTATGGACCTCCCGTCCACCGGTTAGGTGACTGTGCTGGCAGGTTTCCTGGCTCGCGGGTCGTCACCCAGTTGCGTCCGGCCTTCCCAGTTTCCCAGTGGCCTGATGGACGCGGGCTCGCCGCTTACAGTTGCGGGGGCAGCCACCGATCCGGCGAAATCGCAATATGCGAAATCGCGAAACCTGTGTTCCCTCTTTCGTCTCCAGAGCGATCCGGAGAACCAGCACGGTTTAAAATGTGTCTGGAACAGGGCAACGAGTCAAGCGCCGGAACTTCCGGCGCTTGCTCGCTGGCGTTTTGCAGTAGTCGGCGGCGAATAAGCCGGTCAATTACATCTTCACCACGTGACGGGTGCGCGTCACCTTTACATGCTTCACGTGCTTGATCTTTTTCACGTGAACGTAGTGCTTCTTGCCGTGAGTGTAGTGCCGCACATGCTTGCGGCCATGCTTCACGATCGTGACGTGCTTGCGCGCCGGGGTGGTGACCGCGCCGGTTTCCTTGACCTGGACACCGGTGGTGACGGCCGCCTTCGGGGCGACAACCTTGGCATCGACCTTGGCCGCGGGCTGGCCGGCGGTGATCGGGGCCTTCGGCGTGGGCTGAAGGACGCCCTGCGCGAAGGCCGGGCCGGCGATCAGGCTCGCCGCAATGGCGGCGGCAGCGAGTTTGTTCAACATGGTAGTGTCCTTTTCTCAATCGGGTTGCCGCAAACCCGTGGGGTTATTCGGCCAATCGGTCTTTTGGGCCGATCGTTGGAGGCCACCATGCACCCCCGCCCCTGAAGCCGTTCTGAAGCCTGTTGTTATCGGCCGTTCAAACACCCGCCCGCGCGGTGTTGGAATCGAGGCGATATAATGGCGGCGTAAAATGTCCGATGAGACGGAATAGAGCCGATCACGGATTGTTTTCTACAGGAAGACCGAGATTCGACGTACCTTCAGCCACCGCCGGATGCCATCCAGGAGAAATTCCATGACCCTGACCCAAGCGATCCGCCACACCACGCTCTTAGCCGCTGCCGCTCTGCTCGTGACCGCCGTCAGCATCAAGCCCGTGACGGTTTACGCTATGGGTACCGACTCGCCGCCGCCCGCCGACGAAAAGAAAGACAAGAAGAAGGGCAGCGCCATGGAAGAGCAGGAGCAAAAGCTCGCTCACGAGAAATTCCTGCGCAACTACCGCGCCGCGCGCGACGTCATTCTTGCCGGCGATTACAAAGCCGGCATCGCCGCCATGCACGCGCTCGGTCAGGACGAGCATCCCGACGTCGCCAACTATATCGGTTACGCCAATCGCAAGATGGGCAACTACGACCAATCGAAGGTCTGGTACGAAAAAGCCCTGGCCGCCGATCCGACACATGTCCGTACCTGGTCGTACTACGGCATGTGGCACATGGAACAAGGCAATCGCCTCAAGGCCGAAGACTATCTCGCCAAGGTCAATGCGCTGTGCGGCAATGCAACGTGCAAGGAGTTCATCGAACTCAAGGCTGTGATCGCCGGTACCGCGAGCTACTAAGTTCCGCATAAGTTTTTAATTTCTACCATCATGCCCGGCCTCATCGCCGGGCATGATTCATTTGTGCATTGCGCAAGGAACTATTCGCACGGAACTTTCGAAATCATTTCTTTAGAAGTTTCATACTGCGGAACATTAGTGGCCGTTGGCTGTTGATCCATGCATTGAAATTCCACACCCAAGGAAGAGGAAACCACCATGACATTCCGCACCGCCATTATTGCCGCCGCGCTGCTCGCCACCAGCGGCTTTGCTTATGCGCAGAACACCACCACCCCGGCCGATCAGAATCGCCCCGGCCTGCAGGGCGACGACTCGTCCAAGGCGAAGGACACGATGGGCAACAAGGGCGCCGGCAACACCAAGGGCTCGATGGCTCCAGCCACCACGGGCGCCGGCACCTCGCCGACGAAGGACACGATGGACAAGAACGTCAGCCCGGCTTCGCCGAAGGCTGGCGAGTCTCAGCCCGCCAAGTAATTGACGGCTGCGTCGATTTGCTGAAGCTCATGCCCGGCCTTCGTGCCGGGCATGATGCGTTTAGGCTGAGGTGACCGAGGTCTCCGCCACGATCCAGGCGTGATAGGCGGGGTCGGCATTTTCAACGGGTAAAATCATGATCGACGGCGTCTGGTAGGAGTGCCTCTCCTTGACCGCGGCGCTGACCTCGCCGGCCAATGAGGCCCGGGTTTTGAAGATCATCACCACCTCCTCGGCCCGCTCGACCTTCCCCTCCCACCAATAGTGCGAAATCATTCCCGGAACGATGTTAACGCAGGCGGCCAGCCGCTGCTCGACTATGGCGCGGCCGGCCTGCTCCGCCTCGACAATCGAGGGCCAGGTCGTATACACGAGCACCACCGGTTCCATGTTCAGACCCTACCCGTTCCGAGCTGCGTTTTCGAGAGTCCCATGAGCCCGCTGGTCCAGAATATTAAGCGCATCGCCTTCGTCGCCAGCCAGACGCCGGAGGCGCGCGAGGCCTGCGCGCTGCTCCAAAAGCGTTACGGCAACGCCGAGCCGGCCGAAGCCGATGTCATCGTCGCGCTCGGCGGCGACGGGCTGATGCTGCAAACCCTGCACAAGTTCATGAATTCCGGCAAGCCGATCTACGGCATGCACCGTGGCACCGTCGGCTTCCTGATGAACGAGTTCGTCGTCGACGGTCTGGTTGAGCGGATCGCGGCCGCGCATACGACCGTCATCCATCCGCTGGACATGCATGCCCGCGATGTTGACGGCCAAAGCCACGAGCGCCGTGCCATCAACGAAGTGTCGCTGTTCCGGCAAAGCGCGCAGGCCGCTCACTTGCGCATTCTGGTGGACGGCCAGGAGCGGCTTGCCGAATTGGTGTCAGATGGCGTGCTGGTGGCAACGCCCGCCGGCTCGACGGCCTACAATCTGTCGGTGCAAGGCACGATCATCCCGATCAACGCGCCCCTCCTTGCTCTTACGGCAATAAGCCCGTTCCGCCCGCGCCGCTGGCGCGGCGCGCTGCTGCCGGACAAAGCCAAAGTCACGATCGAGATCCAGGACGCCGACAAGCGGCCGGTCGCCGCGGTCGCAGACAACGACGAAGTGCGCTCCGTGCAGCGCGTCGATATCAGCATGGACCACAGCATCTCGCTCAATATGCTGTTCGATCCGGGCCATAATCTCGATGAGCGCATCCTGCGCGAACAGTTTGGGTTTTGAGCAGCGGCCCGGTGATGTCAACGTCCGACCGCGACATGAAGACCACGCGCCTCGGCAAAGAGCCTGTCGACGCTAACGGCCATCACATTATTTTTGACAAATTCGAGCGCACCGCGCCGCGCAGCGACGAACGCTTCGACATCAATTTCATGGGCGCCAGCATCGCCCACGAATTCGAACGCAATCTCATCGAGGCCAACCCGAACTTCGATCAGGACACCGCCAAAGGCCTCAAAGCCAGCGGACGCAGCACACTGACCGATACCGATCCCACCTATCCCTATCGGGATAGCGAAGATTATTTCGAATGGATCGATCTGCTGACGGCCATCGACCGAGCCGACACGCAATTCACGATGATCGAGATTGGCGCCGGCTATGGACGCTGGATTGCCAACGCCGCTGCTGCCATCAAGCGGCACAAGACAAAGCGTCTTCGCCAGAAACTCATCGCGCTTGAATCCGACAAAACGCGCTTCGCAATGATGACTCGCAATTGTAAGAACAACGACATTGCCGAAGGCGACCGCCAGCTGATCCGCGCTGCCTGTACGCCCGACGGCAATGCGCTGTTCATGCATGTCAACGATTCATACGGCAACAATGTCTGGCAGGACCCCAAGTTTGCCGTCTATTTCGAAGGCAAGCAGACCGACACCATGGATTTTACCGACGGGCTGGGGCGGAAATTCACTGTCCAAAAGGTGCCCGCCGTGCAGTTGAACTCCTTGCTCACGGAAAACATCGACTTCATCGATATGGATATTCAGGGCGCCGAGCTCGATGTCATTTATTCGTCGATCGACGCCATGGGCAAGTTCGTCAAGCTGATCCATGTCGGTTGCCATTCGCTTCCGATCGACAGCCGGCTGGCGCATATCTTTCACTTGCACGGCTGGCGGCCGCGGCGCATTTTCTCCAGCGGAGCGGTGAACGAGACGCCCTATGGAAAATTCCAGTTCATCGACGGCATTCAGAGCTGGGAAAATCCGAATTTTGACTGAGATAAGCCATCCATGAGCCAGCGTTTCGATTTTTCCGTCAACGGCAAACCGGTCAGCGTTGCGCTCGATAACGAAGCGACGCCACTGCTCAACGTCCTACGCAATGAACTCGGACTGATGGGTACGCGTTTCGGCTGCGGCCTCGAGCAGTGCGGCTGCTGCATGGTGCTGATCGACGGCGAGCCGGTGAAATCCTGCAATCGCGACGTCTCTACGCTGGCTGGAAAGACCGTCACCACGATCGAGGGCATCGGCTCCCACGAGCGCCCTCATCCGTTGCAACAGGCCTTCCTCGATGAACAGGCCGGGCAATGCGGCTATTGCCTCGCCGGCATTTTGATTTCGGCCAAGGCGTTGCTGGAGAAAAACCCCTCTCCGACCCGCAAGGAAATCGCGCTGGCGCTCGATGGCAATATATGCCGCTGCGGCTCGCACAACCGCATCATGCGGGCAGTCGAAAAGGCAGCCGCCGTGATGCGCGCGGGAGAACGCGCATGATCCCGAAAAGTGGGAACCGGTTTTCGGGTAAGATCATGCGCAACGGACATATGTCATGAACGCGCCTATCCTGCCGCCCATCCTCAACGACAACCCGGTGCTCGACCGCTGGGTTTCCTTCCCCGCGCCCGGCATGGTCACCGTCAATACCGGCCGTGTCGAACTCGGCCAGGGCGTATTGACGGCCATGCTACAGGTCGGGGCCGACGAGCTTGATGTCGACAAGAGCCGGATCACAATCTGCTCCGGCGTCACCGGCGTCACCGCCAATGAAGGCTACACCGCGGGAAGCCACTCCATTCAGACCGGCGCTGTTGCCTTGCGGCAAGCGCTGGCCGACGTACGCTCGCTGTTCCTGACGCAAGCGGCTGCCATCATGAATTGCGACGTTGCCGAACTGAGCATTCGCGACGGCGGCATCCTGCGCAACGGCGCGTCTACCGGTCAGGATTACTGGACGCTCGCCGGTGCCATCGACCTTTCGACCAAGGCTACCGGTTTGGGCAAACGCAAAGCAGTAGCTGACTTTACATCGATCGGGCATGACACGCCCCGCCTCGACCTGCCGGCCAAGATTTTCGGCGACGCAGCCTTCATCCACGACATGAAACTGCCCGGAATGGTGCATGCCCGCGTCGTGCGTCAACCGAACCGCGGCGCCACGATTGGCACTGTGGACGAGGCCGCTATCCAGCGCGCCGCCAAGGGACCGGTCGATTTCGTGCGTACCGGCGATTTCCTCGCCATCGTCGGCAATAACGAATTGTCAGTCGATCTCGCCGGCGCCGCCGCAGTCGATCGCGTCACCTGGAACAATGTTGAGACGCCGACGCCGCTGCAGCAGGAAAGCACGTGGCTTTTGCAACGCCCTTCCGTCGACAAAGTGATTGGCGATCCAGAACCGGCCGATCCACAAGGCCGTCAGCGTTTCGAAGCGACCTTCACGCGCGGCTACGTTGCGCACGCTTCAATCTCACCATCCTGCGGGCTGGCGCTGTTAACGGACGGCAAGATGACCGTCTGGACTCATTGCCAGGGCGTCTATCCGCTGCGCGGGGCATTGTCGCGCATGCTCAAGATGGAGCCGTCCGACATCATCGTGCACCACGTGCAAGGATCCGGCTGCTACGGCCACAATGGCGCCGACGATGCCGCCGCCGACGCCGCCATCATCGCGCAACAGATGCCGGGCACGCCTATCCGCGTGCGCTGGCGTCGCGAGGAAGAATTTGTCTACGAGCCCAAAAGCCCGGGCATGGTGGTGAAGGTCCGCGCCCTCATCGACGAAAACGGCAAGCCGTCCGACTGGACGCAGGAAATCTGGAGTGGCAATCACAACGGCCGTCCCGGCGGCGGCAGTTCGTTACTCGGCGAAGAGGCCCTGCCCGGCTACGTGCCGCTACCGCCCGCCAACGAAGTGCCCGAGGCTGCCGGTGGCGGCGCGACGCGCAACGGTGATCCGCTTTACGACATTCCGCAGAAGCGCATGATCCACCATAAGATCGAGGAGCCGCCGGTGCGGCTCTCGTCGTTGCGCGGGCTCGGCGCCACGGCAAACGGATTCGCGATGGAATCCTGCATCGACGAACTGGCCGAACGAGCCAGTATGGATCCGGTTGCCTATCGCCTATCGATTATCTCGGATCCGCGCGCCCGCGGCGTCATTGAGAAAGCGGCCGCGATGGCGAACTGGCAGCCCAATGCGCCGGGCGGTGAAGGCCATGGCCGCGGCTTTGCCTTCGCCCGTTATAAGAACAAGGCCGCATACTTTGCCTGCGTTGTCGAACTCGACGTCGAGGAAGAAATCACCGTGCGCCACGTCTGGTGCGCGACCGATGCTGGCCTCGTCGTCAGCCCTGACGGCGCCCTCAACCAGATCGAGGGCGGCATCATCCAGGCCATCAGTTGGGTCACCAAGGAACAGGTTCGCTTCGACAACGACGCGCCGACCGGAACCGTGTCTTTCGACTGGGAAACCTACCCGGTGCTGAAGTTCTCCGAAGTGCCGGAAATCGAGATGGCGTTGCTTAATACTAAAGACGAAGTGCCGCTCGGCGTCGGCGAAGTCGCTGGCGGCCCCATCGCTGGGGCCATCGGCAATGCCGTCTATCACGCGCTCGGCGCCCGCATTCACCACCTGCCGCTGACGCGCGATCGCATCATGGCGACGCTGCTCCAGGGCTAACAGCCCTCTCTGCCCACCTCGGTTGTTGCAACGCACGCGGCGCTTTCGCTCTGGCGCCGGGCGATGGCTGCGCTAAGCTTGCAACCGACAGTAGCCTGCGGACCACAATGCGGGCGCTGAACGTGGGGAAACAAACATGCAGCTTTCCAAGAAATGGGTGGCGCTTTGCGCCGTCGCAGCCGTCATCACTTTCGCTCTGCCCGCTTCCGCCCAAACCAAATTGAAATGGGCACACGTCTACGAAGTCTCGGAGCCCTACCACACCGAAGCTTTGTGGGCCGCCGAAGAAATCAAGAAACGCACCAACGGGCGCTACGAGATCGGCGTGTTCCCGGCTTCCCAGCTCGGCAACGAAAACCAGATCAACGAAGGCCTCGGCCTCGGCACCGTCGATATCATCTACACCGGCGCATCGTTTGCCGGCTCCATCCATAAACCGCTGGCCATCACCGGTGCGCCCTTCATCCTGCGCGACTTCGATCACTGGAAGGCCTATCGCGACAGCAAACTGTTCCGCGATATCGCCAAGGGCTACGAAGACAAGACCAAGCACAAGGTGGTCGCCATCCTCTATTACGGCCAGCGCCATGTGACGGCGAACAAGGAAATCAAGAAGCCCGAAGACATGAAAGGCATGAAGCTGCGCGTACCGCCAGCGCCGCTGTTCCTGATGTTCACCAAATCGGTCGGCGCCAACGCCACGCCGATTGCCTTCGCCGAAGTCTATCTCGCGCTTCAGCAGGGCACCGTCGATGGCCAGGAAAATCCGCTACCGACAATCATGGCCAAGAAGTTCTACGAAGTGCAGTCGCACATCATGCTGACCGGCCACATCACGGAATCGTTGGTCACCATCGTCGGCAGCCATGTCTGGGCGAAATTTTCGGACGCCGACAAGAAGGTGTTCGAGGACGTGCTGATGCAGGCGAGCGCCAAATCGACCGACGCCATTCGCACCTCCGAATTGAAGCTGGCCGATGAGTTCCGCAAGCTTGGCAAGAATGTGGTCGAGGTCGACCGTGCCGCCTTCATCAAGGCTGCGGTGCCGCTGCACAACGACGCTAGCGCCGGCGCGGGCTGGACCAAGGCCGAATACGACGCGCTTCAGGCGCTGAAATAGCCGGACAGACCGCGGCGGCCCCCCGCCGCGGTTTTATCCCCAGCCCGTTCCAACAATCGGTCCTGCCATGACATCGACGCTCGAACCGCGTCCATCGAAACCGCCTTTGGAAATACAGCACCTCATCGTCGCCGAGGATGCAGAGGTCAAAATCGAGCATTACCCGGAAGACTGGCTGGCGATGGCCGTGTTCTGGACACTGGCCTTCATTGTCTTTCTGCAATTCTTCACCCGCTACATCCTCAACGACAGCGTGGCCTGGACCGAGGAGATAGCGCGCTATGGATTGATGTGGGTGACCTTCATCGGCGGTGTCATGGTGACGCGCCGCAATTCGCATATTGCGGTTGAGCTTCTGTCTAATGTCATGGGCCCTTCGCTGCTGCGCTCGGCGCTGCTGGCCTTCGTCGACATCGTCAAGCTCGGCTTCCTCGGCCTGCTGGCTTATTTCTCGATCACCATCACCGAGCGCATGGACATGCAGCGCATGACGGTGATCGACCTGCCGATGAGCTACGTTTACGCCGGCGTCGCGCTCGGCTGTTTCCTGATGTTCGCCCGGCAAGCGCAGAATTTCTGGCGCAACGCCCGCAATCGTTGGCGCACCCCGCCGACGCATCCCATCGTCACCGATTAGAGCGCGGGAAATCCGATGGGCATTCTCTTTGTCGTCTTTCTCGTCGTGCTGACCACCGGTGTACCGGTGTTCATCGCGCTGGCCGGTTCGTCACTACTCTACACCCACTTTATCGCCTTCATTCCCGACTTCGTCATCCTGCACCGCATGGCCGGCGGCATTGACAGCTTCCCGCTGCTGGCGGTGCCGTTCTTCATCCTTGCCGGCAATCTGATGAACTCCGCCGGCATCACCAACCGGATCTACGATTTCGCGGTGGCACTTGCGGGCTGGATGCGCGGCGGCCTGGCGCACGTCAACATCATCGGTTCAGTGATTTTCGCCGGCATGTCGGGCACGGCGATTGCCGATGCTGCCGGTCTCGGCACCATCGAAATCAAGGCGATGAAGGATCACGGCTACGATACCGAATTCTCGGTCGGCGTCACCGCGGCTTCCGCGACGCTCGGCCCGATCATCCCGCCATCTCTGCCCTTCGTGATCTACGGCATGATGGCCAATGTCTCGATCGGCGCGCTGTTTCTCGGCGGCATCATCCCCGGTGCAGTGATGACGATCTTCATGATGCTGTACGTCTATTACTGTGCGCGCCGCTACAACATGGGCCGCGACCAGGCATTCCGCTGGAAAACGCTCGGCGTCACGTTCATCGCTGCGGTGCCGGCGCTGCTCACCCCCACCATCATTATCGGCGGCATGACGTTCGGCTGGTTCACACCGACCGAAGCCGCGATTGCCGCCTCCGCCTGGGCGCTGATCCTGGGGATTTTCCTCTACCGCTCGATGTCGCTAAAGCAGTTCTACAAGGTGACGATGGACACCATCGAGACCACAGCGAGCGTGCTGCTGATCGTCGCCGCCGCGTCACTGTTCGGCTGGGTCCTGACCACCACGCACATCGCCGAACAGGCAGCCGATGCGCTGCTGTCGGTCACCAACAACCGCTACATCATTCTCGTGCTGATCAACCTGTTGCTACTGGTGATCGGCTGCTTCCTCGAACCGATCGCCTCGATCAGCATTCTGGTACCGGTGCTGATGCCTATTTTGGTCAAGGTCGGCATCGATCCTGTGCATTTTGGTGTTGTGATGACGCTCAATCTGATGATCGGGCTGCTACACCCTCCCCTCGGCATGGTGCTTTTCGTGCTGTCTCGCATCGCCAAGCTGTCGATCGAACGGACCACAATGGCGATCTTGCCGTGGCTCATCCCCTTGATGGCGTCACTGATTGTCATCACATTCGTTCCCGAAGTGACGCTATGGCTGCCGCGCACGCTCGGCTTCCTGAAATGAGACTGCAATGACAACGCCTCGTACGCTCCGCCTCTCGCCTTCCGACAACGTCGTGGTCGCCATCGACCAGATAGGCATGGGCGACACCGCCGCGGGCTGGGTGGCTGGAGAGCGCATACCGCGCGGTCACAAGATGGCAGTTGCAGCCATTGCGATCAACGAACCCGTGCGCAAATACGGACAGATCATCGGCTTTGCGTCGAAGGCGATCCTCCCCGGCCAGTGGGTGCACGAGCATAATGTCAGCGTGCAGGACTTCGCCCGCGATTATCGCTTCGCCGAAGATGCCAAGAACGACGAAGTGCTGCCGGTCGAGCAGCGCGCCACGTTCGAGGGCTATGTGCGGCCGAACGGCAAGACCGGCACCCGCAACTATATCGGCGTGCTCACCTCCGTGAATTGCTCGGCCTCGGTGGCGAAATTCATCGCCGAAGCCTTCAACAAGTCGGACCTTCTCAAGGACTATCCGGAAGTCGATGGCGTCGTGCCCTTCGTACATGGCACCGGCTGCGGCATGGCGGCCTATGGCGAGGGCTTCGATCTCTTGCGCCGGACGCAATGGGGCTACGCCACGCATCCCAACCTCGGCGGCGCGCTGATGGTCGGGCTGGGCTGCGAGGTGTTCCAGATCGACCGCATGAAGGACGATTACGGCCTGGTCGAAGGCGACCACTTCCAGACCATGACTATCCAGGCCACAGGCGGCACCCGCAAGACCATCGAGGAAGGCGTCGAGCGCATCAAGGCGATGCTGCCGATTGCGGCCCGCGCCAAGCGCGAGACCCGCCCCGCTTCCGAAATCATGCTGGCGCTGCAATGCGGAGGATCCGACGGATACTCCGGTATCACCGCCAATCCGGCGCTCGGCTCGGCCGTCGACGAACTCGTGCGCCACGGCGGCACCGCGGTGCTGGCGGAGACGCCGGAGATCTACGGCGCCGAACATCTGCTGACGCGCCGCGCCGTCAACCGCGCGGTCGGTGAAAAGCTGATCGAGCGCATCCGATGGTGGGAAGATTATTGCGCCCGCAACGGCGGCGAGATGAACAATAATCCCTCGCCCGGCAACAAGGCCGGCGGACTGACCACCATTCTGGAAAAATCGCTGGGTGCCGCGGCCAAAGGCGGCACCACGACCATGCGCGCGGTTTACGAATACGCCGAACCGGTCAAGGAAAAGGGCTTCGTCTACATGGACACGCCGGGTTTCGATCCGGTCGGTGCCACCGGTCAGGTCGCCGGCGGTTCGAACGTGATGTGTTTCACCACCGGGCGCGGCTCGGCCTTCGGCTGCAAGCCAACGCCATCGATCAAGCTCGCCACCAATTCCGACGTCTACCGGCGCATGTCCGAAGACATGGACATCAATTGCGGCGATGTCCTCGACGGCGTCTCGATACAAGAAAAGGGCCAGGAAATCTTCGACAAGGTCCTGGTGGTTGCCTCGGGCACCCATACCAAGTCGGAAGACCTCGGCTATGGCGACCTTGAGTTCGTGCCGTGGCAGATCGGCGCGGTGATGTAGCGCGTCCTACAGTTTGCGCAGCGGGTTGGTGAGCGCGAGGAAAAACGCCGCCAGCGTGAACCCGCCAATCACCAGGAACGCGACCCGGAAGGCATCCGCGATATCCGACTGGATCGCAGCCTGGCGAATGGCCGGCAACGCGGGCCCGACGTGCTTGACGTTCTCGATCATCGCCGCGAATGCTCGCGCCGCCTCCGGGTTTTTGATCGCCAGTGTGGCGAACAGCGCCGTCGCCACCAGCGCGGTGCCAAAGCCCGCGCCGATCGAGCGTGAAAACTGAACCGACGCCGCCGCTTCGCCAAGCCTCGCCTGCCCGGCCACGGTCTGCACCGTCACCTGCACGACCGCCATGACGGTGCCCATCGAGGCGCCGACCACGAGCAGCAGGAACGCCAGCGGGATCAGGCCCATGATCGACGCAAACATGGCCAGCACGACGAAGCAGATCGTTGCCACCACCATTCCGTAAACCGGAAAAATCGTCGTCAAACCGGTCTTGCTGACAAGCCGCCCGACGACAAGCGAGCCGGTTCCGATCCCGATCGTCAGAGGCACCAGCAAAAGACCCGTGGTCGACGGCGGGATGCCGCGAACCGACACCAGATAGACCGGAAGAAATGTAATGAGCGATACCAGCGCTGCACCGTGACACGCCGCCATGGTATCGGCGCGCCAGATCGCGGGCTGCTTGAGCAAACGCAGCGGAATGAGCGGCGACGCCGCCCTGTTTTCGTGCCGTATCAGCCAAGCCGCCGCGAACAGACTGATCGCAAACAGCCCGGCACCAAGCGGTAGAGCGTTGAGGTCGACGTGCTGGATCTGCTCGAGCGCCAGGAGAACAGTCACGACGAGTATCGTGAACAGGACGAGTCCGCCCGGATCGGCTTTCCAAGGAAGGCGTTCCACCTTCGGATTTTTGAGCCGCCACGTCAGCGCGACTGCGCACAGGCCAATCGGGATATTGATGAGGAAGATCGACCGCCAGCCGAAATGTTCGGTGAGATATCCGCCGGCAACCGGCCCGAATGTATTGGCTGAAACGGCGACCGCGGCGAGATACCCTTGATAGCGTGCGCGCTCGCGCGGCGGCACCGCCTCCCCGATCAACGCCTGCGACAACGTCATCAATCCGCCACCGCCGAAGCCTTGCAAAACGCGCACCAGCGTCAGCATTTCGACGGAGGTGCACACGGCACAAAGGAGAGACGCGACCATGAAGATAGCCAGCGCGATAAACATCAGGCGGCGCCGGCCGAACGAGTCGCCGAGACGGCCATAAATCGGCGCAGCAATCGTCGCCGCGATCAAATAGGAAACGACAATCCAGGACGCGCGCTCGACCTGGCCGGTCTCGGCCACGATCGCCGGCAACGCAGTGGCAATGATGGTCTGGTCGACCACCGCCAGAAACATCGGCAGCATGATCGACGGAAATATCGTCAGAAAACCGGAAGACTTCGGCGCGGGTGTCGCAGGTGGAGCGTTTGGATCGAGCGCGTTCGACAAAATTCACGTATCCTGCAATGCGCGCCCCAATACGCTTTATCAGTGCGCCATCAACACAGGCAAGTTCGCCCGCGTCAAAACATGGCGCGTCGCGCCGCCAAAAATCATCTGTCGTAACCTGCTTTGGGTATACGCACATTTGACCAGCAGGTCGCAGCCAAGCCTATCCGCGTGTTCGAGCGTGATTTCGCCGACCGCCTCGCCCGATACGCGTTCGCCGCGCTTGATCGTCAGCGGCGTCGCCTTGACGCCGTTCTGGCGCAGGTGACGTGCCGCCTCTTCGCCCGAGGGGCCCTGCGCCTCACCGCCTTCGACGGTAAGAACCGTCACTTTGTCGGCGAGCCGCAGAAGAGGCAAAGCGAAGGCATTGGTGTGCGCCTGTTCGGTACTGCGGTTCCACGACACCAGGACGTTACGTCCGATGGTTTTGGGCACCGAAGACGGCACGATCAGCACCGGGCGGCCGGATTCGAACAAGGCCGCTTCCAGCGGCTCCATTCTCGGGTTCTCAGCGGCAGGTCCTGGACGCCCCAGCACGATGAGATCGAACACCCGCCCCAGGCTTCCGATGAGAGTGTCGTCGGCGGCCTCGGTCCGGGGCCAGCCATAGGAATAGACTGCGGGCTCGCCGGAGCCGGACGGAACCTCGTGGGCTTGCATGAAGCTTTCGAAGGCGTGGCGGGACTGGTTTGCAGCCTCAGGATCGAAGGCGCCCGAGAGCGCAAGACTGCTGACTGGTTCGAGCGAGACGTAAGAGGCAGCCGAGGGACGCACGGCGAAGCCCTCCATGTAGCTGTCGAAAAGCCGGGCAACCAGCCTGGCCCCTTCAAGCACGGCCCCCATCGCATCGTGATCTTCCGCCGGGATCAATATGGTTTTCATGGGCGCTTACCTATCAGCCTCGGTCCGGACGATTGGTGTCCTGTTGAACAGTATTCCTTAGCAATCTGGTTTAATAAACCATTGATTAATGGCAGCTTGCTACCTTCCTCGGACGGTATCGGGCCGCGTTGCCCGGCACCCGGGGCACCATGGTTCGTATCGATTTCAACCGTTTGCGTTTCCTCGTCATCGACGACAACGCCCATATGCGCCGCATCATGCGGACCCTGCTGCATGGTTTCGGCGCCCGCGAAGTTTACGAGGCGGAGGACGGCGCGGCCGGCCTGGAAGCCTTCACCCATTACATCCCCGATATCATCATCACCGATTGGGCGATGCCGATTTTCGACGGTCTCGAACTGACCCAGATGGTCCGCCAACCCGGCGCGAATGCCAATCCCTACGTCGCCATTATCATGCTGTCCGGACATTCCGAGAAGAAGCGGGTCACCGCCGCGCGCGACGCCGGCGTCACCGAATTTCTCGCCAAGCCGATCTCGGCCAAGGGCCTGTATCAACGCATCGTCAACGTGGTCGCCAATCCGCGGCCCTTCATCAAGACCAAGACCTATTTCGGCCCCGACCGCCGGCGCAACGTCAATCCCTCCTATGCCGGCACCGAGCGCCGCAAAGGGGGAAAAGCCGATGTCATCCGGCAGGCCCCGCTCCTCGAAAAAGTACGCGCTCCAGCATAGCAGAGGCAATGACTGATATGGCTCCCCCGAAAAATACGGCGGCGGTCGCCACCTACGGCGACCACGAGGTCATCATGCCGGAAAACAAACTGCGCAAGGCGGTTTCTGCAACGCCCTTCGTCCCAGGCGATGATCCGGTCGCCCGCGCGGAAGCTGCACTCGCGGCGCTGTCATCCGAATTCGGCTCGATGATGGATTCAGAATGCGACAGGCTCGATCAGGCGCGTCAAACGCTCGCCAAAGATGGATTCATCAAAACCAACAAGGAAGCTGTTTTCCACGCCGCTCACGACATCAAAGGCGAAGCCGCGACCTTGGGCTTTCCGCTGGTAGCGGCGGTTGCCGACAGCCTGTGCCGGCTGATCGAGTACACCCCCGATGCGATGCGGATCCCGCTCAAGCTGGTGGACCAGCACGTCGATGCTGTTCGCGCGATCCATCGGGAATATTCAAGGTCAAATGCCGAAGCTCTCGCAGCGGCGTTGACCGGGCGGCTTCGCGAAGTGACCGACGAGTTTCTGATTCACGAAAACCGCGACCGGCCAGACGTACTGGAACAGATCATCGGGCCATCGATCGTGCCGGAGTGAGGCCGATTTACGCCACCATCCTGCTGTCGGCCACCATATAGTCGGTGGCGACCAGATCGTCGCAGAACATGCGGGCTTCTTCGCGTGCCGCCTCGACGGCGAAGCGCCGCAACAGCGCCAGTAGCGAGGCCATCTCCGGTCCGCGCTCGTGCGAACATCGCGCCAGCACGCGTTCGACCATGCGGCGTTTGAGCCGCGCCACCCCGCCCTGCTCGCCGATCAGGACGCCATCTCGCATCGCCGTGATGGCTTCGCGGAACGCCGGATAGGCGATATCGGGAAGCCCCGCCTTGCTGTAGAGCGCGTGGAAGCCCGAGATATTTCTGTCGTGGATATAACTGGTGACGCGGTCAAGCGGCACGTCGGACAATTCCGCCAGCGCTTCCTCGAACAGCACGACGTTGCCCGACAACAGCGCACGCAGGATCATGCCGCCGGTGAGCTGCCCGCTCTGCCGCAAATGCCGCATCAACTCGGGTACTTCCTCGTAAGGCGTCTCGGCGGCAAGCGCGAGCGTGGCCTTTTCCAGGGCCTCGCGCGCCGCATATTCGGCATGCTCGGGTCCGAGCCAGTTCCGCGACGTGACAAAACCGGCGAGCGTCTGCGACAATTTGCTGAGCAAGGCCTGGCGCGTCGTCATCGGCAGATCGTCACGCGCCACGAGGTTCTCTCGGATCGCCGAGAGGTGGCCGAAACGCTCGACGATACGATTGATCGAAAACAGCGCGATCTCGGCGTCAGGATTTTCAAGAAGCGTCAGACAGGCTTCCGCCGATCCGACTTCGGAAATGGCAGCGGCGAGCGGCGCCGACAGCAATACGCGGCCGGCAATCGCTGTTTGCGTTTCCGGCTGGCCGGTGGCGATCAGATCCACCAGATCGTCTTCCAGCAACAGCGGCGAGCGCGACAGGATTGGCAACGCGACGTCGATCTGATCGGCGGCCAGCGCATTCACCACCACCGGCGGCGCTTTCTGCGACGAGGCAAACACGTCAGACATCGCGCGGCGAACCAGCGGCGACGGGTCGTCCAGCATCATGATCATCGCGCCTTCAGCGGCGGCGAGATCGTCGAACGATAAATCGGAATGGAGATAGGCGCGCGCCAGCGCGGAGGTTGCTTCGGCCCGCTCGCCAGGAGGCGCACTGCGGACCCACTGCAGGAACTGTCGAACAATCATGGACACTACCGACGCTACAGACACACCGTCATACTGACGGCAATGCACAGCGTACCGCACGCCCACTTAACAAAGCGTTCACTATAGATATTGAGCGAGTGTTAACGACGAACCGCCGAAAAATCCAAGTGTTTCAAGGCTTCCAGTGTCAGACGCTGCCGCGAAACATCTTGCGGATATCGGTCGGGCTGTCGGTGAACAGGTCGTGCCCTTGCGCAGGACCTTGCGTCTTCTGGTCGGAATTGTTGTCGGCCGTGCCGGGCGTCCAGAGACTGCTGACTTTTTCCGTGACTGCCTTGCGGGCGCGGTCGGTGAACATCGCCTGGAACAGCGGCTTGGTGTCCGGCAGCGGCGGCAGATCACTGGCTGCGGCGAAAGCCTCCGTCACGCCGGCCGTATCCGGCACGCGGGTTTGCGGCTTCGATTGCGCCTGGGCCATAGCGATGTCGCTGCCTGCCGCCGCTGGCGCGAAATTCATCGCGCGTGCGACCTCGAACTTGCCGGACAGCTTGGCATAGACGTCGGCGGCGCTGCGGGCCTGTCCTGACTTGTCGTAAAAGATGCTCTGATTGGCAGCCGCCGCCTGCGGAAACATTTTCGCTGCATTGGCATTCGGCTGCGTATCCGCAGCGTTGATCAGCTTCCCGGCGCCGTCGGGACCGAGGAAATGCGCGATATAGAGTTCGCCTTCGGTCGGCTTGCGGCCGATGGCGTTTTGCAGCTGATCGGAATTGGCGCGCGTGAAGGCGCCGGCCATCATGGCGCTAGTCGATGGATCCGAACGCAACTGCATGATCGAATTGCGGGCCGCCGGATCGGCCACCTCATAGCGGCCATCTGCATTCTTCGTGATGGCGTCGGCATATTTGCCAAGGCCCACGGCTGTCCCCGCGGTTTTCAGGGTGCCGAGCCAGGTCTGCTCGATGAACTGGTAAAGGCCCTTGGCCGACGACGTGACCGCCTGCGCAGCTGGGTTCATGTTGGATTCAATCTTGGCAGTGGTCACGAGATATTCGAAGCTGATGCCGCTCGACTTGGAGGCCTGCTTGATCGCACCGGTAATCTGCGGAACGGAGCTGGCAGTGGTGGAATTGACGGCCATTGGGTTGCCTTCAGGGCGAAATCGCGTGGTTTACACGACGCAACCGGCACAGCGGCTCTTACGACCATGGGGAAATATGGTAAACGAAACGTTAATCCGGTAGCGGGAATACCCTCGTTCGAACTCTCCAAGGCGGGCTACAAGACATGCGTTCTCTCCTTTTCGTTCCCGCCGACGGTGGCACCAAGCTCGACAAGGCCATGGCCAGCGGCGCCGACGCCGTCATCATCGACCTTGAGGATTCGATCACGCCGGAGCGCAAGGCCAACGCCCGCGCCGCCTGCCTCGAATTCCTGAAGGCGACCGCGCCCAAGACCGGCCGCCCGAAGCTGCTGGTCCGCATCAACGGCCTCGACACCGGCATGACCGACGCCGACCTCGACGCCATTGTCGCCGGCAAGCCGGATGCCGTCGTATTTCCCAAAGCCGAGGGCGGTTCGACCGTCGTTCACCTCGACGCCAAGCTGACCGCGCGTGAAGCCATCGCCGGACTGCCGGAAGGCTCGATCAAGGTGCTGGCGCAGGCGGTCGAATCCGCCGCAGGACTGTTCGCCGCCGGCACGTATCGCGACGCCAGCAAGCGCCTGATCGGCATGACCTGGGGCCCGGAGGATCTGTCCGCCGAACTCGGCGCCGAGGCCAACCGCGACGAGCACGGCCTGCTCACCGAGCCCTACCGCCTCGCCCGCAATATCTGCCTGTACGGCGCCGCGGCGGCCAAGCTGCCGGCGATCGAAACCGTCTATGTCGATTTTCGCAATACCGAAGGCCTGCGCCGCGACACCACCGAAGCACGCCGCGACGGCTTCGTCGGACGGCTGGCCATTCACCCGGCACA
Organism: uncultured Hyphomicrobiales bacterium; assembly: GCA_903885555.1. Lineage (GTDB taxonomy): Bacteria > Pseudomonadota > Alphaproteobacteria > Rhizobiales > Xanthobacteraceae > Pseudolabrys. Next base: position 25,504 of record CAISIV010000313.1, read on the forward strand.
GGTCGCGGTGATCAACGAGGTGTTCACACCGACGGCCGAGCAGATCGAAAAGGCCAAGGCCGTGGTCGCTGCGTTTGCCGCCAAACCCGGCGCCGGCGCCGTTGGCGTCGACGGCAAGATGCTGGACCGCCCGCATCTGGTGCGCGCGCAGAACCTGCTGGCGCGCACCGGCAACTAACGCCGGCTAGTTCTTGACCTTGGACGGATCCTTGAAGTTGGGGATCGTCGCGAACTCGACATTGTATAACTGGCCATCAAGCCGCTCGACCTTGCGGATGTAGATGTTCTGGATCACTTCGCGCGTGGCGGGGTCGATGCTCATCGGCCCACGCGGACTGATCCAGCTCATGCCCTTCATGGCAGCAATGAGCGCATCGCCGTCGGTCGCGCCATTGGTCTTCTTCAAGGCTTCGTAGATCAGATACATCCCGTCATAGGCCTGCACCGCCATGAGGTTCGGACGCAGTCCGCTGGTGGCTTTCTTGAACTCGGCGACGAAGGCCTTGTTCTCCGGACTGTTGTGCGACGCCGAATAGTGGTGCGTGGTGATGATGCCAAGCGCCGCGGGACCGATCTCGTTGACGACGTTGTCCTCCGTCAAACTGCCTTCAGCGATGAATTTGATGCCGGATTTGTCGAGCCCGCGCTCGACAAATTGCCGGACGAAGATCGGTCCGACGCCGGCCGGGACGAAGCCGAGAAGTGCATCCGGCTTGGCGTCCGTCACACGCTGCAATGCAGGCGCGAAATCATTGCTCGACAGCGGCACGCGAAGCGACTCGATCACTGTGCCGCCCAAGGCCTCGAAGCGCTGCTTGAACGCGGTCTCGACGTCGATGCCCGGCGCATAGTCCGAGACGACGGTGACCACCCGTTTGATTCCGTTCTCGGCCGCCCATGTGGCCAGCGGCACGGTCGTCTGCGGAACGGAAAAGCTTGTGCGCACGATATAGGGCGAGCGCTCGGTAATGACTGAGGTCGCCGCCATCATGACGATCTGCGGAATCTTGGCTTCGGTCGCAATCGGCGCGGTCGCCAGCGCCCCCGGCGTCAGCCCGAATCCCGCCAGGAAAGCCACCTTGTCGTTGACGACGAGCTCCTGCGCGAGACGCTTGGTCGTCTCGGGATTGCCGGCGTCATCCTTGACGATCAGTTCGATTTTCTTGCCGGCGACCGTGTCGCCCTTGAGCTGCATAAAAAGCCGGGCGCCAGCCACCAGTTGTTTGCCGGTGGAGGTGAAGGGTCCCGTCAGCGGCACCAGAAGACCGATCTTGACGGTGTCCTGCGCAAAGCCGGGTGTAGCGGCGCCGATGACGCCCGCCATCACAGCGGCGGCAAAATGACGGCTGAATTTCATGGTGCTCCCCCGAGATTCGTTTCTGCTTTTTCAGCAGCAGAATACAACCGGGGCTGCCGGTCAACGGGGCCTGGTGCTACTCCGCCGCTTCCGCCGGGACGCGGATTTGGTTCTGCGTATGGTCGTGTGCGTGATTCTGAATGTTTTTCAGCCGAGTCGCCTGCGCGACATAGGCCCGCGCCGCTTCCGAATTGAACAGCTCGTGCGTTGCCGCTTCGTCGTCGGCGACCGCCGTCATCGCCGTGTCGCAATAGGTGTAACGGTTCGGGTCATGCTTGATCGACAAATAGATGCGGCGAAGTTTGAAGTACAGCCAGAACCAGCGCACCACCTTGCTGACGGAAGCTGCATAGTGTTTCGGATAGAACGACCAGATCGGCTCGATTGGAAAGCCGGGCCGCCGGTCGCGGCGAAATTTGAGCCGCAGCGAGCCGGACTCGAGCGGATGAAGGTGCTCGATATTGATTGAGCCCATGAACCAGGTAATCAGAAACAGTGCATTGCTCGCGTTCGCCTTGGTCGAAGCCACCCGGCGCATCACGGTCTCGATGTGCTCGATGGTGTAATAGCGCTTCCACGCGTCTCTGTAGGCGCGATCCCATTCTTCGCGCGACATCTTCGGATGCGTCGTGCAGACGTGATTGAGGTCGTATTTATTGAGATCGGGATCGAGCGGCGCACTTGCACGGTGCAGCTTGAGATGATCTTCCGAGCCCGGCAGCGGCGTCAGATAGAAGAACTCCAGCAGATCGACCGGCAGTTCCCGCTTGATCACGTCGATGTCGTGCATGATCGACTCGTACGTGTCGTTCGGGAAACCGAGAATGTAACCGGCATAGGTAATGACACCGGCCTTCTTCCAGCCGAGCAGCATTTCGCGGTATTCGGTGATCTTGTTCTGCTTCTTCTTGGCGCCGGCCAGATTGTCCGGGTTGATGTTTTCCAGCCCGATGAAGACGCGCTTCACGCCGGCGCGGGCGCACTTGCCGATGAAGTTCGGCAGCTTGTAGCAGAGCGTATCGACCTGGATGATGAAGCTGATGTTGAAATGCTCGACCTCACGCAGGCGAATGATGCGATCGAGGATCACTTCCCAATCTTTATTGCGCGCGAAGTTATCGTCGGTGATGAAAAACGCCCTCAGACCCTGCGCGTAGTTCGTCCGCACGATCAGTTCGACGTCGTCGGGCGTGCGGCGGCGCGACTTGCGGCCCTGCACGTTGATGATGGTGCAGAACGAGCACTGGTAGGGACAGCCGCGCCCGGCGTCGAATGAGGTCGTGCCGCCCGCCGTGCGCTGTGCCCGCTCAACGGCCATAAGCGGAATAGGTGTGCCGTCAATGCCCGGCAGATCGTGCATGAAATTGTAGAGCGGCTTGAGCGTGCCCGCAGCCGCGTCGTGCAGCACCTCGTCGAGCCGGCCTTCCGCTTCGCCCGCGAACAGCGATACGCCCATCGCCCTGGCGCGGTCGAGATCGGCATCGACGCCGTTCAACATCGACAACACGCCGGAGACATGGAAGCCGCCGATGCCGACCTGGATGCCGCGCTCACGCAGCGACTTGGCCAGATCGAGCGAGCGCGGAAACTGGTTCGACTGCACGCCGGTCAGCATCACCATGCCGGCGCCGGCCTGTTCGATCAGCGCGGCGAGACGTTCAGGACGGATACGGGTGTTGGTCTCATCCAGCGCATGGATCTCGATGTCGACATCGGGCCCGAGAATTTTCCGCGCGGCGCAATCCTTGGCGAGCCCGAACAGCGACGCAAGCGAGTTCGAGGGGATCGGCGATCGGAACCACTGAATGACGTAGCCGTGCTCGTCGTAATGCGACGGCTTCACCAGGATCAGACAGAAACGGCCGGGTCTTGCGCCACGACTTTCCATCATCGCTCTCCTCGACAGCCCTCTTTGCCAAAGGCTGCAACGCGAACTTGAGAGTGCCTATAATTCTACAGGCAATTCGCGCTTTAGGAAGCGATATCGGCAGCCGCCGCTGCTACTTCTTGGCGGAACCCGGATAAACGGTGTTCGGATCGAACGTCTTGTCGGCACTGCGGAATTCCAGCGTCACGGTGCCGGTCTGGCCAAGGGGAACCGCCCGGTAAAAGCACGAGCGCCGGCCGGTGTGGCAGGCGCCGGGGCCTTCCTGCTCGACCTTGAGCCACAGCGCGTCCTGATCGCAGTCGGTGCGCAGTTCGATCACGCGCTGGACGTGGCCGGAACTCTCGCCCTTCTTCCAGAGTTTTTTGCGCGAGCGGCTATAGAACCAGGCTTCGCCGGTTTGAATCGTGTTGCGCAACGCCTGCGCATTCATGTGCGCGACCATCAGCACATCACCGGATTTTATATCGGTGACGACCGCAGTGATAAGGCCATCGGAGTCGAACTTGGGCGTAAAGCCCAAGCCCTCTTCCAGTTCGGCGACCGAACCGGGCGATGGAAATGAAGGTGTGTCAGTCACGGCAGGCCTCGCGTTAAGTCGCGGGGCTTAGCGTGCCCCACGCAGCATGGTCATGAAACGCACTTGCTCGGCAGCTTCACGGAACGCGCCGGAGAAATGCGTGGTGACGGTCGCCGAGCCGGGCTTGGCGACGCCGCGGATCGACATGCAGGTGTGTTCGGCTTCGATCATCACCGCGACGCCGCGGGGTTTGAGAATCTCTTCGATCGCGGTGCCGATCTGCGAGTTCAGATGCTCCTGCGTCTGCATACGATGGGCATAGACGTCCACGAGCCGTGCCAATTTCGACAAGCCGACGACGCGATCCACCGGCATGTAGGCTACGTGCGCCTTGCCGTAGAACGGCATCATGTGATGTTCGCAATGCGAATAGAACGAGATGTCCTTGACCAGCACGAAGTCGTTATAGCCGCCGGTCTCGCTGAAGGTACGGTCGAGCACATCGGCCGGGCATTCGCGATAGCCCTGATAGACTTCTTCATAGGCGCCGATGACGCGCTTGGGCGTATCGAGCAGACCTTCGCGGGTCGGATCGTCGCCGGCATAGGCGATCAGGGTGCGCACGGCGGCTTCGGCCTGCTCGCGCGACGGGCGCGGCTCGAAAGGCGTCGGTGCCGCCTTTACGTGCTCGGACAGTCCCTGCTTGGGAAACGGCTTGATGATCGGGCTCTTCGCGTCCATTTACGGTCTCTCCGTTCGACCGGCCTTGCCTTTCGGCTGCGCCGGAGGTGTCACCGGGGTGGCCGCGCCACACTTCGCCCGCCAGCCGAAGCCGCGGACCGAAGTTCGAACGCTGCATTCCCATTAGCACGGATTATTCCATGCCCCGGCGCCGAGAACCCCTTCTCATGCCGGAGGGCTGCCCCCTATATATTGCTTTATACGACCGGCGCAATCCGGCGGATCACGGGCGGATCGGGCCATTTTCGATGCTGAATGACATCTATAATGCGAAAATCCTCGATCTGGCGGGCAATATCCCTCGGCTGGGACGTCTGGATACGCCCGACGCCAGCGCTACGGCCCACTCCAAGCTATGCGGTTCGACCGTGACCGTGGACGTCAAAATGAACGGCCCGGTGGTCACCGACTTCGCCCATGACGTGAAAGCCTGCGCGCTCGGTCAGGCCTCGTCCTCGATCATGGCGCGTTACGTGGTCGGCTCCTCGATGGGTGAACTGCGGGAGTTGCGCGAGACCGTCCGCAAAATGCTCAAGGAAAACGGCCCGCCGCCGTCCGGCAAATGGGCCGATGTCGCGGTGCTTGAGCCGGTGCGCGATTACAAAGCGCGCCACGCCTCGACAATGCTGACGTTCGATGCCGTGGTGAAGGCTGTCGACGCGATCGAGGCGAAGCGGGCCAGCGCGTAATCCCAAAAAGTGGGAACCGGTTTTCGGAAAAGATTACGCGCCAAGAAAGAGTAGTTATTGCGCGGCGGCGTAGTTTCCAGTTTTCGGCCGTACCAGATCGGCACGATCGCCGGCGCCCTTGCCACAGCTTTCTGTCAGCTTGGGAAAACTCGTTGACGCGCCGGTGTTACCGAGCCGGATCACTGTCACCATACCATTGCTCTCGGTCTCGATCACGATCGAGCGGTTTCCGGCGGATGCGAAACTGGCGATCACTGTTGCCGGCAATGAGCCTGAAGCATAAGTGACAAGCTCATCCGGCGTTTCGCGGCGTTCGGACGACGCGACCTTGAGCGCAGCCGACGCATTGCCGATCCGCATCGTGACCTTGCCCAGTTCGCCGGGCAGCGGAATCTGCTCGCCGTTGCGGCGGCGTTCGATGTAGCTCACGTCATAATTGGACGCGCCCTCGCCGCAGGCCAGTACCAGATCGAAACTGCCGATGTCTTCGCCTTCAACCGTCAGTGGATGACGCCGCGCCAGCGCGGCGGTACCGGCGCGCTCGACCATCGACCAGCGCCGGTCGCTGATCGGACTGGCACGTGCACCATCGGTCACGCGCGGCGACGGCTGCGATACGGCGGGTGCCGGCGACGCGGCAACCGCGGCCGGAGCCGCAGGCAAGGTCTCGTCGGTCGCGAGCTTGGTGTTGCGCAATTCATCGCGCGTCATCGCATGCATCGGCTCCCACGGCGGGATGCGCAGCGCCAGATCGAGCAGATCGATGGAAGCGCCCATTTCGGCGGTGTAGCGCGCCAGCCGTCCGACGTCGCGCTGCACCAGCACGAGGTCTTCGGCGGAATAATTCGCCGCGGTCGGATCGTCGCGGCGGTCGCCGAGCCAGATCTGATGCACCATCACGCGCGCCTCGGCCGGCACGCTGCGTTGAATGCCGGCCAGCAGCACGAAAGCGCACATCGATTCACAGTCGGCGCGCGGCAGCAGTGCAGTGCGCGGCTCGTTCTGCGGCCCCGGCGGCAGGTCGACGACGTGGCCGACGGTGGTGTTGAGTGAAAGTTTGCGGATTTCACGGCCGAGCGTGATCGCGCCGATCACCGAGCCGCCATCGGAGTCGAGAACGACGGTCGCGCCCGAAAGATTCTTGGCTTTGGCAAGCAACAGGAAATCGCGCGCGCTATCGGCAGTAATAGCGCCGGCGGCCGAAATCCATTTCTCGCATGTGTCAGCGCAGCCGTCGGCCGGCCCTTGCGAGCGCAATTCAAAATGCATCGGCAGCGAGCGATCGCTCGACGACCGCGCCTGGGCAGACAACAGAGAAACTGTCGCCGCAATCGCGAGCGAGCTTGCAAACCCAAGGGAACGAAGCATCCTTCCCCCTTCTAGCCGCCGTGCTCTTCCTTGTTTTTGTTTTTGACGCGGTTGTCCGCGTTGCTGAGTCTGAGCGGCTTCAAGAACCCGAATACGACATTTTTAATAAGGGGTTGGATTTGGGTCTAGTGTAAAAAGGTCGCTACTGCTGACCAAATTTGTTTAGAAACTGAGCAGTTCCTAAAAAGGGAACTTTGCACACCCGATGTCAGAAAAAGAAGAACAGCATAATTCGCCCGTCATTGCTCGCTTTCCGCAGCTCGCGGGGCGCGCTTTGGTGCGGCTGTACCAGCTGACGCTCTCACCGCTGCTGGGTCCGCGCTGCCGCCACATGCCGAGCTGTTCGGAATACGCCGACGAATCGATTCGCCGATTCGGACTGTGGGTCGGCTCGTGGATGACGCTGGCGCGGATCGCGCGCTGCCAGCCCTGGGGCACGCACGGGCTGGATTTCGTGCCCGCGACCCTGCCCGAAACCGCGCATTGGTGGACGCCGTGGCGTTACGGCCGCTGGTGCGGGACCAACGAGGTGCCGCCCCAGTTGCGCTGATGGAACCGGCTGATATATCCCTGCCCCACAAGAATCCGCTTACCCACGCTCGTTCGTGGGAGTGAGCTACAGGAGAAAAGACATGGTCGCGCTGACCTTTCCCGATGGCGCGCAGCGGGAATATCCCGCCGGCACCACCGGCCTCGACATCGCCAAGGGCATTTCGCCGTCGCTGGCCAAACGCACCGTCGCGATGGCGCTCAACGGCACGGTCGTCGATCTCGCCGATCCGATCCAGGCCGACGCCAAAATCGAATTCGTCAACCGCGAAGACCCGCGCGCGCTGGAATTGATCCGGCACGACACCGCGCATGTGCTGGCGGAAGCCGTACAGGCGCTCTGGCCGGGCACGCAGGTCACCATCGGCCCGGTGATCGACAACGGCTTCTATTACGACTTCGCGCGCAACGATCCTTTCGTGCCGGAAGACCTGCCGGTCATCGAAAAGAAGATGCGCGAGATCATCGCGCGCGACAAACCCTTCACCAGGGAAGAATGGTCGCGCGAAAAAGCCAAGCAGGTGTTCCGCGACAAGGGCGAGAACTTCAAGGTCGAACTGGTCGACGCTATCCCTGAAGACCAGACGTTGAAGATCTACTATCAGGGCGACTGGTTCGATCTGTGCCGCGGCCCGCACATGACGTCGACCGGGAAAATAGGAAACGCCTTCAAGCTGATGAAGGTGGCCGGCGCCTATTGGCGCGGCGATAGCAAGAACCCGATGCTGACGCGCATTTACGGCACGGCCTTCGCCAAGCAGGAAGAGCTCGACGCTTACCTCAAGCAGATGGAAGAAGCCGAGAAACGCGATCACCGCCGCCTCGGCCGCGAGCTCGATTTGTTTCATTTCCAGGAAGAAGGCCCCGGCGTTGTCTTTTGGCACGCCAAGGGCTGGACGCTGTTTCAGGCGATCATCGCCTATATGCGCCGCCGCCTTGCCGGCGACTACGACGAGGTCAATGCACCGCAGATGCTCGACAAGGCGCTGTGGGAAACCTCGGGCCACTGGCAGTGGTATCGCGAAAAGCATGTTCGCGGCGCAGTCGGCCGGCGACGAAGCGGAAGACAAGCGCTGGTTCGCCATCAAGCCGATGAACTGCCCCGGCCATGTGCAGATCTACAAGCACGGCCTCACCAGTTATCGCGACCTGCCGATCCGTCTTGCCGAATTCGGCGTGGTGCATCGTTACGAAGCTTCGGGCGCCATGCACGGCCTGTTGCGCGTGCGCGGCTTCACGCAAGACGACGCCCATGTGTTCTGCACCGAGGAACAGCTCGCAGATGAGTGCCTCAAAATCAACGATCTGATCCTGTCGACCTATGACGACTTCGGTTTCGACGGAAAGCTTGTCGTCAAGTTGTCAACACGGCCCGAAAAGCGCGTCGGCACGGACGCGGCGTGGGATCACGCCGAAGCCGTGATGTCCAAGGTCCTGGAGCAGATCAAAGCCAAGTCCGGCAATCGCGTCGAGACCGCGGTCAATCCGGGAGAAGGCGCGTTCTACGGTCCGAAATTCGAGTACGTCCTGCGCGACGCCATCGGCCGCGACTGGCAGTGCGGCACCACGCAGGTCGACTTCAACCTGCCGGAACGCTTCGGCGCCTTCTACATCGACGCCGATGGTAGCAAGAAGACGCCGGTCATGGTGCATCGCGCGATCTGCGGCTCGCTGGAACGCTTCACCGGCATCCTGCTGGAGCATTTCGCCGGCCACCTGCCGCTCTGGCTGTCGCCGGTGCAGGCCGTGGTTGCCACCATCACGCAGGATGGCGACGATTACGCCGCTGAGGTGCTGAAAGCGGTGCGCAAAGCCGGCTTGCGCGCCAATGCCGACATTCGCAACGAGAAGATCAACTACAAAGTGCGCGAGCACTCTTTGGCCAAGATCCCTGCTTTGCTTGTCGTCGGCAAGAAGGAAGCCGCCGAACGGCTGGTCTCCATCCGCCGTCTCGGCAGCGAAGGCCAAACCGTGATGCCGCTCGACGAGGCGATCAAGATGCTGGTCGCCGAAGCCACGCCGCCGGATGTGAAGCGGGCGGGTTAGCGGGCGTGCATCGCGTCGCGCGCGCAGTCGGCGAACAGTAGATACATCGTCGCAAAGAAATTCTGCGCGGCGTCGGCCAGTTGTGGCCGGATGAGGACATGGTCGCCGCCGAGTCCGGTCCGTTCGATCAAGCCGTCGGCTGCCGCATCACGGGTCAGCTTCAGCACATGCGGGCGTGACACCTTGAACCGGCGTGCTAGCGCCGAGATCGACATCGGCACCGCGCGTTGCGGCGGCATGGTGTCGCCCGGTTCGCCCGACGTCAGCAGGCTCGCCAAGATCAGCATGCCGGCGTTGCGTTCGGCGAACAGTCCAAGATTCGGCGCGTGTGTAAGAAAACGAAACCCGGCAAGAAAACGCTCTGACATACCGACAATCAGGCGCGGGCCGAATTCCGGCTCGCCGAGCGCCGCCAACATCGCGTTCCCGTCCGGCAGCAGCGGCGCCATGGCGCCGAAATGCACGCGCCAGCGCGCCTGCAGCATGTCGAGCAGCTTGCCGGTCGGGACCAGACGGCGCTGGCGGCCGTCGGCGCTCACGTCCGGAGCCAGATAGCCGCCGAAACGCATCAAGGATAGCATGGCCGTCGTGCGGCCCGAACTACAGATTCCCTGCTGCTCGCTCATGATCTTCATGCGCGTCGGCGTCAGGCCGGATGTCGGGTCGGCGGGATCGCGCGAGTAGTGGAGATAAAGCGTGAGGTAGCCGAACAGCAGGCGCGCGCGGTCGTCCATCAGCCAGTTGAGCAGATGGCCTCCCTGATACATTTCGGTGAGACTCGTCGCCGATATGCGCATCGCGCCGGCAAAACCCGGCTGGGCGCAGAGCGCGGCAATGCCCTCCGGGGTTGCCGGATTTTTCCAGGTTCCTGCTGTGATTAAACTCATTAACGCGGACCCTCGCTCCACATAGAGCAGGGATGCGACCAAATTTCTACAGTTGTGCCCCGCCCCCGCCCCTCTAGGTTCCGGTTTTTGGGGGGCGTGCCCGGTGCGCGGCACTTTGATTCCAATGCGGCTGCGAATGCTTTTGGCCAGTGCCCTCCTGGCCGGCGCGGTCATGGCCCTCGCCGCCCAGCCGGCGGCGGCGCAATTCGTCTGCGACAGCACCACCCCCGGCGGCGCTGACGGCGCCACGGCCGTCGTCGGCAGTGTCGCCTGCGGCACGGGCGCGAAAGCGACTGGCGGAGACGCTGTCGCGGTCGGCGCGAATGCGACGGCGAGCGCATCATTTTCTACGGCCGTCGGTTTCGGCGCCTCGGCGACAGGCACCCTTAGCAGCGCCTTCGGCGACTCTAGCGCGGCCCAAAGCTTCGGGGCGACAGCATTTGGAGCGGCCAGCATCGCGTCGGGCAACTCGGCGGCCGCCTTTGGTTTGAGCGCGGCGGCTTCGGGCGATTACAGTGTCGCGACGGGCGCACATACCCAGGCTAACGGCGTCAACTCCATCGCCATCGGCGGCAATGGCGCGACCGGCGCCGGCAACGCGGCTTATGTCGATGCGGCAGCCGTGAACGGCATCGCCATCGGTAACGGCGCGCAGGTCGGGCCGAGCGCTAGCTATGGGGTCGCACTCGGCGTCGCTAGCAATGCGTCCGGATTCTCCAGCACCGCGATCGGCCGCGACGCGATTGCGAGCAACGATTCCACCACCGCCGTCGGCCGGCAGGCAACCGCAAGCGGAGCCGTCGCCGCCGCTTTCGGCTACCACACCAGCGCGCAGGGCGACTACAGCACGGCCATTGGCCTCAACACGACCGCGAGCGGGCAAAGCAGCCTCGCCATCGGCGACGTCGCCGCCGCAAGCCAACTCGACGCTGTTGCCATCGGCCATGCGAGTTCCGCCACTGCGGTTGGCGCCACGGCGATCGGCGCATTCAGCAATGCGTCCGGAAACGCCAGCACCGCGATCGGCCGCGACTCGGTTGCGAACAACGATTCCACCACGGCCGTCGGCCGGCATGCGTACGCAACCGGAGCCACCGCTGCCGCTTTCGGCTACAACACCAACGCGCAAGGTGACTACAGCACGGCCATTGGCCTCAACACCACCGCCCTCGGGCAAAGCAGCATCGCTATCGGTGACAGCGCCAGCGCAGCTCAAGATCATGCCATTGCTATCGGCCATTCGAGTTCCGCCAGCGGCTTCACGTCAATGGCGTTGGGTTGGAGTGCTTCCGCAACAGCATCCAATGCGATCGCATTGGGGGCGTTTTCGGTTGCCAACCAGGCCAACACCGTTTCGGTCGGCGCCGTCGGCCTCGAGCGCAAGATCGTCAATGTCGCCGCCGGTACCATCGCTTCGGGCTCGACCGACGCCGCCACCGCGGGCCAGCTCTATACCGCCAACCAGCGCGTCGCCGATGCTTTCGGTACGACGTTGACCAACGGCATCATGAATGCGCCAAGTTACACCATCCTCGGCACCAGTTATAACAATGTCGGCAGCGCCTTCAGCGCGGTGAACAGCGGGCTGAGCGCCCTGCAGAACGGCACCAGCGGCCTGGTGCAGCAGAACAATGCAGGGCAGCCCATCACGATCGGCGCCAATACCGGCGGCACTCTAATCAATATCGGTGGCGCCGCCGGCAGCCGTACCATCACCGGCCTTGCCGCCGGCATCGTCTCCGCGGCCAGCGGGGACGCGGTCAATGGCAGCCAGCTCTATGCGGCCAACCAGCGCGTCGCCGACGCGTTCGGCACCACGCTGGCCAATGGTCTACTCAACGCGCCGGTCTACACAATTCAGGGCACGAATTATAATAATGTCGGCAGCGCCTTCGGCGCGGTCAATACCAGCTTGAACACGCTGCAAACCCAGATCAGTAGCGGCACCATCGGCTTGGTGCAGCAGAGCGCCGCCGGCCAGCCCATCACCATCGGCGCCAACACCGACGGCACCGTCGTCAACGTCGCCGGCACCGCCGGCAACCGCACCGTCACCGGCGTCGCCGCCGGCACGCTCTCGTCGTCCAGCACCGACGCCGTCAACGGCAGCCAGCTCTACGCCACCAATCAACAAGTGGCCGCCAACACGGCCGACATCGCCGGCCTCACCAGTACCGTCGCGGGGCTGAGCACAGGCAACTCCACATATATCAAGAACAACGACAGCGGGCCGGCAGCCTCCGCCACCGGCACCAATGCTAATGCCATTGGCAGTGGTGCCAACGCTGCCGGCAGCAATTCGCTGGCGTTCGGCACCAACGCGTCGGCCGCCGACGCCGGCAATATTGCGATCGGGCAGAACAGCAACGCCAGCGGCGCCAACGCCATCGCCATCGGCATCGGCGCGGTCTCCGCCGCGAACTCAGTGGTGATTGGGCCGGGCGCGACCGACAATAATTTCACCAATGCTTCGGTCTATGGCGTCAATGCCCAGGTCGGAGCCACGGGCAACGTAGCCATCGGCGACAGCGCCAATGCGGCGAGCGCGAATTCGGTCGCGGTCGGCCAGAACGCCATCGTGCTCGCGAGCAATGGCTCGGCCTTCGGCCAGGGCGCCACCGTGCAAGCCGGCGCCACCAATTCGGTCGCGATCGGCCAGGGCTCGGTTGCCAGCGCACCGAACACCGTTTCGGTCGGCGCCGCGGGCAACGAGCGGCGCATCACCAACGTCGCGGCCGGCGTCAACGGCACGGACGCCGTGAACGTCAACCAGCTCAACAGCGTCGTCGCCAGCATGAACTATCAGCCGCAGATCGACTCGCTGCAGTCGCAGGTCAACGACACCAACCGGCGCGTCGACAAGGCGAACTCCGGCGTCGCCATGGCGATGGCGATGGGCGGCGGCGGCTTGCCGGACAATAAGAAATACGCGCTCGGCATCAACTACGGCACCTTCGCCGGTCAGAACGCGCTGGCTTTGCAGAGCGCATTGCGCTTGAGCGAAAATATCGTTGCCTCGGGCGCGGTCGGCTTCGGCATCGATCAGAAACAGGTTGGCGGCCGCGTGGGAGTTCAGTTCGCATGGTGACAAACCGCTTTCTGATCGCGGCGGTGGCCCTGCTGGCGCCACTGCCGGCGGCCGCACAGCAAACCGAATGGGCCAAGTTGCCGAAGATGCAGCTTGAGCGTCAGTTCGCCGGCCCATTGCAAGACACCATCATTCAGCGCTGGCGTGATCCAGTTGATGGCATGCTTTGCTACATCTATCTCCCGATCACCGCCGCGCACACACCGCCGACGCCGACGGGCTATGTGCAATACGGCGCCAACACGATCGGATCGGTTAGTTGCATGCCCGGTCCCCTCAAGGCCGCGGGCGCGGCAACACCGGCCAGACCTTAGACGCCTGAGGCCTCGATCAGCGCGACCTCTGCGCATGACTCGGCAAAGAGGAAGCCGCTGGCGAAAAAATTCTCGACCGCATCGCCGAGTGCCGGCAGCGCGGTCACCTGCGCCGTTTCGTCGTCCCGCGCGACGAGCCCCCGCGCTTCCGCGTCGCGCAGCACCGAGCGCACGTGAACGCGCGACACGTTGAAGCGCCGCGCCAGGCCGGCGACGCTGGTCGTGCGGAATTTCTCGGACGCAAACGCCGCGTAGTCCGCGCTTGCCAGCAGCACGCATATTAACAACGGCAGGCCGACATCGCGGTCGATGATCTTTTCAAGCACCGGCGCCGCATCGATGATCCGGTATCCGGCGAAATAGCCGTATCCCATCGCCAGAGTGAAACGCCGGTAAGCCGCATCGTCATTGCCGCCGCAAATACGCGCGGCAAAGGCCGTATCGCCTCGAAGCGTGTCGATGGCAGAGAGCAAGCGCCGGTGCCGCTCGCGATGCAGGTCGACCAGCTTGGCGGTCGGCACATAGCGGCGCACCCGGCGGTCGCCGGCATCTTCAGCGCGCTCCAGATAACCGGAAGCGCGCATCATCAGCAGCATGGCTTCGACACGTCCGGCGCTGCACAAGCCGACGCCAACGCAGACTTCGCGCAGCCGCGCCGCCGTCAGCCCCGAATTCGCAACGTCGGCGCGCCAACTGTAGTGCAGGAACAGCATGAACATGGCCATGACAAACCGGGCGCGGTCGTTCAGCACGCGGTTGGCCAGCCACCGGCCCTGATAATACTCGACGCTATCCACCGCAATGGCGGCGGCGGCCTGCCTGAAACGCGGCATTCGCTGCAGCGCCGCCATCGTCTCCGGCGTCGGGATTGTCGGCGTCAGGTGCTGCGCGGGGCTGTCTGTCATCGATACCAGACTGAATGATCCAACCTGAACGCACTTTGAATGATCCAAACTGAATACACCCAAAACTCTCCAGATTGTCGCCGCTGCCAGCCGAAATACAAAACTCCCACGGAAATCTGCCGGTAGGAGCCCGCGCCTCCGGGCTACGCCTGACCGGTTCCATTCTCCGCTCAATCGACGTTAATTGGAGTGGCAACAGAGAAGTGCTGTTGAGGACGAGCCCTGCGCTATGGCTGGTCGCTATTTCTGTGCGGCGATATAGGCCGCCAGATCAGCCGCCTCGGCACGCGTCAGATTCATACTCGGCATTTTCGGATGCGGATCGAGCAGGAACAGCGCGACCTTGGCGGCATCGAAGGTCGGCCTGTCGGCAATCGCCGAAAACGGCGGCGCCTGCGTGCTGCCGTTCTGCTGATCGGACGCGACGACATGGCAAGTCGCACACCATCGCTTGGCGAGCACCTGTCCCTGCGCCGCATCGGCGGCCAATGCCGCTGGAGCAAAGGCCATCGGGCCAAACACCATCATGACCGCAAAGCACAGCAGTCCAGCACGTGATCTGATCATGGAATCGCCTCGGGTTGTCGTTTTGCAGCTTAGCGGCACACGCCGCCGCCAAAAGTGACCTAGATCAATCAGCGACGGGCACCGGCGCGCAATGGCATCTCTACCGGCTGCCGTTCCAGTTGGTCCAGGAAGCGCTCCGCCCACTGGCTGAGGTCGTTGCGCATCAATGCCCTGTAGTTCACCGCATGACGCTGGCGCCGCTCTTCGAGCGACATCGACATGGCACGATGAATGGCGATCGCCACGCCTTCGTGATCGTACGGATTGACCAGAAGCGCCGCCGTGCATTCGCGGGCGGCGCCGGCGAAACGCGACAGCACCAGCACGCCCGGATCGTCCGGGTCCTGCGCCGCGACATATTCCTTGGCCACCAGATTCATGCCGTCGCGCAGCGGCGTCACCAGACCGACCCGAGACGCCCGATAGAGCCCGGCGAGCGCCGTACGGCTATGCGCCTTGTTGATGTAGCGCACCGGCGTCCAGGATGCCTCGCCGAAAGTGCCATTGATGCGGCCGACCGCCTCGCCGACCTGGCGGGCGATGTCGGCATATTCCTGAATATCGGAACGGCTGCGCGGCGTGATCTGCAGATAGGTGACGTTGCCGTGCCAATCCGGATAATTGATGAGAAAACGCTCGAACGCGTTCATCCGGTCAGGGATGCCCTTGCTGTAGTCGAGCCGGTCGACACCAATGATCATGGCGCGCCCCGAGAGGCTGGTGAAGACGTCGCGCACGAATGGCGTATCGACCGCGCGCCGGGCGAGCTTGGCGAACGGCTCGGTCTCGACACCCACCGGAAACGCGCCGACCTGAACGACCCGGTCTTCGAACGCGAAGCTGTCCGTACCGAGCCGTTTGAGGCCGGCCTCATCCTCGAGATAGCGCGAAAAATTATTGGCGTCGGTAACGGTCTGAAAGCCAACCAGATCGTAATTGCCGAGTGCGGGTATCAACCGCTCATGGTTCGGCAAGGCCGTGAGAATTTCCGGCGGCGGAAACGGGATATGGATGAAGAAGCCGATCTTGTTCTTGTGACCGCGCTCGCGCAACGCCTTGGCCAGCGGCATCAGATGATAATCGTGCACCCAGATCGTATCGTCGGGACGCAAAACGGCTTCCAGATTGCTGGCGAAGAACTCATTGACGCGGAAATAGCCGCCGAGATCGCGCCGTGTGAATTCGGCGAGATCGAGCCGGTAGTGCAAGATCGGCCACAGCACGCGGTTGGCGAAACCGTTGTAAAATTCCTCATAGTCGTCTTTTTGCAAATCGACGGTGACGTAGGAGACGTTGTCTTTTACGACTGTTGCCGCCGCCTCAGGATCACCATCGGTGACCTTGCCGCTCCAGCCAAACCACACCCCGCCACGTTTCTTGAGGGCCGGACGAATTGCGACTTCAAGGCCGCCAGCGCGCGCGCTGCCGTCCGGAATTCCGACCCGATTTGAAACGATCACCAGCCGTGACAAGCTTGGTCCCCCTGGCGGAAACCCACCGGAGCTACAACGCGCGAAACGGTGTTAAGTTTCGTACGTAACGGTCAGGAACTGAAAGTGTTGCCTGAAACATTGTGGCCGTTCGCCATGCGATACAGCGCTTGACGCACCTGCGCGGGTGAATCAAAAATTCCCGCAAGTCCCTCGACTTCCCGCGTCACCGAGAACGCAAGTCCACCGAGATCCGGCATTACTTCGAATACAGATTCGTCGGTGACGTCGTCGCCGATAAAAATCGGATTACGGCCCGCAAATGGCGCAAGCTTCATCAGTTCACGCACGCTTTCGCCTTTGTTGATGGACGGAAGCTTTACTTCCAGCATTAATTTTCCCGGCAATACTTCCGTCCTATCGTCGCTATGCGCTTTGCACGCGGCCGCTATGTGTCGCATCAGCCAGCTCTCGTGCTGTGGAACTTTGCGGTAGTGCAACGCGACCGAATAGCCTTTGTCTTCGACGACAATTCCCGGACGCAGCACGGCGGCAAGACCAAGCGCCTCGCGCAGTCCATCGGACATGATCGGCGCCATGTGTTGGGTAACGCCGTTGAGCCGCAGTTCAGCACCGTGGCCGCCGATCGCGGGTAATTGCAGAGGATCGAACAGGAGATCGAGGTCCCTGATGGGCCGGCCGCTGACTAGCGCCAAGGCGCCGCCCGTCAGGTGTGACAGTTGAACGAGCGCGTCACGCAGTTCATCGGGAACATGGACTTGGAAAGGCGTCGGGCCCAACTCAATCAACGTACCGTCGACATCGAGAAGAATAGCAATGCGTTCTGGATCCGACCCGGCGAACTTGTCGATCGCCGCATCGTTAAGAGCGAATTGGGTCTGCATTTAAGTAACAACGGCTAAGAAGACGAAAAAGTTCCAATTCTGTCGACGTCGTCTAGCGGGCGCGGACTTCCACGTCGCCATCGACGCCGGTGACCACCTTGAATTCGCGCTCGAACACCTTGCCCTCGTTGCGGGCAATGGCGCGATATTCGCCTTCCGCCAGGATCACACGCGGGAATGCACCGATCGACTCCTTGATGACGTCGCCGCCCGGCGTCAGCACCGACCAGGCGGTGTTGGCCAGCGCCTCGCCGCCGCGGTCGCCGACCAGCTTCAGCGTGATCGCCGCGGCGCGATGCGTGACGGTGATGTCGGTCAGCTTGCCGGCGCCGACACGGATGTCGGAGCGCACTACCGAATTGGCATCGCCGTAGTTCGACACGATGTAATAGGTCCCCTCCGGCACCATCACGACCTCGCCGGTCATGACATGTTCGGCGATCGGCCGACGGTCGCCCGCTTCGAACTGGCTGCCTTTGTAGACGTCGAACGAAATCTGCCCGGCCGGCACGCGCACGTCGCCGACGCGGCCCTCGATGCGCAGGCCGCCGGCGGGAAGATTGAACTCTTCATGCACCGACTGACCGCGTAACTGCACCGGCTTGACCGCGGTGGCGAGGCCGAAGCCGACATGGACAATGTAATTGCCCGCCGGCAGCACCAGCGTCGGCGTCGGCGTCTTGTCTTCCTTGAGCAGCTTGAAGCTGCCGTCGGTCTCCTGCTTCGAACCATAGATGCGCCACGTCAGGCCGCCGCCGACCGGCGGCGCGTCCTTGCCGAAGCGCGCGCTCAGTGTGAGCGCGACCTGCCCGGCCGGCACCATCGGCATGGCCAGCGGCGGCTGCGAACTTGGCAGCGGCAAGGGCGATTGCGACGGCGCGAGCTGACCACCGGAGCCGGGCGACACCATTCCGGTCGAGGGCGTCGCCGAAAACAGCGAACTCTGCGCATACGCAGGCACTGATGCTGCGAGCATCGCTGCGGCAAGTCCTAACGCGGCTATCGTGGATCTGAGATTCATTGAAGTGCCGTTTTCGGCGCAAATCGCGGCAAATTCAAGCCGATAGAGGCGGTTTGTCACCCTGAAATCGCTATGCTAGGCGCAGCCCAAGTTCATGAGACGCGCGCACCGAGGTGAAAATGACCGACGCATTGCAACTGCTCAAGACCCGCCGCTCGGTCAAGCCGATGGAATTGACGAACCCTGCCCCGACCGACACCGAGATCGGCACACTGCTGTCGATCGCGTCGCGGGTGCCGGACCACGGCAAGCTGACGCCCTGGCGCTTCATCGTGTTCGACGGCGACGCGCGTCTCGCTGCCGGTTCGGTGATTGCCGACGCGTTCCGCGCCAGCCGCGCCGACGCCACGCCCGACCAGATCGAGTTCGAGCGCAACCGGCTGGCGCGCGCGCCATTGGCGATCGCGGTGGTCAGCCGCGCCGCGCCGCATGCGAAGATTCCGGAATGGGAGCAAGAACTCTCGGCCGGTGCATCTGCCATGAGTCTGGTGCTCGCCGCGCATGCAATGGGTTACGCCGCAAGCTGGCTGACCGAATGGTATTCGTATGATCGCGCCGTGCTCGACGGGCTCGGCCTTGCTGCCAACGAGCGCATCGCCGGCTTCGTCCACATCGGCACTGCCGTAAAATCGCCCGAGGATCGCGACCGGCCGAAGCTCGAAAGCATCGTCACGCGATATACGGGCCCGAGGAAGTGATGTTCTACGAGCCTGACAAACGCGATCGAAAGCTCCTGCCGCACGATCCCTTCAAGGCCATCGTGGCGCCCCGCCCGATCGGCTGGATCACGTCCATCAGCTTGAAAGGTGAAGTGAATCTGGCGCCCTACTCATTCTTCAACGGCGTCAACAGCCGCCCCAATCTGGTGATGTTCGGCAGCGAAGGCTTCAAGGATTCCGTGACGAACATCGCCGAAACCGGCGAATTCGTCTGCAACCTCGCCACCTGGGATCTGCGCGAGGCGATGAACGCCACCTCGGCGCCGCTGGCGCACGGTGTCAATGAAATGGAGCGCGCCGGTCTTGCACCCGCACCGTCGCAAATCGTCAAGCCGCCGCGGGTCGCCACATCACCTTGCGCGCTCGAATGCAAGTTGATCCAGGTTGTCGCCATGACCACCGCCGCCGGCCAGCCGGTCGACTGCCATGTCGTGTTCGGCGAAGTCGTCGGCGTGCATATCGACGACCGCTTCATCGTCGATGGCCGGCTGGATACAGCCGCGCTGAAGCCTATTGCCCGTTGCGGTTACGATCAGTATGCCGTGGTCGACAGCCTGTTTTCGATGACCCGTCCCGGCGCTTAACGCCCGGGAACCGATTAAGACTTGGGCACTTAACCATACCCTAACGCATGGGGCGCAGGCTTGTGACGCAAGCCTGCGCCAGTCTCTTGTCACGTTTTGGTCACAGGACTCCGTCACCAGCTTTTACCATGACGGCCTGAAACGCTTGTCGCGGGGGCGACGCGGTTCGAATATTCGGCCCCGGGGAGAAACCGCTTGGTTTTTGAAGGTTTATTCTCGCGGATGCGCAGTGGCGGCGATCGCGCCACCGAAGCGACGCCTCACGCTGAACCTGCCATGACGCGCCCAAGCATCGGGCTTGCGCTTGGCGGCGGCGCAGCCCGCGGCTTTGCGCACATTGGCGTCCTGCGGACCCTCGTGAAACACGGCATCCTGCCCGATGTCATCGTCGGCACTTCGATCGGCGCGGTGGTTGGCGGCTGCTTTGCCGCCGAACAACTCGACAGTCTGGAGGAATGGGCGCGCAAGCTGACGGTGCGTAGCGTTCTCGGCTATCTCGATATCAATCTGACCGGCTCGGGCATCATCCGCGGCACGCATCTGGCGTCTGCGCTTGAGCAAGGCCTTACCAACCGCCGCATCGAAGAACTGAAAATCCGCTTTGCGGCCATCGCGACCGAGTTCAACACCGGTCATGAAATCTGGCTGACCCGCGGCCGGCTGGCCGATGCACTGCGCGCTTCATATGCCCTGCCCGGTATTTTCCCGCCCGTGAAGATCGGCGGCCGCTGGCTGGTGGACGGTGCGCTGGTCAATCCGGTGCCGGTGTCGGCGGCGCGCGCGCTCGATACGCGGCTTGTCATCGCGGTCAATCTCAATTCGGATTTGTTCGGGCGCGGCACGATCGTTGCCAGCCACGGCTCGGACGAAAGTGACGAGCCGCCAGAGCCCGCATCAAAAGGCGGTGGATTTCTCGGCTTGTTTGGCGGCGAACGCTCGCTGCGCCGTCAATTCCTCGGCCGCAACGGCAGCCCGGGAATTCCGACGGTGATGGTGGAAGCCTTCAACGTCATGCAAGACCGCATCACACGCGCGCGCATGGCGGGCGATCCAGCCGACGTTCTGATCAGCCCGAAGCTCGGCGGCGTCGGCATGTTCGATTTTCATAAGGCCGAGGAAGCCATCGCTGCTGGCGCCGACGCCACAGAAAAAGCAGTCGAACAGATCGCGGATGCGATTACCGCGCTGTCGCAGCCTTACGTCGTCAACGGCAAATAATCTGGCTTAAGCCGTACGGATGTAATCCTTCAGCGCTTCGGACTCGTGCTCGATCTCGTCGACACGTTGCTTGACGACGTCGCCGATCGAAATCAGGCCGACCAGCTTGCCTTTATTGACCACCGGCAAGTGGCGGAATTTTCCCGCCGTCATGCGCTCCATCACATCGCCGATCGTCTCGTCTTCGGTGCAGGTCATCACTTCGCGCGTCATCACCTGCCCCACCGGCAGCGACAGCGCCGACGAACCATGTTGCGACAGCGCGCGCACGATGTCGCGTTCCGACAGGATGCCGGCGATATGCCCGCCCGCCCCGCGGATCAGAACGGCGCCGATGCGGTTTGTGCTCAGCAATTGCGTGGCGGCCGCCAGATCGGCGGTCGGTTCGATTGTGACGACTTCGCCACCCTTCGCAGCCAAGATTGCTTTGACGTTCATTGGCAGCCTCCCTGACGCATGCGCCGAAAAATCGGCAACCTCATGCAAGACGAGAAACGCGCCCGGCTGCGGGGGACGACCCGCGAATCCGGGCCCTAGACAAAAGTATAGCTCCAACGATCCTGCCGACGGGATGGTTCCGTCAAGCACAATCGTGTTGCGGCAGTGGATCGAACCGGCAGCAACTAATGCCGCGTCGCACCAAAGTCGTCGTCTTGATGCTGGATTGGTGGAGCGATCGGAGATGCCGGTGGGTCGAACCACGAAAACAGCAACAGACCGGCAAGAAAACCGCCGATATGCGCCTGCCAGGCCACCGGCTGCTCGCCGCCGGTAATCGAGAACGACCCGACGCCGAAGATGATGTTGATCGCAAACCAGACGCCCAGAAAAATCAGAATGCGGGCATCGGTCAGCATGCCGACGAGCGAGATTGCCGGCACGCGGTAGTCCTCATCGTCTCCGGTGCGCATCATGTTGAGCGGTCCGCCGCGCTGGAACGCAAAACGCATCGCCGCGGCCATCGCCCCCGATACCGACGCCGATGCACCGATCATCGGAAACTGCTCGCCGGCATGGGTCGCAAGATGCAGCCCCGCGCCGGCCGCCGCCGTCACCGCAAAGAATGCCAGGAAGCGCACCGTGCCGAAGCGCCGCGCCAGCGCGCTGCCGAACGGCAACAGCCAGACCGAGTTGACGCCGAAATGCGTCCAGTCGGCATGGATCAATGAATAGGTGACGAAGGTCCACACGTCCGCGCCGAAACCGCCTGGCAGCGCGCCGCCCGGCACAATCGACGCGTCGTAACGCAACGGGATGAAAGCGAAGGTCAGCAGGAACTCGATGTTCTGATCGTCGCTCAGCACCAGCGTGCGGATGCCATGAATGGCGGCCAGCGCCACGATCAACGCGATGATGACTGAGGGGATATTGAACAGCGGTTCGCGTTGCACTTTGGGGTTCCGGTGGCAGGGCCCAGTTAACCTCTTGTCGGCGTCACCGCAAGCCGAGCGCCTCGCACGCTTTAACACTAACGCGCGGTCGCTGTGCAGGACTGCCACTGAAGGCATGCCGCCTGCTCCCTCTGGCACGTCGCGGCGAATAGCGTGCGCGTTTGTCCCAGCCGGGGACATCCAGACGCAAGCATCGTTTCGCGATGGAACAGGTGGCGACCATGAAACATCCATCGACCCGTACTGTGTACGACTATTGGAATGAGAAGCGCGGCAACCGCCCCGCTCCCGCGCGTGCCGATATCGATCCGGCCGCGATCCGTCATGCGCTCGGCGACACATTTATGCTGGCGGCGGATTTCGTCGATCGGCTACGTTTTCGTCTGGCCGGCACGCGGGTTTGTGCGTTGTTCTGCCGCGAGGTTAAAGGCGAGGAATTCGACGCGCTCTGGAGCGAGAGCAGCCAGAAGCAGATCAGCGATCTGCTGGCCGTGGTTAAAGACGAGGAGATCGGCGCGGTCGCCGGTGTCACAGGACGGGCCGAAGACGGTGCAACCGTCGAGCTCGAATTCCTGATCCTGCCGCTGGCCCATATCGGCCACGCACGGGTTCGGGCACTGGGTGTGATGACGCCGCTGACGGCGCCTTTCTGGCTGGGCGAAAAGCCGATCGTCGAACTCGAACTCGGCGCCTTGCGCCATATCGGGGCGGACATCGAGGTCCCCACCGTGCCCGAATTCACCCGGGCGGTCGAAGCGGTTCGCTTGCGGCATGGGTTTGTCGTCTACAGCGGCGGGCTGGAAGTACCGCCGGGAAAGCGCACCGGCTAACCTACCATTAACGATAGGCACCTAGGGTTATTGGCATCGGGAAACGCGTCCCAGAATGCCAATCGCCATGGCAATGCCACTGATAAAACCGAGAATTATGCTGCGGTCCGAAGAACGCCGTAGGCATCAGCGCGTCAAAGTGAACCTGCTCGGCCGCTATATGCTGGCCGACCGGCGCGAATATCCCTGCCAGGTCATCAATATGTCGCCCGGCGGCATGGCTCTCCATGCCCCGGTTCTTGGCGCCCCCGGCGAACGCGTTATCGCCTATGTCGACCACCTGGGCCGCCTCGAAGGCAAGATCGCCCGTATGATCGACAATGGCTTTGCCATGACGATCTCGGCCACGGCCCGCAAACGCGACAAGCTCGCCGCTCAGCTGACCTGGCTCGCCAACCGTCAGATCCTCAATCTGCCGGAAGACCGCCGCCACGGCCGTTTCACGCCCCGCAACCCGATGGGCCGCCTGATCCTGCCGAACGGCACCAATGTAACCTGCCGCGTTATCGACGTATCCGCCTCGGGTGCGGCTATCGCGATCAACCCCGATCTGCGCCCTGCGGTCGGGTCCGCCGTCACGATCGGCAAGACGACAGGCCGTGTGGTTCGCCACATCGAAGATGGTTTCGCCATCGAATTCAACCGCCTGCAGCACCCCGATTCCATCGAAGACAACGTCACCGGCGAGTAGAGTCACCGCCCGGTAAACCGCACGCGTAAAATTGCGCGTGCGCCAAGGCGCGATTTTGCGCCGATTTCGCCCGCCCGCCGGTACTGCACTGGCGCTTTTCCAAAACCCATCAGCGTAAACATCGTGCGGAAAACGCGTGAATAATCGCGCCTTTTCGCACTCAAGTACATTAATGTATAAAATTTTAGACAAATGCCGTTTTATAAGAATGTAATCGAATTATACTCGAACTTATACAGTATTAGTCTCTCGATTTAGCCAGTTTCACTTCAAATGCACTGTCTAGACTTATCCGGCGTGCAAAATGTTTCTGCGAATTTTGGTCCCAACGAAGGGGATCACAAATGGGACGGCTTCAAAAAACAATGCTTCTGGTCTGCGTGTCGGTTTTGGCCGCAGGCACTGCCACCGCGAATGAGCGCACAGGATCGCTCGGCGGCGCTTCGAACGAACGGGTTGCCTACGTGGCTATCGGCGAACCTACCCGGGCACCAATCGGCTGGGTCGAGTTCTGCGTCGAGTACAAATCCGAGTGCGCCACCAAGCCGACTGCACCGCGCGACGTCGTGCTGACGCAGAAGGCCTGGGACGATCTGGTCAAGGTCAACAGTTGGGCCAATGACAACATCCAGCCGGTCACCGACCTAGAGCATTGGGGTGTGGTTGAACGCTGGAATTACCCGGACGACGGCAAAGGCGACTGTGAGGACTATGTCCTGCTCAAACGCCGCATGCTGATGCAGGCCGGCTGGCCGCGTGAGGCGCTGCTGATCACCGTGGTTCGCGACAAGCGCGGCGACGGCCATGCGGTGCTGACCGTTAAGACCAACCGCGGCGAATTCATTCTCGATAATCAGGAGACCGAGGTGCTCGCCTGGAACAAGACTGGCTACCGCTTCGTCAAGCGTCAGTCGCAGTCCGACCAGAACACCTGGGTTTCACTCGGCGAACCGCGCGCTCCGGCCACCGTGTCGGCCCGCTAGGCTTCTTGAGCTGAACGTCTAACCAAGGAATACGCGACCCCGGTCACGTCCCCACCCCTCCCCGTCCCCAGACCGGGTTCGCGCGCGGCCAGCCTCCCCCACGGCTGGCCGCACCCTGTTTAGGGGTAGCCAAACTTTCCCTGACGGACGCGATTGATCGCCTTGCCGCGTTGTCTTCTCCATCGCCGCAACCCCAGGTAGTCAGCTACCGGCGCTGGTGTTATAATCGACACCCTACGGAGGGTTGTCATGGGGTTTGGGCCATTTTCGGGTCGGCGACGTCATTACAAAATCAGCTTGATCTGGCTGGCTGTCGCAGGACTGGGGACTTCGGGACTCGCGCAAGGCGCAGAGTGGCCGACCAAGCCGGTTACAATCGTCCAATCATTCGCACCAGGCGCCACCGCCGACACCATCTTGCGTGCCGCCGCGAAGGTGCTGACCGAAAAATACGGTCAGCCGTTCACCATCGAATACCATCCCGGTGCAGGCGGCGCGGTTGGTGCCCAATACGCGGCCAAGGCGGCGCCGGACGGCTATACCTTAATGTTCTCGACCGCCGGCCCCATCGCGCTCAATCCGATGATATCGAAAAGCATCGGATACGACACGGACCGGGATTTCACGCCGGTCATTGTTCTCGGCGAGCTTCCCCAAATGATCGTGAGCGATCCCAAGCTCGGTTTCAAATCGCTTCAGGATCTAATCGAGTTCGGCCGCAAGTATCCTGAAAAAATAAACATGGGCCACTCGGGCGCCGGAACATTGAGTCATCTCGCATCGATCGTGTTTTTTGCTCGTACCGGTTTAAAAGGCGGTTTGATCGGCTACCGCGGCGCGGTCCCGATGGTCACTGACGTCATGAGCGGCGCAATTTCATCCGCCTTGACGATTTACGTCTCACAGGTCGTAAACGTCTCGATACTGGCGGTCGTGAGCGAAGAGCGGGTCACCTATTTACCCGACGTGCCGACTGCGCGCGAGAGCGGCATCGACTTGGTCGCTCCATCGTGGATGGGCATTCTTGCACCGATCGGAACCCCGCCGGACATCGTCGCCAAACTCAATACGTCCATCAACGAATTCATCGTTTCTCCCGAGGGACAGCAGCAATTCACGCGCGGCGGCATGCGCCCTATCGGCGGCCCGCCTGAAAAAATGACAGAACTCATCAAGCGAGAGCGCACGACGTGGGGCCCGATTATCGCGCGGGAAAATATCAAGGCAGACCCAAATTAAGCCGTCGGCTCATTTCGATGTTCTGCGGCAGACAGAAACGGCGATTCAGCGTGTACTAACGCGGCAATTGATAGGCTCGCATATAGCCAATGAAAGCCTTGCCCGCGGGCGAGTTTTCATTCGGCCGATGGATGAAGGCGATTGGAGAGGTCAATGGCTCCTTCGTCCGAAGCGGCCGGTAGGTTACGTTGGGCATAGCCATCCTTGTAAAAGCGTTCGAGACGACAGCTATTCCCTGCCCGGCGGATACGCACGATAACATGCCCATTGCATCCTTCGAACGCCGCACCACGTTCGGCGTGAAGCCGCCAACTGTGCCGACAGCGTTGAGGTTTCGCCAAAATGTGATGTCGAGATCCGGCCAGGTCGTTACGAAGCGCTCGTTCGTGAGCGCGGCAGGATCAATACTCTTCGAGCGCGCCAACCGATGATCCGACGGCATCGCCAACACCATCTCCGGTCGCGAGACGATAAAACCACTAATACCTATCGGCCAGTGATCCGGTGCCCTGACAAAGCCGAAGTCCTGAGTGCCCGCAATAACGGCGTCAATCTGCGCCGCAGTAATTGCCGAACGTAGAACAAGCTCAATGCCGGGATATTGCTTTTGAAAACCACCGATAAATTTCGCAACCAGCCCGCTCATGCTGACAACGACCATAAAGCCGATTTCCAGACGTCCAACCTCGCCGCGCGCCGCCTGCTGCGCCGCCGCTTCGGCTTCCGCGGCCTCCCGCAGCACGTTACGGGCGCGGCTGAGAAAACGCCGGCCGGCTTCGGTCAACTCGACATGGGTGTTGCCGCGGCGTTCGACGAGCTTGACCCCAACATGCAGCTCAAGCTTCTGAATTTGATGGGTCAGCGTCGGGGGGCTGATCGCCAGATTTAGCGCGGCCCGTCCGAAATGCTGCTCGTCGGCTAGCGCGACGAAATACCGAAACAATCGGGTTTCGATTTCACGCATTCATTCGATGCCGTCTAACGATGATGCACTGAGCCTTTAATGACAGACTCAAGACGCAACGGTTACACCGGGCCTCATCCTAGAGCAGAGGACCGGCAAAAGGCCAACTGCAAATTGCGTCACCCGAAGACCCATCTCCGCCGCAACAACCATGCCGAAACGGTAATGGCAAAGAAGGCGCCCAATCCGGTCGATGTTTACGTTGGCTCGCGCATCCGCATGCGGCGCAATATATTGGCCATGAGCCAGGAGTCGCTCGCCACCGCGATTCATCTGACCTTCCAGCAGGTCCAGAAATATGAAAAGGGCACCAATCGCGTCGGCGCAAGCCGCTTGCAACAAATTGCTTCTGCCTTGCAGGTGCAGCCATCGTTCTTTTTCGAAGGCGTGACAGCTACGCCCGACGGCAAAAATTCAAGCGCGCCGACGCCCAACTACATTTCGGAATTTCTTTCTACATCCGACGGCCTGGAATTGGTGAAGGCCTTTGCTCGCATCGGCGACGCCAAGCTTCGCCGGTCTATCATCAACCTCGTCCAGCAAATAAGTCCCGGACGCGAGTAACGCGACCAGTTTCCGCCAGGCTGAACGCAGCCCATTTAGAAGCGCAATTTTTTCGCCGGTTACGCCGGCGCTATCGCACTTTGTAGAGCGTGTGCTTGCGATTGCGGGTGTAAGGCCGCACCTGTGACGGCCAGCGGCCGTCTTCAACCGCCGCGGCCCATTCCGGGCTCGTCAGAACGTGCGGGCCGTCGATCTCATAAAGAGCGTGGTGGCGCGGGCTCTCCGCCTCGACATGCTTTTCCACGCCGCCAATGCTCACCGAGAATGGCTCGCTGTCGATGCGTTGCACGGAATGCACGCCGGGTACTTTCAACAGGCTGGGCACATGTTCGGTGTCGTAGACTTCGTGAAACAGCGCCTCCTTGTCCGGATCCACGTCCATGCTGGAGACGAACACGTATTTTGCTTTGAACGGCATCGAACTCTTCTTTCTTTTCTGACGGTGTTTCGATCTAACCGATCTTCTTCAAACCCTTGGCGTATTGCTTGGAGCGCTGCACGTAGACGTCGGCACCGCGCGCGATCATTGCCGTGAGCTTTTCGTCGATGGTGCGGATCGCGCGCGCCGGCGCGCCGACGATCAGCGAATTGTCGGGAAACTCCTTGCCTTCGGTCACCACCGCGCCGGCGCCGACCAGACAATTTTTCCCGATTTTGGATCCGTTGAGCATGATCGCGCCCATGCCGACGAGTGAATTCGCACCGATGGTGCAGCCGTGCAGGATGACGTTGTGGCCGATCACGCAACCATTGCCGATCGTCATCGGGAAACCGGGATCGGTATGCAGCGTGGCGTTGTCCTGAATCTGCGAACGCTCGCCGAGCTCAATCCATTCATTGTCGCCGCGCAGGACCGCGCCGAACCAGATGCTGGTGTCTTTCTTCATGCGCACACGGCCGATCACCGTCGCGTTGTCGGCAATCCAGTATTCGCCGGCGCCCGGTAATTCCGGCGCCTGACCGTCGAGTTCGAAAAGTGCCATGTCCGCTCCCTATTCAGGTTGGCGAACTTGCCCGATCGAAAGCTGTGAGGGAAGTACAGGCCGGACTAAAGGACGGCGCGCAGGGTCATCATCAGGACCATGCCGGACATCAGGCTCCAGAAGCCCGAGATCACGGTGGCGAGGAAGACGAACTCGAAGCGGCGGCCTTCTTGGCGCTGGCCGAGCAGCGTGTTGCGCATGATGAGGAACGGCGCGGTGATCATCAGCAGCGGCACCGCGGCGAAAGCCTGCGGGCTCGGACCGGTCGAGAGCATGCCGAAGCTCGGCACCTTGCTGGTCGCCAGTTGATACGCGGAGGTGAACAGGCCCGCCATGGCGAAGCCCAACGCCAGCGACAGCAGGTTTTGCCAGGATTCCGGAGTCATACACGGCCTCGAACGCGATACTGAGGCCAACTTTTACCGTCTCCCCGGGTTCCCGCCAGTCAATCCTTAACCAATGGTTAAGAGCCGAAAATCCCGTGCCGCCAAAGGTTTGGCCAAAGCCGTGGCATACTGGTGTTTGATTCGAGCGCGCGCATGATCCCGAAAAGTGGGAACCGGTTTTCGGA
>CAISIV010000314.1 GCA_903885555.1 uncultured Hyphomicrobiales bacterium
ACATCGAGGAACTGCAGGCGACGCTCGCCGCACCGTCCGTGAAGCTGCAGCTTGCCGCCATTCGCATGCTCTTCGACTGGCTGATCGTCGGCCAGATTGTCCCGACGAATCCGGCGAGCGCCGTGCGCGGGCCGCGCCACGTCGTGCGCAAAGGCAAGACTCCGGTTCTCTCCGCCGAAGAAACGCGCGTCCTCCTCGATAGCATCGACACCGACACCCTGGCCGGCCTTCGCGATCGCGCGCTCATTGCGCTCCTGGTCTATACCTTCGCCCGCGTCGGCGCAGCCGTGAAGATGCGGCTCGAGGACGTCTACCCTCAGGGCAAGCGCACCTGGGTGCGTCTGCACGAGAAAGGCGGCAAGCGGCACGACATGCCCTGCCATCACACGCTCGACGGCTACCTCGAAGCCTTCCTCGAGCACCGCAGCGCCGATCGTAAAGCCTGGCTCTTTCCTAGCCTGGCCGGTCGGACCGGGGAATTCACCGATCAGCCGATGAAGCCAGTCGACGTGTGGCGCATGATCCGCCGCCGTGCGCTGGCCGCCGGCATCCCGACCGCGATCGGCTGCCATACCTTCCGCGCCACCGGCATTACCGAGTACCTGCGCAACGGCGGCAAGCTGGAAATCGCGCAGCAGATGGCCAACCACGAAAGCGCCCGCACCACCGGCCTCTACGATCGGAGATACGACCAAGTCAGCCTCGATGAGGTCGAGCGGATTCTGATTTGATCCGGGCGGGCGCTATGACCGCCATTTTTCAAAGGCCAGGTAGGGCGCAAACAGCTCTTTAACGCCCGTCGAGGCCTGCTCATGAAACCATTGCTTGAGCTGTGCCACTTTCGCGGCGTTCTGGGCTCTGGCGGCCGGGTCCGCGCTTTCACCCTCATAGGCCCATAAGTCAGTCCACTTTTTCACGGCGTCAAAAAGGTACGCTTCCACCTCAGAGCCAAAGAGAAACCGCGCGTGCGGTATAAAGTTTGAAAAGGGATTGCCAAGGCCGTAGTTTTTTTCGCGTGTCCCCTTCATGACCACTTCAGACATGATCTCCCACGTCTGTTGGAAGATCGGCAAGCGCTTTTCAAATAGTTCGAGTTTGAATTTGGCTTCGGCGACAGCGGCTTGGCGTCGAGCAATAAGCCAAGCAAGAATGCCTACTGTCAACGTAACAAGCCCGGCAGGTATTCCCTGAACAAGCGCGATGCAAACAGGGCCACAACACATGATCCTTACACCCCCACGCAGCCTTTTGGATCTCCGTCGCCACGCGTATAGCCATATCTCTGACGGCTAATGTCGGCCACACTTCCGGGATGCGCAAGGTCTCGCTGTTACGGGGCCCAATTTCCTCCCGACGCCACCCTTCGCCGATCGCGATTCGTGGCGCCTACTAAAGCCATCGGCACGGACCTGCGCTACTCGGTGCGCTGGCTGACTCCGGTGCCCGGTACTATTGGCTGCTGGTAAATCACTGAGGACAGACGCATGAGCTCCCAATCTTTGGCACTGTGGTCCGCAATCATTGGTCTAAGCGGCAGCGTCATCCTTGCGTTCAGCCTTGACCGCGTACTGTCCGAAGTAGGTATCGCGATAAATGCCCTATCAACGTCTGTTGAATCGATTGCTAGCAAAGGCAATATTTACGTATTCACCGGATTGGAACAACGCCTTGAGTCCGCCGGGCACATATCGAAATGGTGGGTGCGCGCTGGCATTGTGCTCTTGGTCATTTCCACCGGCCTTGCAGTGTGGAGTCTGCACGTTGCGAGCCAAGAGCAAAACGCAAAGGCCGGCTCGGCCTACTCAACTGAAAAATAGGACAAGCCGGCTGGCGAAGGAAACGCCACGCGGCGCCACGAAGCAGCGCCGCGTGGCGTCGGGGCTAGAGTCGCCCCAGCTCGGCCATGCTGACGACGGTGCCACCCGCCACGAGCAGATGGTCCAGAATGCGCACGTCGATCCCCTGCAGCACCTCTTTCAGCCTCCGGGTGATGAGCTCGTCAGCGTGGCTGAACTCGCCCACTTGGCTGGGATGATTATGAACCAGCAGGCACGCCGCCGCCTGCTTGACCAGAACCATCTTCACCACTTCGCGCGGGTGCACGCTGGCCCCATCGATAGTGCCGCAAAACAGCTCAACGTACTCAATCACCCGATGGTGGCTATCGACCAGGATGAGTCCGAACACCTCATAGTCCAGGTGTCCGAGCCGCATCGAGAGGTATTCCCGGACTTTCTGCGGCGAGGTGAGCGTCGCTCCGCGACGGACCCGGTGCGCCAGCACCTGACGCGCAGCGGCCAGAATCTGCTCGGCCGTGGCCGGCTCGGCGGCGCCATCGGCGCCGTGGATAAAGAGGTTATGGTTCAACATCGTCGCTCTCCTTGATTTCGGGCGGGATTGCCCGAGACCTCGGAGGTCACGCCGCAGCGGCGCGGTCATAGGCTCGCCGCAGGCGACGCGGCGAGTAGAGGAACAGCCGGACGGCTGTGAGCAACGGAGCGCCTTGGCCGCGCTGACCGGCGTGGTACCGTCATGGATCACAGGCAAGCCCCCACTCTTCGTCGAAGCAGTCCAAGGGCCGGATTTTGGGGGTATCAGACCTAAGGGGTGGGTGCCGATCGCCGCTGTAATCGCGGCGTAGACGGTCGGATTTTCGAGGCGGTCAAAAAATTGGCCGCTCTGAGACAATTTGGGGGCCGTCGACAGCCCAATCGTTACTCCGGCGTTGCACCGCTACGTTTTCGCCTTCGCGCCGCCGCTTCACAGAATGCGCCAGGGCGAGCCGCTGCTAAAATGCCTTGCCTCTAACCTAAATGACGACGGAGCGGCGTTTGGTGGAACTACTGAGCCCAAGAGAAGTGGAGTTCGTCGCACGAAAGTGGATTGGCGTCTCCGGCGGATACCTGGGTGACTTCAGCTACAGAACACATCACGAGTTCTATCCTGACTACTGCGACATCGAGGACATTGATCCTTACAAGATTGAAGGCACGACGCGCGTGCGCTTCGAGCACATCCTTAAGACCGAAGCCCCGGCGCGCCAAGCGTTGATTCTCCGTGGCGTGCTGAAAAAGTTTCCAGACCCTGCGGATAAAGCACGTGAGGCCGAGCACCGACAACGGATGCAGGATCTAATCGCCCGCTGCGAGGGCGGCGTCCCGATCGGCGCGGTCAAGCCTACGGCCAGAGCCGCGTACTCGTCGTGTGGACCCGAATCATCCGGCCAGACGGATCGAACCTCGATTTGGAGGGAATGCCGGGCACGGACTTGTCCGGCTACGCCGGTGTCACCGGCAAGGTGGACCGGCATCTAGCGAAGATCCTCGGCGCCGTCGTTCTCGGGTCAGTGATTCAGGCCGGGACGTCCGCAGGCACCAGCTACGCGGATCCCTCGTTCTCAGATCGCGCTCGTCAGGGGGCGGGGCAGGGCGTCAACGAGGCAACCCAGCAAATTGTCCGCAAGGAGCTCCAGCTCCAGCCGACGATCATGGTCCGGCCCGGTGAGCGCTTCGCCGTGTTCACGACTAAAGACATTCTCATCCCACCCTACGAGGGCTGATCCATGGCCGAACGGATTACGAAGTCGAAGGCTACAGAGGAACGCCCTGCCAGGAACGGCGGGCGGCGGCTGCCGTCAATCGCAGTCGAGGAAGAGACGATTCGGGCGAAGCTGGATGTGCCGGAGCGATTGCTTATCGAGCTCGAGGCGTACGCTCGCTACTTCGCAGCCGAGACGGGACGCAAGCCGCGCTCCATGAATGACGTCATTCTCGGCATCGTCGAGGACTACGTCCGCGGTGATCCTGACTTCACTCGCTGGCGTCGCGAGAATCCGCATTCCAACAATCTAGAATCACCGTTCTCAGCGAAGGCCGACCCGCGAGCCTCAGCGCCCAGCTGAAATCGGCGATTAGATTCGCTGGGCCCGGAGTCATACATACCCCGTACAGAGACCGGAGTCCGCGAACGCCGCCCGGCCTGGCAAACTTCTTTGTTGGTCTCTACAAATGTACGGCGTATGTATCGTTCATAGGTCCAGGAATCGATAGTAAGGCCGACTCAAACGCCGGCTAGCAGGCGTGCGTAAGGCCAGTCGGGGTACCCTTGATTTTGCTGCCAAAAGTGCCGGTAGCGGAGTGGCGTTTTTCTGCAGAATTGTGCAGCCGTGGTTTGCAACCTATTGATTGGCAATCAAGTTCTGTTCGCTGCGGAGAGCGCGTTTTAGTCGATTAGATTGCTCCGGTTATGTGCCCACGGCGCGTGATTTCGCTGCCGCCAGTGACGGCAG
>CAISIV010000315.1 GCA_903885555.1 uncultured Hyphomicrobiales bacterium
AGGTCGATCGTAAGCCGTTGGGCAAGTGAATCATCGGCTGCTGAGCGGCTAGCGGCCCATAATCACGTAAACGTTTGAACAGCAACGATATACACATCTCCCGGAGGCCTCACTCTCGCTCTGCCGGCGACAGAATTAACGCCCGCTTGACGCGTTTGCATTATCTGGCAAACATGACGCAATGCGCGAAGCACACGCCGCACCCATCGACAGGTCTGGCGTCGACCCTCGTCGATGTGCCGGAGCGACATTCGGATAAAGGAGCACGACGAACGGGGGTGCGATTCTCGGATTGGTCGGCAGCAACGCGCTGGTCAACCTCAAAGGCACCCGCACGAGCGGCGTTTCACCTCGCAGTCTGCACATTGCTAGCCTTCATCGGCGCTTCATGCGGTCAGGATGCTCGCGAGACGGCTGTTGCACGCTGCGAAAGCCAACACCAAGAGCGCGGAGATCCGCTTGCCATTCTTGTCGGAAAGGATGGGGTTCGCGAACTCTGCACCTGTGCGGTGCAGAAGGTATACGCGAAACTTCCCGATGCTGATGCCAAAGTCAACGAACTATCAGCACGGGTTGAGCAGAAGCTCGAACGACGCGGTGTCCTAGGAGCTATGAGCGACAGCTCATGGATGGGTGCCCGTGGCCGCGAGGTGACGGACGTCACTGACGCGTATGTCGGAGCGTGGGCGAGCTGCCTCGAAGAATCGATAGCAAAGTCAGGAAGGGGAGGGGGAGGAGCTGCGAAAAGCGAACCCGACTAGTCGATCCGAGAATCACCATGTGAGTCGAAACTACGCGCGTTTGAGCGAGCGCTCCAACAGTATGATCTATCTGCACTGCATAACGTCCTCAGCCCATCCTGCATCTCCTATGAAGCCAGCAGCTCGATCCCGATTCCGTTGGCAAAGTATCGTTACAGTTGCCGCGAACTGTCTGTTAGTAGCGTGTCCTCCTCCGCCACCTCACGGATGCGAATCGCCACAGCCTGGCACTGAGCAAGGATTATCGGCCGCGGTCGAATGCATTCTCGTTAAGGGAAATTCGCCCATAGTAACCCAGACGACGACCTCGACACGACTGTATTTAGATGTAAGTGCAAGCATGCGAGGATTTCTCGATGGCGACTATCGGTCGGATTCGCACAACTTCCTGCGCGTAATCGACACGCTTGTGCTCCGTTTAGGAGTGGATTCAGCGCTTGGGTTTGGGTCAACCTTGCGGCCGATCAACTCCTCCCTAGGTAATCTCGGAAGGCCTGAACTTTACAGCGACAATAAAACAGATCTTGAGGCGGCGCTAGCAAAAATCAGCCGTGATTCCCTCCTCACAGCCACCCACGTGGTGTTGGGTGACGGACGGCGCGATACGCCGGAGCAGGCGCGCAGTCAGTTTAGTGCGTTGGCGTCGTTGGCATCGAAATGGACTTCACGGCAGGGGACCTTTATTGTTGCGGTTTCGTTAGCAAACTTCCACACCGTTGCCGGAGATCCGTCCGGATGTGGAACGGGCCCTAAGACGCCATCAGGCGTTCAGCGCTGCCCGCTTTACGCCTTCGTGTTTGCGAGTCCGGGCGATGAAGATCGGATTGGCGCATTAGTTAGTGCGGCCTTTGAGCACATCTATGCATGGCCGCTTCCGAGGTCCATGTCACTCGAAATGGAAGACGCCAATCCCGCAACTGGCAGCGCTGGCTCCTCGGGGAGCTTCGAACAGCGATGGATTAGTGGTCCCCCTTCGCCGAGCGTCGCGCGGTTACAGGCACCTGCGCCGATGAAAGGATTCAGGCCTCTTCGGTTGGTCGCGCGCGGAGACAATGTTGCCGTTCGTCATTGGCACAACAAGTTGCTCGAAGACGCTCGTCTATCGGCCAAAGTGTCAATGTCTGTGCTAGGTGAATTAATGAAGGGGGAGAAGGGCGAGCTTGCATGGATCGACATTGACGCTAGCGCCGCTAACCCGCGTATCAAGGTGGACACGGGCAGTGCAGCGAACGTGTCCGTGCGGGCAAGCGGAAACAATGAAGAGTCATCGCTGATGCGATATCAACTGATTCTCAGCGGTGCGCCTCGATGGCTGGATGATTTCGTTGCGGCTAGTGCGCGTGATCCGGTCAAGACTATGGGACTATCGCTTCTCTTTATTGCCCCTGGGCAAGAGGTAGCCGGAAGGCCGCCGACCGCATATTTGAGGCTTAACTAAATAGACACGCGTCGGCTGAGTGAACTTTCCATACATGTTGAGGAGAAAACGAGGATGAATAGAGTGTTCGACGCAGTAACGCACTTTTGGGGAGGATGGCCCGGCAATGTCATAATTCCATGCCCGGTTGTCGAAGGTATGCCTGCTGATCCTAGTGGATACATAGAACTCGCTGACCTATCATCGGCATGGAATCTTATTTTCGTGATGTCGCTGGTGTTAGTCATCTGTCTTGTGATTGTCTGCTACCTCAAAACGCGATACACAACGGGTACGACGTTTGGGCGCAGGTGGCTGTGGTTCTTAGCGAGTGCCGCTCTGGGAAGCGCCGCGGTTCGGGTAATAATCCTCTTTGTCTTTCCTTTCGTGTCGATGCGCGGTTCATGTGCAA
>CAISIV010000316.1 GCA_903885555.1 uncultured Hyphomicrobiales bacterium
AGCCGACCAAGGTCGATCATCGCAACGTGCCGACGGCGGTTTTTTCCGAGCCCGAACTTGGCATCATCGGCCTGACCGAGGCCGAAGCGCGTGAGAAGTATCCGGTTCTCGACGTTTACAAGACCAGCTTCCGCTCGATGAAAATGGTGATGGCGGGCCGGGCGACGCGCTGCTTCATGAAGCTGCTGGTCGACGGCGGCACCGGCCGGGTGGTTGGGTGCCATATCGCCGGCCCGGAAGCGGGGGAAATGATCCAATTGGTCGGCATCGCCTTCCATATGGGGGCCACCAAGGCCGATTTTGACGCCACCATGGCCGTCCACCCGACGATTGCCGAAGAACTGGTCACCATGCGCGAGCCGGCCCTGAGCTATGGCCGTAAAGCTGCTGAATAGCGGCTGCCGAAGTGCCATTTAGGGCGTTCACCAGCCCTCCCGAACATCTGGCATTGGCGAGGGGTGGCGTGTATAACGCCCCGCAAATGTTGGAGTATTCGTGATGCCCGAGCGTTGGACGCCCGATAGTTGGCGCAAAAAGCCGATCCAGCAGGTCCCGGATTATCCGGACCGGCAGGCTTTGGCTGACGTCGAAAAGCAGCTTGCGACCTTCCCGCCGCTGGTATTTGCAGGCGAGGCCCGCAGCCTGAAGAAGCATTTGGCGCGTGTCGCCAAGGGCGAGGCCTTCTTGCTGCAAGGCGGCGACTGCGCCGAGAGCTTCGCCGAGCATGGCGCCAACAATATCCGCGACTTCTTCCGCATGTTTCTGCAGATGGCAGTGGTGCTGACCTATGCCGCGGCGTCGCCGGTGGTAAAGGTCGGCCGCGTCGCCGGCCAGTTCGCCAAGCCGCGTTCGTCGCCGACCGAAAAACGCGACGGCATCGAACTGCCGAGCTATCGCGGCGACATCATCAATGACAACGCCTTCACCAAGGAATCGCGCACGCCAGATCCGCGCCGCCAGCTCGATGCCTACCGGCAGTCGGCAGCGACGCTCAACTTGCTTCGCGCCTTCGCGCAAGGCGGCTACGCCAACCTGGCGAGCGTGCGTCAGTGGATGCTGGGCTTCGTCAAGGATAGTCCGCAGTCGCGCCGCTACGTCGAATTGTCGGACCGGATTTCCGAAGCGCTCGGTTTCATGCAGGCGTGCGGTCTCGATCTCGAGAGCCATCCCGAACTGCGCACCACGGATTTCTACACCAGCCACGAAGCGCTGCTGCTCGGCTTCGAAGAAGCCTTCACCCGCGTCGACTCGACGACGGGCGATTGGTACGCCACGTCCGGCCACATGATCTGGATCGGCGATCGCACCCGTCAGCACGATCACGCGCACATCGAATACGCGCGTGGTATCAAGAATCCGATCGGCCTCAAGTGCGGTCCGTCGCTCAAGGCCGACGATCTGCTGCGGCTGCTCGATATTCTCAATCCGGACAACGAAGCCGGACGCATGACGCTGATCGGCCGCTTCGGCGCCGAGAAGGTCGGCGACCAGCTGCCGGGACTCATTCGCGCGGTGAAGCGCGAGGGCCGCGTGGTGCTGTGGTCGAGCGACCCGATGCACGGCAACACGATCACCTCGGCGTCGGGCTACAAGACCCGGCCGTTCGATCTGATCCTCAAGGAAGTTCGCAGCTTCTTCGAAATCCATCAGGCCGAAGGCACCTATGCCGGCGGCGTGCATCTTGAAATGACCGGGCAGAACGTCACCGAGTGTACGGGCGGCGCGCGCGCGATTTCCGATGCCGACCTCAACGACCGCTATCACACGGTCTGCGATCCGCGGCTTAACGCCGAGCAGGCTATCGATATGGCTTTCATGCTCGCTGAATTGCTCAAGAAAGAGCGTAGCGGCGTCGTCAAGCCGCTGCCGGCGGCGGCAGGGTTGTAAGGGCCACGGCAGAGCGGATTGCCTGTCATGCAGTCCGCCCAATTGCCGTTGGCAGGGGCCGGGGATAAGTCTTTGCCATGAACGCGCGTCCCGCCGACAAACTTGCGATTGCGGTCGCCCAGCTCAACTCGACAGTCGGCGATATCGCCGGCAATGCCGAGAAGGTCCGGCGCGCGCGCATCGAGGGGGCCGCTCAGGGCGCCGATCTGGTCGTCTTTCCCGAGCTGTTCATCGCCGGCTATCCGCCGGAAGATCTGGTGCTCAAACCCGCATTCCAGGCCGCCTGCCGCGCGGCGATCGAGGCGCTGGCGCGCGAGACCGCCGCGCCGGGTCCGGCTCTGCTGGTAGGCTCGCCGTGGGTCGATGGCGGCAAGCTCTACAACGCGGTCGCTCTGCTCGACGGTGGCGCCATCACCGCGCTGCGCTACAAAGTCGACCTTCCCAATTACGGCGTGTTCGACGAAAAGCGCGTCTTCGCGCCGGGGCCGATGCCGGGGCCGGTGAGTTTTCGCGGCGTGCGTCTCGGCGTGCCGATCTGCGAAGACATCTGGGGTGAGGAAGTCGTCGACTGTCTCGCCGAGACCGGTGCTGAACTTCTGGTCGTACCGAACGGTTCACCCTATTGGCGGCAGAAGGGCGACGTCCGCCTCAACATCGCTGTCGCGCGCGTCACCGAACGCGGCCTGGCCACCATCTACGTCAATCAGATCGGCGCCCAGGACGAACTGGTGTTCGATGGCGTGTCGTTCGGTCTGCACGCCGATTGCTCGCTGGCGTTCCAGCTGTGCGGCTTCCAGGAAACCATCGTCACGACGCAGTGGGTGCGCAAGGGCGACACCTGGCGTTGCGAGAATGGCAAGATGGTGCAGCCGGTCGAAGCCGAACGCGCCGACTATTCGGCCTGCGTGCTGGGCCTGCGCGATTACGTCAACAAGAACGGCTTCCCCGGCGTCGTGCTCGGCCTGTCGGGTGGCATCGACTCGGCGCTGGTCGCGGCGATGGCGGTCGATGCGCTTGGGCCCGACCGCGTTCGCTGCGTCATGCTGCCGTACAAATACACCGCGCAGGAATCGCTCGACGATGCCGCCGCCTGCGCCAAGGCGCTCGGCATGAAGTACGAGATCACGCCGATCGCGCCGGCGGTCGAAGGTCTGGAAGCGGCGCTGGCAGCGACCTTCAAGGGATTGCCGCGCG
This sequence comes from uncultured Hyphomicrobiales bacterium, assembly GCA_903885555.1. Taxonomy (GTDB): domain Bacteria; phylum Pseudomonadota; class Alphaproteobacteria; order Rhizobiales; family Xanthobacteraceae; genus Pseudolabrys. Next base: position 3,082 of record CAISIV010000316.1, read on the forward strand.
ACGTCACGGAAGAGAATTTGCAGTCGCGCGCGCGCGGCACGATCCTGATGGCGATCTCCAACAAGTTTAATCTGATGGTCGTCACCACCGGCAACAAGTCGGAAATGTCGGTCGGCTACGCCACGCTCTATGGCGACATGAACGGCGGCTTCAATCCGATCAAGGATCTCTACAAGACCGAAGTGTTCCGGTTGTCGCGGCTGCGCAATAGTTGGAAGCCCGACGACGCGATGGGTCCGGACGGCGAGGTCATTCCGGAAAACATCATCGTGCGGCCGCCGACCGCCGAACTGCGCGAGAACCAGAAGGACGAAGATTCTCTGCCGCCTTATGCGGTGCTCGATCCGATCCTGGAACGACTGGTGGAGCGCGAGGAGCCGGTCTCGGTCATCGTCGCCGCGGGTTTCGATCGCGATACCGTGGTGCGCATCGAACGGCTGCTCAATATCGCCGAATACAAACGCCGTCAGGCCGCGCCCGGCGTGAAGGTGACGCTGAAGAATTTCGGCCGCGACCGCCGCTATCCGATCACCAATCGCTTCCGCGATCCGGGTACACCATTGCCGGCGCCGGACGCATCGCTGGTCACCGGCAAGCCGGCGAAGTCGGAAGCTTTTGATTTCTGATCAGAAGATTGATGGCCACAATGCCGTCATGCCCGGCCTTGTGCCGGGCATCCACGTCTTTCTTAGTGAGCTAAAGCGTCTTTCTGAGTTAGCTAAGGCGTGGATGGCCGGGACGAGCCCGGCCATGACAGCCGACTACCGGACCGGCATGAAGCTGGGGCCGACCGTGCGCACGGTGCGCTTGGCGGGATCGATCTCGCCTGGTGCGTCCGCCAGCGGCGCCTGTGTGGCGGCCGGCGCTTTGGCGCGCGGATCGTTGCGGATCGGTTTGCCGTCGGCGCCGATGCGCGGCTGCGACAGTTGCTTTGCGTTCTTCTCGGTCACCACCACGTCACCCGGTGCAACGGTGGCGTCGGGGATCGCCTTGAGTGCATCGCCCCAGCTTTCGCCGGGCCTGCGGCAACTGCACGCCGGATTGAGTTGCTTGCGATAGCTGAACGCGTTCGGCAGCGAACTGTAAGGCTGGCCGTTCAGCGACACGGCCTGCGCCACTTCCTCGCCGGGATTGTGATACGAGTAGAGCGCGACTTCGGACGCCGGGCACATGCGCTGGCAGGTCTGCTCGTCATCGCGGAAGCGATCCGACGAGGTCGCGTAGGAAATCGGATAATAGAAACCGTCACACGTTCGCACGCAGATGGTGCGGAAGGTGCCGCCCATCGCGCCCGGCGCCGACGAGTTCACGCCGGCATTGTTGCCGAACAGGCGGTCGAAGAAACCATCCTGCTGCCCGGAGAGTGCTGCCGAACGGTACTGCGGACCGCAGCCATTGTTGGCGAGTTGAATCATCAGCGATTGCCGCTGCGACGCACGCTCCGAAGTGCCGCCGTTGAGCCGCTCAAGCGTAACCTGCATGTTCTCGAGATTGGTGCGCGCCTGGCCGATCTGCCGGTTGAGCGGGCCGCATTGCGGCGGCGGATTGTCGAATATCGAGAAGAAGCCGGAGCTTTCGCAGCCCATCTTGCGGCCCTGGCCGACGAGCCGGTCGACCTCGGCCTGCTGGCGGATGACGCCTTCCTCGGCGCGGCGGATCTGGTCGGCCCGCGTCGGGTCGGTATTGCCGCTGTTGAGCGACGCCATTTGGGCTTCGAGCCGCTGGCACACCGGATTTGACGCTTGCGCGAAGGCGGCCGCCGTGGCCGACACCATGATCGCCGCGGCCGCTGCAAATTTGAAAACCGGTCCCTTCATGGGGCGGGACTTTAGAGAAAAAATCATGGCGTTGCGAGCCTCGCCCGTGCGGCCTCTGACCGCAGATTCCACAAGACGCCCGCAATGATGACGAGGGCGCCCAGCAGCACGAAAATATCGAGCCGTTCCCCGTAGAAGGCCCAGCCGACAACCGCGATCAAGGGAATGCGCATGAAATCCAGAGGAACCACCAATGTTGCGTCGCCGGAGCGGAATGCGTTGCTCAGGCAGTAGTGCGACGTCAGACCCGCGATACCGACCCCGATTGCGGGCAAAATATGACGCACCTCGAGATTCAAAAGGGTCGCCGGATTGCTGCCCAAAAGCGACAGCGGAAACTGGATAACCGCCATCCAGAAGATGATGCCGAAGGTGGTCTCGGTCGCGGTCAGTTGTTTGGTCGTGATCATGGTGATGGCGTAGCCGAAGGCCGCGACCAGAACGAGAAGCGCCGCCGGATTGAACGCGGTCACGCCCGGCCGCAAGATGATCAGCACGCCGACAAGGCCCAGCACGACCACGCCGAGTCTGCTCGGCGTCATCTTCTCGTGCAGCACCCAGGCCGCGAGCAAGGCGGTCCAGGCGGGCATCGTGAATTCCAGCGAGAACACCATGGCGAGCGGCAGCATCGTCAGACTGAGCGCCCAGCAAAATTGCGATGCGTAGTGCACGCCGTTGCGAAAGAAATTCAGTCCCATGCGGCGCGGCCGCGCGTGCGCGCGCAACTCGGGACGGAACGCCAGCAGGATCAGGAGCACCAATAGTGCAACGCCGCTGCGGATCGCGAGGATCTCGAAAATGCTCAAGCCCATGCGGGCCAGTTCGCGGATGGAAACCGCCATGACCGAGAACGAGAGCAGGGCGCCGACCATCCAGAGGACGACGCGGACGAGCTTGGTGGTTGCCACGGCACAATTCGCTGATGCGAGGAGGTAAGGAAAGCAGGGCGCGTGATCTAGCAGGCCAAAGCGTTACAAGCTATGGGCCTGGCGTCACTCCGCGTCCGGCTGCTTCTCCGGCCGCGCTTTGTCGAAAGCCGGCAATTTCTGGCAGGCAGCATCGACCGCGACGATCTTCGGGAACTTGTCGAGCGGCACCTTGAGCCGCCGCGCATTGTAGACCTGCGGCACGAGGCACAGATCGGCCAGCGTCACGTGCGAGCCGCAGGCGTAAGGTGCGGGTTTGATCATGGCTTCGATCGCCGTGAAGCCCTCGGTCACCCAGTGATGATACCAGGCATCGATGTCAGGTTGCTCGTGCTTGAGCACGCGCTTGAGGTATTGCAGCGGCAAGAGATTGTTCAATGGATGAATATCGCAGGCGACCATTTGCGCGATTTCTCGCACATGCGCGCGTTCCAGCGCGTCGGCCGGCAGCAGCGCGGGCTCGGGGTGGATGTCGTCCAGATATTCGATGATCGCCAGCGATTGCGTCAGCACTTCGCCGCTGGACAGTTGCAGCGCCGGAACCCGCTTGTGCGGATTGATGGCGGCAAATTCCGGCGTGCGCTGCTTGCCGCCTTCTTTGGTGAGATGGATGGGCGCCATCTCGTAGGGCAGGCCCTTGAGATTGAGAGCGATGCGGACCCGATAGGCCGCGGACGAACGGAAATAGGTGTAAAGCTTCACTGGAGACCCCGGCGTTGAACTGGCCGCCGGACATTACACCGAAGATTACCGGGGGTCGCCACCCTTGGCGAGCTCGGGCACGAGTTGAGCCGAGCGGTCGGTCAGCTTTTTCAAGGCGCGGTTCAGCGCGGCACAGTCGTCGGCATTGAGGCTGTCCATGAGCTGGCGCACGAAGTCCAGCGCCAGCGGGGCGAGTTCGTCGTAAATCTCGCGGCCGGCCGGCGACAGCGACAGAAAGGCCTCGCGCAGATCGTCGCGATTGGCCCGGCGCGTCACCAGCTTGCGGCGCTCCAGCAGGGCGACCGCACGCGACACCTTGGTCTTGTGCATGTGGCTGTGAACGCCGACCGCCTTGGCGGTCATCATGCCGTGTTGGCCCAGCATCACCAGTACGCGCCATTCCGGGACGCCGATTTTGTAGCGTTCGGCATAGACCTTCGACAGCGCCGCCGACACCAGACTGGCGCAGACGTTGAGCCGATGCGGCAAAAATTCTTCCAACTTGAGCGCAGCCTGAACCGTGTCCGGATGGCTGGGCGCCCGCTGAGCATTGTCGTCAATCATCGCTTGGCTGCCGCGTTCCCCCCGCGCCAGGCGGACCTCTGGAATTGAGGCCCATTCTACAGGCGCGTGACGCGACTTTGGCCGAACTTGGGACCGCGCGCAACCAGTTTGGAAGCATTCTAAGCTATTCCTACGAAAGGATATCTTCTGTTTATGTCGGGCTGCGTCGCAACTGACAGCGGCCGAGCGACATCACGAAAAAAGCGCCGGCTTGCACCGGCGCTTGTGAAAATTTTCGGCACTGAACCGCGGCGAGATTAGCGCGTGCAGACGATCGCGACGAAGTCGTTGCAGGTCGGACCCTTGCAGCCGCCGGCCCCGCCGGCCGGGATCGAGCCGGTGATCTCGTCGCGGTCGACTTTGCTGAACGACGCGGCTTCCGAGAATTCGTGAGACTTGCAGTAGGAGTTGGCGGCCGCCGTGCCGCACTTGGCGCCGGAGGCGAGGCAGCGGTCGATGCCATAGCTGTCGGCATCGTTGGCGATGATGAACATCTTGCGCTCGGCCGCCTGCGAACCGGCAACGCCAAGGCAAAGGACGGCCACAAGACCGAAAAGAACTGTCCGCATAAAATCCCCCAACTCGACCCAGGCGCCTTGACCTGGCGCAGCGGTAAAATGCGGCCAATTCGTTAATGCTGAATGAAGCGTTAGGACTTGGCGGCCGGCAATTGCCCGCTAAGTGCCGAATTTAGCTGGCGTTTACGGCCCAGGCCGGGCTCTTGACGGAATCTGTCCAAAAAAGCATTGTCCCCAACATGAACGGCCTGACCACACTCTGCGGCGGCATTAGCCGCGAGATTATTAGCTAGCCCACCAGCTGGCTGCGGCCGTCTTTTCTCATAGTCGAGATACCAGGGACGCCCGGCCAGCGAGCCGACGGAAGTCTTTGCCATATGTCGTCTGACCTGGAGCTCAAGCTCTACGACACGCTGTCGCGCGACAAGCGGACATTCGTTCCGATCGATCCCGCGCGCGTGCGGATGTATGTGTGCGGGCCGACCGTCTACGACTATGCCCATATCGGCAATGCGCGGCCGGTCATCGTGTTCGACGTGCTGTTCCGGCTGCTGCGTCACATCTACGGCGCGGACCACGTCACGTATGTTCGCAACATCACGGACGTGGACGACAAGATCAACGCGCGGGCTGCCCGCGACTTTCCGGGATTGCCGCTGAACGACGCTATCCGCAAGGTCACTGAAAAGACCGAGCAGCAGTTCCATGCCGATGTCGATGCGCTGGTTTGTCTTCGCCCTACCGTTGAGCCGCGCGCCACAGATTTTGTGTTGCCGCGCGCCGATGGAAAAGTCGACATGGTGACGTTGATCAAGCAACTGATCGCGCGCGGCCATGCCTATGAAGCAGGCGGCGAGGTATTGTTCGACACCACCTCAATGCCAGATTACGGCGCGCTGTCCGGGCGCAATCTTGAGGACCAACTTGCCGGCGCCCGCATTGCGGTGGATGCGCACAAAAAGCATCCGAGCGATTTTGTTCTGTGGAAGCAGTCCACGCCCGACGAGCCCGGCTGGGACAGCCCGTGGGGCAGAGGACGTCCGGGCTGGCATATCGAATGCTCGGCGATGAGTGCGGCCTATCTTGGCGAGGTGTTCGACATCCACGGTGGCGGTCTCGACCTGATCTTTCCCCACCACGAAAACGAAATCGCCCAATCTCGCTGTGCCCACGGCACGAAGGTGATGGCGAATTATTGGATGCACAACGGCTTCCTGCAGGTCGAAGGCGAGAAGATGTCGAAGAGCCTCGGCAACTTCTTCACGATCCACGAATTGCTGGCGGATTGGCCCGGCGAAGTGCTGCGTCTCAACATGCTGCGCTCGCATTACCGGCAGCCGATCGACTGGACTGTGAGGGGCCTAAAAGAATCCTCAAAAAATTGGATTTCATTCGGCAATATTGTTCGCGAACATATGAATGCGACTGCGCCAGATCAAGAATTTCTCAATGCTCTCGCCGACGATCTCAATACTCCTGTCGCATTTGCTCGTTTGTTCGAACTTCGGGACCTGGCGCTTCGCGGTGACCAGTCATCGGGGCAAGCGCTGACTGCCTCTTTACGTTTTTTGGGGTTTTTCAAAAATGCATTTTCAGTAAAGATGACAACCAGCTATTCGCCAGACATAAAAATGTCTCCGCTCGATTTCGTGTCTAACGTTCAGAATCTGAGTGGCGATTTTGAAATTAGAGATGTCGCTGAGCAGCTTTCTCAAAATTTAAGTCAGGCTGCTCGTGACTTCGTTCTCAAGTTTGCGGTTGGTACGACCGTGAAAAAAATAAAATCCATTTTTCCTGACGACGCGAGCGTAGAGCGTTTGATCGAACTCGATCGGCTTCGTCTTTCCGCACGCAAGGCGAAGGATTTCAAGGGATCAGATCGGCTTCGCGACGAACTCGCCAACATGGGAATCGCGGTCAAGGACGGCAAGGATGCCAAGACCGGTGAATTGACCACCTCGTGGGAGGTCGCGCGATGAGCGAGGTGGCCAGCGGCGGGTGCCAGTGCGGCGCGGTGCGGTTTCGAGCGTCGAAGTTCGGCCGCGCCTCGATCTGCCATTGCCGCATGTGTCAGAAGGCGTTCGGCGGGTTCTTCGGCGCGCTTGTCACGGCGCACGATCTGGAATGGACGCGTGGTGAACCGAAGCGCTTTGCCAGTTCGAACAAAGTGCAGCGTGGCTTTTGTGCCGCGTGTGGCACGCCGTTGACCTACGAATATGGCGGTCCGGTCGAAGTCGCGGTCGGCGCCTTCGACAATCCGGCCGTTGTGCCGCCGACCATTCAGGTCAATCCGGTCGACAAGCTTTCGTTCTTCGATGGGCTTTGCAGCCTGCCGACGCGCCCGCCGGGCGGCGAGCCTGAATTCGAAAAATTCAAGGCCTCGATCGTCAGCCATCAGCATCCCGATCACGACACGGCCGTGTGGCCTCCGAAAGGCTCTCACTAAATGGCCGTCGCTCATCCCAAACTGTCACTGCGGCCTTTCCTGCCGGACGATGCGCCGGTGCTGGCGGAAATTTTCCGCGCCAGCATCACCGATCTGACGGCTGAGGATTACACCGAAGCGCAGCAGCAGGCCTGGGCCTCGGCCGCCGATGACGAGGAAGGCTTCGCCCGGCGGCTTGGCCATCAACTGACATTGGTCGCGAGCCTCGAAGGGTCGGTGGTGGGCTTTGCCTCGCTCGGTCCGGGCGGCAAGATCGATATGCTCTATGTGCATCCGGCGGCGGCCGGGCAGGGCGTTGCCGCGCTGCTGATCGACGCGCTGGAGAAACTGGCCAATGCGCGTGGCGCGGACAAGCTCGTCGTCGATGCCAGCGACACCGCACGCGGCTTTTTCGAAAAGCGCGGCTTTGTCGCGCAGCAGCGCAACAGCGTCACGGTCGGCGACGAATGGCTCGCCAACACCACCCTTCACAAAGCGCTCGCTGCCAAACGGGAGGCCTCATGACCAAGCCTGACACGCCGTTTCCGCGCCACTGGCTTTATTACATCGTGCTGAAATACGGCGTGATGGCCGCGGCCGCGGTGCTCGCGCTCTACGTCTTTTATCGGTTGGCCTGAGGACTTCATGGCCCGCGAGCGCCTCTATCTGTTCGACACCACGCTGCGCGACGGCGCGCAGACCAATGGCGTCGACTTTACGCTGGCCGACAAGCTGGCGATCGCAGGCATGCTCGACGACCTCGGCATCGACTATGTCGAGGGCGGCTACCCGGGCGCTAATCCGACCGACACCGAGTTTTTTGCTCACGAGCACGATTTCAATGCGACCTTCACCGCCTTCGGCATGACGCGGCGGCCTGGGCGCTCTGCATCGAACGATCCGGGACTGGCCTTGCTGCTCGACGCCAAGGCCGATGCCATCTGCTTTGTTGCCAAGGCCTGGGACTACCACGTGCGTGTTGCACTGGAGACGACCAACGAGGAAAACATCGCCTCGATCCGCGACAGCGTGCGTGCCGCGAAGGCCAAGGGCAGGGAAGTGCTGCTCGATTGCGAACATTTCTTTGACGGCTACAAGGCCAATCCGCAGTTCGCGCTGGCCTGTGCCAAGGCGGCCTATGACGAAGGCGCGCGCTGGGTCGTGTTGTGCGACACCAATGGCGGCACGCTGCCGCACGAAGTCGAGAAAATCGTTGGCGACGTTGTGAAGGTGATCCCCGGCGACCACGTCGGCATCCACGCTCATAACGACACCGAGCAGGCGGTGGCGAATTCCTTTGCCGCGGTGCGCGCCGGTGCGCGGCAGATCCAGGGCACGCTCAATGGCCTTGGCGAGCGTTGCGGCAACGCCAACCTCGTCTCGATCATCCCGACGCTGCGGCTGAAGCCGGAATTCGCCGACAAGTTCGATATCGGCGTTTCCGCGGAGTCGCTCAAGAAACTCGCCCATGTCTCGCACGCGCTCGACGAGCGGCTCAATCGCGCGCCGAACCGCACTGCGCCTTATGTCGGCGAAAGCGCCTTCGCGACCAAGGCCGGCATCCATGCGTCCGCGATCATGAAGGAACCGGCGACCTACGAGCACACGTCGCCCGACGCCGTCGGCAACAAGCGCAAGGTGCTGGTGTCGGAGCAGGCCGGAAAGTCCAACGTCCTTGCCGAACTCGATCGCATCGGCATCAAGGCCGACAAGGACGATCCGCGCATCGGCCGTCTGCTGGAACTGGTCAAGGAGCGCGAGACGATCGGTTACGCCTACGAGGCCGCTGACGCCTCGTTCGAATTGCTGGCGCGCCGCACGCTCGGCAAGGTGCCGGATTATTTCGATGTCACGCAGTTCGACGTCAATGTCGAGCAGCGCAACAACGCCCAGGGCGAGCGCGTCACCGTCACGATGGCGGTGGTGAAGGTCAAGGTCGGCGACGACAACTTGATCTCGGCGGCCGAAGGCAACGGCCCGGTCAACGCGCTCGACCTCGCGCTGCGCAAGGACCTCGGCAAATATCAGAAATACATCGACGGCCTGTCGCTGATCGACTACCGCGTGCGTATCCTCAATGGCGGCACCGAGGCGGTAACGCGCGTGCTGATCGAAAGCCAAGACGAGAGCGGCGACCGCTGGACCACCATCGGCGTTTCGCCGAACATCATCGATGCGTCGTTTCAGGCGCTGATGGATTCGATTATCTTCAAGCTGGTTAAGTCCGGCGCGCCGGCGTGATTTCTTCCCTCGCCCCGCTTGCGGGGAGAGGGTGGCGAGCGAAGCGAG
>CAISIV010000317.1 GCA_903885555.1 uncultured Hyphomicrobiales bacterium
CGCGCGACGAGGACGACATCGTCCGCCGCATCCTGGTGCCCACCCTCAGCGGGCTGGTCCACGAGGGCCGGCCCTACGTCGGCCTGCTCTACATGGGCCTGATGCTCACCGACTCCGGCCCCAAGGTGCTGGAATACAACGTCCGCTTCGGCGATCCCGAAACGCAGGTGCTGATGCTGCGGCTGATGTCGGACATCGTGCCGGCGCTGATGGCGGCGCGCGACGGACAACTGAAGAATTTCGATCTGCGCTGGTATCCCGACGCGGCGCTCACCGTCGTGATGGCGGCGAAAGGTTACCCGGGCGCCTATCAGAAAGGCACCCTGATCGAAGGCCTCGACGAAGCCGCACAAGTCGACGACGTGGAGATTTTCCACGCCGGCACCATGACCAAAACTGGGGAGACACGCATCCTCGCCAATGGCGGACGCGTGCTCAATGTGTGCGCGCGCGGCAAAAGCGTGCGTGAAGCACAACAACGCGCGTACACAGCAGTCGATAAAATAAAATGGCCGGAAGGTTTTTGTCGTCGCGATATCGGCTGGCAAGCAATTGCACGCGAGAAATAAACTCGACGTAAAACATTAATTACATTTCGGACATGCCACGACTGTGGCGAAATCGCGCCTTCTTCGAAAAACTAGACTAACTACCAAACGGAATTCGGCATGCGTTCCATGCGCGCGCAGCCATGGCGCGATTCAAAATAAAAACTATGTGTGACGCGAGGGCGACGAACGAAGGAGATTCTACCCATGAACAAATTTATCATTGGCGCGTCGCTGGCGCTTGCGGCATTTACGGCAACGCCGACTTTCGCCGCCACCGTTCATCACTCACGCGTGTCGGCATCGCAAGGCTATCCCGAAGCCTATGATGCCAATGCGAGCGCGGATCGTGACCTGACCGCGAGCGGACCGGCGGTGTATTCGAACGGTCAGTATGCCGGTTGGGATCCGGATCAGAACATCCGCTTCCAGTTGATGCGCGACCCGGGCGCTCAGGCCGGCAACTAGCCTCTACGATTAACTGTTGCGAACAAGGCCCGGCAGCAATGCCGGGCCTTGTTTCCGTTTTGCATTCAACTTGAGGGTGGGGATAGTGTGCGGGCCAATGCGCTGCTAAACGTATGTCAGCGCACAATAAGAAACTTGGAGGCCCGTCCATGCACCCCGTGCTTCGGCTTTACGAAGATGTCCTGTCCAGCGCCGAGAACGTCGAGTTCCGGCTGGCGCCACTGCCGCGCTTTATCTACGTCGTGCACGGCACCGCCACGATCGAGGGAAAAACACTGAATGAAGGCGATGCCTGGCAAGGCAGCGACGCTATCGCAGTCAAGCCCGGCCCGGCCGGCGTGACCTGCTGGCGCTGGGAACTGGCGCGCGGCGACCGCGGCAGTACGGTGGCCTGCGCGCCGGGCATGATCACCCGCGAAAAGCTGTCGGCCTATCTGGAAACCGCGCCGAAGGGCGACTGGCTGATGCGCGGCGACAGCGTCGGCTTCCCGCCCGGCGGCTGCGCCTATACGCACACCCACCAAGGACCGGGCATCCGCTGTCTGGTCGAAGGCGGTATCCGCATCGACACCCATGGCCGCTCGACGTCCTATGGTCCGGGCGGCGCCTGGTATGAATCCGGGCCCGATGCGGTATTCGCGCAAGCGGCACCCGACAAGCCGAGCCGTTTCATCCGCGTCATGATCCTGCCGGCCGACCTGATCGGCAAAAGCTCGATCGGTTACGTCAACGAAGAAGACAAGGCCAAGCCGAAGACGCAGCAATACAAAATATACGCCGACGCGCCAGTCGCGTTCGACGGCAAGAAGTGATGACGCAGCGTAGCCCATGATCGCCGACGCCGGTCTCGCGCTCGTCAAGCTGGTGCTCGGCCTCGGCGTATTTGTCGCGCTCGGCTATCTCGGCAAGTTCTACGACAAGCGGCTCGCCGGCGTGTTGCTGACGTTCCCCATTCTCAACAGCATTGGCATCATCACCGGCGACGACCCGCTGGCGGTGGCAGACGCCGTCTATGCCGTCGTCGTACTCAACGGCCTTATCCTGTTTTTCATGATCGGTTTCTGCGAACGCCTGACACCGATGGCGGGTGCGTCCGACAATGCCAAGCTCATCGCGCGCGTTCTGGTATGGACGGCGATCTGGGCCATCTGCGCGCCGCTCGTCACAGCCTTTCGTGACAACCTGCCCGGCATTGCCGGCATCCTGGCGCTCCAGATCGTCCTCGCCGCACTCGCCGTTGTTGTTATCTGGGCGCAGCCTCGCGCGGCTTCAAACACAGGCGCGCCGCGCCTGAGCCTGTCCGGACACGTGCGGGCCCTCATCGAACTATGGGGCAACCCGAGCGGCATCGTCCGCATGGGACTGTTCGTGCTGTGCTGCGTCTTATTGTTCGCGGTGGCACAGTTCGGGACCTCGAAATGGCTTGGCATGTTCAGCGCCGTGCCCCTGCCCGGCCTGTTCGCCATCGCCACACTGTCGGTGATGAACGCGCAGGAAGACTTCAAGCTAATGCGCGACACTGTGCTGATCGGCGCGCTGGCCGTGAATGTCTTCAACTGGCTGTTCGCACATCTCTTCATCCGCCTGCCGTTCGCCGGCACGGCGCACACCGTGGCAGGGATCGTCATGCTGGTCGGCATGATGGCCGTCGACGCCGCGCTGCTGTTCTGGCTGACGCCGCGAATTTCGGCTGTCCTGGACCGCGCCCGGGCC
>CAISIV010000318.1 GCA_903885555.1 uncultured Hyphomicrobiales bacterium
CCGGTTGCGACTTCGCTGCAACTCATCACAGACGGCCGCCTGCGTGCGCTGGCGATCGCCGGTCCCAAGCGCAGCCCGGAATTGCCCGATGTGCCGACGCTGATCGAGGCCGGCTACCCGAACCTGACGGTCGGGGCCTGGACCGCTTTGCTGGCGCCGCGCGATACGCCGCCGGACATTGTCGTCAAGCTCAACGCCGCTACCAATGCCGCGCTCCGCTCGGAAGCAATGGCGGGCGCGCTCGCCAAACTCGGCACCGAGCCGCGCGGCGGCACGCCGCAGGCGCTCGCCGAACACATGGCCAGGGAAGAAAAGAAGTGGAAGCCGGTGGTCGAGTCGCTCAATCTGAAAGCGGAATGACATGAGGCTGGTCTGGATCGCTTTGATATTCGTCGCGTTCGCTATGCCGGCTGCGGCGCAGACGCCGCCATCGCCTGCCGAAATCGCGGCCTATAGCGGCCTACATGCCGCCGCGGCCAAAGGCGACACTGCCGAGATCGGCAGGTTGCTCAAATCCGGTACCGCGGTCGATGCCCGCGACAACTATGCCCGCACGCCGCTGCATGTCGCGATCTATCGCTCGCAAGGCCCCGCGGCGCTGGCGCTCATCAAAGGCGGCGCGGATCCCAACACGCTTGAAGCGCAACAATACGACATCGTCACGATTGCTTCGGTCGCCAATGACGTACCGATGCTCAAACTCGCGCTGGCCAACGGCGGCAAGGCGACGAACATCACCAGCCCCTATGTCGGCACGGCCTTGATTGCTGCCGCGCATCTCGGCCACGACGAGATTGTGCGCATGTTGATCGCGGCCAAGGCGCCGCTCGATCACGTCAACAATCTGGGCTGGACCGCGCTGATCGAGTCGATCGTGCTCGGCGACGGCGGCAAGCGCCACACTGCCTCGCTGCAGGCGCTCGTCAAAGCCGGTGCTAACGTCAATCTCGCCGACCGCTCCGGCCGTACGCCGCTGACGCTGGCGAAAGGCCGCGGCTATACCGAGATGACGAAAATTCTCGAAGCGGCGGGCGGGAAATAATCACCCGGGCCTTCGCGCCAGAGACAGCCAGACCCCGCCGCCGATCAATGCCAGCCCCGAGATCCGCCCCAGCCATTTGGCGCTCGCGTTGCGCAGGAAGAAGCTGCGTCCCGCGCCCGCTACGGCCGCCCAGCCGCAATCGGTCACCGACGCCATCGTGATGGCCACGGTGCACATCACGACAAGCTGATGCCCGGCCGGCAGGCTTGGATCGATGAACTGCGGCAGGAACGCCGTGAAGAAGGCGATGGTCTTCGGATTGGTGATCGCTGCCAGAAAACCGCGCCGGAAGTAGACGTGTCCGGGTGGCGGCGTCATTGCAGCCTGGGCGCCGCCCTGGCGCCAGGCCTGGATGCCGAGCCAGATCAGATAGGCCGCGCCGACCCAGCGCAGCCACTCGAAAATCACCGCGGCGTGCTCGATGACGAGGCTCAGGCCCAGCGCGATTCCGGAAATCAGCAGCGTATTGCCGACCGTCGAACCGGCCACCGTGATGAGTCCTGCCCGCACGCCACTCGTGGCGCTCGTTGCAAGCACCAGCGTGACGATCGGGCCCGGCGTGAGCACCAGGATGACGGTGAGAAGCAGAAAGGCGGTGAACAGCTGGTAGTTCATCGTCGCTTGGCCCGCCCTACTCCGCTTCCGCCTCTTCACTGAGCCGCTCGACCGAAACCACCTTCTCGTCGTCGGCGGTGTTGAGCACGATCACGCCCTGCGTCGAGCGTCCGGCGATGCGGATGCCGGCGACCGTGGTGCGGATCAGCTTGCCGGCGTCGGTCACCAGCATGATCTGATCGCTCTCCTCGACCGGGAACGAACCGACGATCTTGCCGGTCTTGGCGGTCAGAGACATCGCCACGATGCCTTTGCCGCCGCGTCCGGTGGTGCGGTATTCGTATGAACTCGAGCGCTTGCCGAAGCCGCGCTCCGACAGCGTCAGCACGAACTGCTCGGCCGCCGACAACTCGACATAGCGCTTCTCGCCGAGCTCGATCACGGCGCCCTCAGTCGCCTCTGTTGTCTCTTCCGGCTCGCTCGCCGGCAGTTCCTCGCCATTGGTGCCGCGGCGTATCGCGCTGGCGCGCTTGAGATAGGCAGTGCGTTCTTCCGAGGTCGCTTCGGCGTGACGCAGGATCGACATCGAGATCAGCTTGTCATCCTTGCCCAGCGTGATGCCGCGCACGCCGTCCGAATTGCGGCCGGCGAATACGCGAACCTCCGGCACCGCGAAGCGGATGCACTGGCCGCCGGCTGCCGTCAGCAGCACGTCGTCCTTCTCCGTACAGATCGAGACGTCGACAATAGCGTCGCCGTCGTCGAGTTTCATCGCGATGATGCCAGACGGCCTGATCTTGGCGAAGTCCGACAGCTTGTTGCGCCGGACATTGCCGGACTTGGTGGCGAACATGACGTCGAGATCGCCCCAGGTCGTCTCGTCTTCCGGCAACGGCATGATGGTGGAAATCGTCTCGCCGGCATCGAGCGGCAGAATGTTGATGAGCGCCTTGCCGCGCGCCTGCGGCGCCGACAGCGGCAGCCGCCAGACCTTTTCCTTGTACACTTGGCCCGCCGACGAGAAGAACAGCACCGGCGTATGGGTCGAAGCAACGAACAGCCGCGACACGAAATCCTCTTCGCGCGTCTGCATGCCGGAGCGACCTTTGCCGCCACGCTTCTGGGCGCGATAGGTCGAAAGCGGCACGCGCTTGATGTAGCCGAGATGCGAAACGGTAACGACCATGTCCTCGCGCTGGATCAGATCCTCGTCTTCCATGTCGCCGACCGCTTCCATGATCTCGGTGCGGCGCGGCGTGGCGAACTCGTTCTTGATCGCCGTCAGTTCGTCCTTGATGATCGACTGGATGCGCGCACGCGAGCGCAGGATTTCCAGATAGTCGGCGATCTCGGCCGCCAACTTGTCGAGCTCTTCCTTGATTTCCTCGCGGCCAAGCGCGGTCAGGCGCTGCAGGCGCAGATCAAGGATGGCCTTGGCCTGTTCGAGCGACAGCCGCGCGGTGCCCGACGCACTGACCTTGTGGCGCGGATCGTCGATCAATTCGATCAAAGAGGCCGCCGTGGTGGCCGGCCATTCGCGCGCCATCAAGGCGTCGCGCGCTTCGGCGGCGTCTTTCGAACCGCGGATCAGCTTGATGACTTCGTCGATATTGGCGACGGCGATCGCCAGACCGACCAAAATATGGGCGCGGTCACGCGCCTTGTTCAGCAGGAACTTGGTGCGGCGCGACACGACCTCTTCGCGGAACGCGACGAAAGCGAACAGCATGTCCTTGAGCGTCATGACCAGCGGACGTCCGCCGTCGAGCGCCACGGTGTTGACGCCGAACGACGATTGCAGCGGCGTGAAGCGGTACAACTGGTTGAGCACGACGTCGCGCTCGGCATCGCGTTTGAGCTCGATCACGACGCGATAGCCGTCGCGGTCGGACTCGTCGCGCAGATCGGAAATGCCTTCGATCTTCTTGTCGCGCACCAGTTCGGCGATGCGCTCGACCATCGTCGCCTTGTTCACCTGATACGGAATTTCACTGATGATGATCGCTTCGCGATCCTTGCGCAGTGTCTCGAAAGCGACTTTGCCGCGCATGATGACCGAGCCGCGGCCGGTGTGATAGGCGCTGTGGATGCCGGCACGGCCGAGGATGAGACCGCCGGTCGGGAAATCCGGGCCCGGCACGATCTCGATGAGCTTATCCGTCGAGATCGCCGGATCGTCGATCATCGCCATGCAGGCGTCGATGACTTCGCCGAGATTGTGCGGCGGAATATTAGTCGCCATGCCGACGGCGATGCCGCCGGCGCCATTGACCAGCAAATTCGGATAGCGCGCCGGCAACACGACCGGCTCGTGCTCGTTGCCGTCGTAGTTGGCCTGGAAGTCGATGGTGTTCTTGTCGATATCGTCGAGCAGCGCCATCGCGGGCTTGGCCAGACGGCACTCGGTGTAACGCATGGCCGCCGCCGGATCGCCGTCGACCGAGCCGAAGTTGCCCTGCCCGTCTATCAGTTGCAGGCGCATGGAGAAATCCTGCGCCATGCGCACCAGCGCGTCGTAGATCGCGCTGTCGCCGTGCGGATGGTATTTGCCCATCACGTCGCCGACGACGCGCGCCGACTTCACGTACTTCTTGTCGGGCGTGTGGCCCTGCTCATGCATCGAGTAGAGAATGCGCCGGTGCACGGGCTTCAAGCCGTCGCGCACATCGGGCAACGCGCGCGACACGATCACGCTCATGGCGTAATCGAGATAGCTGCGCTTCATCTCCTCGGTGATGGAGATCGGGCGGACATCCGAAGGAGTTCCGTCCCCGGATTTGGGTGTTTCAACGTCGGACAAGAATGGGGTTCCCGCGCGTTTCTAAAGGTCGATTTTTGTAACTGATTCACGCTGGCTTGGCCAACGGAAAGCACTCCGCGTACATGGTATTTTCCGTCGATATTTCAACGGCTTAAAATAGGCCGAAGCCGGTTTTGACGAGCCTTCGGGCGGCGTTGCCAAAGCCTGATTTTCTGTGAGCAAATCGCCCTGCAAAAGAGTACCGTCCGCGCACCATCATGCCGATCGAATTCCTCATCTCCGCGCTGGTCACGCTTCTGGTCGTGGTCGATCCGATCGGCCTGGTCCCGACGTTTCTCGCCATCACGCAGGGCCTGCCGGCGGAGGCGCGCCGCAGCGTAGCGTTGCGCGCCTGTTTGATCGCCGCCGCGATCCTGGCCGGCAGCGCGCTGGCCGGCGACTGGCTGCTGCGCACGCTGTCGATCACGCTTCCCGCTTTCAGAATTGCCGGCGGCCTGCTGCTGTTCTCGATCGCGTCGGAAATGGTGTTCGGCGTGCGTATTGCTCGGCAGTCCAAGGCCGCCGAGGAAGTGATCGAGGATCACGTCCGCAATATCGCCGCCTTCCCGCTCGCCATTCCGCTGATGGCGGGACCGGGCGCGATCACCGCCACGGTGCTGCTGTCGGGGCGCAGCGGCGGCGATCCTGTGCGTCTTGGACTGCTGCTGGCGGTGATCGCCGCCGTGCTGGCGATCTGCCTGCTGGTGTTCACACTGTCGGGCCGCATCGGAAAACTGATCGGCACCACCGGCAATATCGTGATGTCGCGGCTGCTCGGTGTGCTGCTTGCGGCGCTCGCCGTGCAATACGTCATCGACGGCCTGCGCGCCGCGCTGGCGGGGTAGACCGATTGGCGCCGGAAGGTTCCGGATTCACTGGATATTAAGCCTAGCAAATTACGAACATGGTGTGGGTCGCTATCAATGGTGAAGGCTGCGCGCGAAGTCCTGCGGCTTTCTCAGCACTTGCCCGGCAACTGCTTGAACGCTTTCACCATGGCGGTCGGCGCAAAGCACAGCCCGAATTCGGGACCAGGATTGGCATAGACGAACGCCGGCGCGTCAGTCGAGAAAGTCGGCGGCACGTCGAGCAATTGATACGTCTTGCCGTCGGTCGCCTTCATCTTGAGGCAGCCCGGCGGCAGCATGGTCCAGTAGGCGCAGCCCTTAAACAGAATGCGCGGCGCAGCATTGGCCGATGCCGTGACGGCGATCACGGCCAGAAACCCAAAAAGCAAAGTTGTCGCGCGAAATGCTTTCATTGTGTCCCCCTCTTCGAAACCGGAGACGCAATTTAAGCAGGTAATACTTACTAACACAACCTTTTAGCGAGTCTGTCCGAACGCGGCGTCAGAACGGAATTTCGTCGTCCATGTCGTCGCGCTTGCCGGCGCCGGCCATCGCCGGCTTGCGGTCGCGCGACGCGGACGATCCGCCGCTCGGTCCGCTCGAACCGAAGTCGCCATCGTCGCTCGGGCCTGCGCTGGCACCGCCGCCACCGCTGCGGGTATCGAGCATGGTCAGCGTCGAGTTGAAGCCCTGCAGCACGACTTCGGTCGAGTATTTGTCGTGGCCGTCTTTATCGGTCCACTTGCGCGTCTGCAGCGCGCCTTCGAGATAAATCTTCGAGCCCTTCTTCAGGTATTGCTCGATGACTTTGCAAAGCCCCTCGTTGAACACCACGACGCGATGCCACTCGGTCTTTTCCTTGCGCTCGCCGGTCGTCTTGTCGCGCCAGCTTTCCGACGTGGCGACGCTCAGGTTCGCGATCGGGCGGCCGTCCTGGGTACGGCGGATCTCCGGGTCCTTGCCGAGATTGCCGACCAAAATCACTTTATTGACGCTACCCGCCATGATGCTCTCCAAGAGTTGCTCAATTTGGCGCTGCCGGCGTCGAAAACGTGGGCTCTAAAGGAGCCGAGTTGTCGCAGCCGGTCGCCGGTTAAGGGACGCCGGCCTCCGGCACCCCCGTAAAATTAACTTTTGACACTAGACCCGGGCTCAGGCGCGGCAAGCGCGTTTGGCCTTAATCCACAGGGGCTTCTGAAACTTTTTCTACTCTATCCTGAGTTCCGCGGCAAGTATTTGTTCTTTAAATGTTCTCTTTTGTGTTAACCATTTAGGCATTTGATATCATTGAACATTTTGCGCTTGTGTAGCGCAAAAAGCACAGTTCGAATCATTCGAAACATATACACAGACTTCCAGTGCTCGGTTGGTATCGGCCGAAAAACCTGGAGGATGACTATGAAGCGTTTTCTACTGACGGTAGGCGCGGGCCTGATGGCTGCAGCGATGGCCTCGCCATCGTTCGCGGCTGACCTGCCGCGCCCTGTCTACAAGGCCCCCATCTACGTCTCGTCGTTTAGCTGGACCGGCTTCTACGTCGGTATCAACGGCGGCTACGGCTGGGGCAAATCAAACTGGAGCAATGCCGCCATCTCGACCGGCGACTTCAACCTGAAGGGTGCGCTGATCGGCGCGACCTTGGGCTACAACCTGCAGACCGGCTCGTTCGTCTGGGGTCTCGAAGCCGACGCCGACGCGAGCTTCATCAAGGGCTCGGCGACCACCGCCGGCGTCTGCGGCGCGGCGGGCTGCGAAACCCGCAACCGCTGGCTGGCGACCGGACGTGGCCGTATCGGCTACGCCTGGGATCGCTTCCTGCCCTACATCACCGGCGGCGTCGCCTTCGGCGATGTGAAGATGACCACCGGGACGGGCGCTTCCGAGAACAAGACCAAGGTCGGTTACGCGCTCGGCGGCGGTGTGGAATACGCGTTCATGGGCCCATGGTCGGCCAAGATCGAATATCTCTATGCCGACCTCGGCAAGGCAACCTGCGGCGCCGCGACCTGCGGCCTCGACACCGACGTCAAGTTCAAGGCGCATATCGCCAAGCTCGGCGTGAACTACCGCTTCTAGGCGACGACGAAGCCGCAGGACGCGGCGTCGTTTCTATTTTTCCCGACAAGAGGCCGGCCGAAGCGCCGGCTTTTTGCTTTTTGCCGCCAATTGAGGAAGATGGCTTTGTTCTTTGGGAAGCCATCAATGAAACGCCTCTTTGCGCTGACTGCACTTGTGAGCCTCGCTGCGTCCCTCGCCGCCTGCACCGGGCCCGGTTCCGGCATCACCGGTAACGACACCGGCGGCATCATCCCGTATCCGCTGGTCGCATCGCAGGGCGACGGCTCGCGCAATGCCGATCGCGCCGTCGCCCGCGCCATGGCTGACGGTCATTGCGCCGGCTACGACAAGCGCGCGGTCAACCTCAACATCCGCCGCCAATACGGCGAATACGTCTCGTTCGATTGCAGCTGGCGCTAGTCCGGTTCGCCTCGCCGGCGTTATCCCCATCCCCCACACCTGAAACGCGTTTCGGGGGCTAGCGAAACCGGTTCGTTCTTCCTACGTTCCTAAACGAGAAAACCGTCGGCGCCGTCTCTGACAGGCGCCTTTTCGCGTGTGCCCGTTCGAGAAACTGTAGGTTCCATGACCGATCAAGCCAGCAAACGGGCCCGCGACGCGCGCCAGATCACCATCCGCGGCGCGCGCGAGCACAATCTCAAGAACGTCGACGTCACCATCCCGCGCGACCAGCTGGTGGTGTTCACCGGCCTGTCCGGCTCGGGCAAATCCTCGCTCGCCTTCGACACGATCTATGCCGAGGGCCAGCGCCGCTATGTCGAGTCGCTGTCGGCTTACGCCCGCCAGTTCCTCGAGATGATGCAGAAGCCGGACGTCGACCAGATCGACGGCCTGTCGCCCGCCATCTCGATCGAGCAGAAGACCACGTCCAAGAATCCGCGCTCGACCGTCGGCACCGTCACCGAGATCTACGACTACATGCGCCTGCTGTGGGCGCGCGTCGGCATCCCCTATTCGCCGGCGACCGGCTTGCCGATCGAAAGCCAGACCGTGTCGCAAATGGTCGACCGCGTGCTGGCGCTGGCCGACGGCACGCGCATTTACGTGCTCGCGCCCGTCGTGCGCGGCCGCAAGGGCGAATACAAAAAGGAATTGGCCGAGTTTCTCAAGAAGGGCTACCAGCGCGTCAAGATCGACGGCGCCTTCTACGAGATCGGCGACGTCAAACCGCTCGACAAGAAGTTCACCCACGACATCGACGTCGTCGTCGACCGCCTGGTCGTCAAATCCGACATCGGCACGCGGCTGGCGGACTCGCTGGAGCAATGCCTCAAGCTCGCCGACGGCATGGCGATCATCGAACTCGCCGATACCAAGGCGTCCGGCGCCAAGGCCAACAAGGGCCGCAACGAAAACGCCGAGCGCATCGTTTTCTCCGAGAAGTTCGCCTGCCCGGTGTCCGGCTTCACGCTGCCGGAAGTCGAGCCGCGGCTGTTCTCGTTCAACAATCCCTTCGGTGCCTGCCCGACCTGCGGCGGCCTCGGCCTCGAGCAGCACATCGACGCCGACCTGGTGATCCCGGACCGCGACGCCACGCTCAAGAAAGGCGCCATCGCGCCGTGGTCGAAATCAAGCTCGCCCTATTACATCCAGACGCTCGACGCGCTGGCGAAACATTTCCGCTTCACGCTCGATACCAAATGGAAGGACCTGGGCAAGAAGGTTCAGGACGCCATCCTCTATGGCTCCGGCGAGGAAGACATCAAATTCGTCTATGACGACGGCCTGCGCGGCTACACCACCAAGAAGCCGTTCGAAGGCGTCATCACCAATCTCGAACGCCGCTTCAAGGAAACCGAGTCCGAGTGGGCGCGCGAGGACCTGCAGAAATATTTCAACGACGTACCCTGCAAGGACTGCCACGGCGCGCGCCTCAAGCCCGAGGCGCTCTGCGTCAAGATCGGCGGCATGAACATCGCGCAGGTCTCCGACATGTCGGTGCGCAAGGCCGGCGAATGGGTCACCGAGCTGCCCAAGCACCTGAGCGCCAAGCAGAACGAGATCGGCGTGCGCGTGCTCAAGGAAATCCGCGAGCGGCTCAAGTTCCTGGTCGATGTCGGATTGGACTATCTCACCCTCTCCCGCGCTTCCGGCACGCTGTCCGGCGGCGAGAGCCAGCGCATCCGCCTCGCCTCGCAGATCGGCTCGGGGTTGACCGGCGTGCTTTACGTGCTCGACGAGCCGTCGATCGGCTTGCACCAGCGCGACAACGCGCGGCTGCTGGAAACCCTCAAGCGCCTGCGCGACCTCGGCAACACCGTGATCGTGGTCGAGCATGACGAGGACGCCATCCGCACCGCCGATCATGTGCTCGACATCGGCCCCGGCGCCGGCA
>CAISIV010000319.1 GCA_903885555.1 uncultured Hyphomicrobiales bacterium
ACGTCAATCCGGACGAGGCCGTGGCTGTGGGCGCCTCGATCCAGGGCGGCGTGCTGCAGGGCGAAGTGAAAGACGTGCAGCTGCTCGACGTCACCCCGCTTTCGCTCGGCATCGAAACCCTGGGCGGCGTCATGACCAAGCTGATCCAGAAGAACACGACAATACCGACCAAAGCATCGCAGGTATTTTCGACGGCCGAGGACAACCAGTCGGCGGTAACCATCCACGTTCTGCAAGGCGAACGCGAAATGGCGACCGGCAACAAGAGCCTGGGCCAGTTCAACCTGACTGACATACCGACGGCGCCGCGCGGCATGCCGCAAATCGAAGTCACGTTCGATATCGACGCCAATGGCATTCTGCATGTGTCGGCCAAGGACAAAGCGACCGGCAAAGAAAACAAGATCAAGATCCAGGCAAACTCCGGCTTAAACGAGAGCGAAATCCAGCGCATGGTAAAAGACGCCGAAGCGCACGCCGAGGAAGACAAAAAGACCATCGAGTTGATCACCGCGCGCAACCAGTGCGACGCGCTCGTGCATTCAGTGAAAAAATCGCTGGCCGAGCACGGCGACAAAATAGCCGTGGACGAGAAATCGAAGATCGAAACGGCGCTGAAGGAAGCCGAGGAAGCCTTGAAGTCCGGCGACAAGGCGGCTATCGACGAAAAATCGCAGACTCTCGCCACGGCATCGCATAAACTTGCCGAACAGATGTACGCCAAGGAACAGGCGGCACAGCAGGAAGCCGGCGGTGGCGAGGCTAAAGCCGACACCGGCGCGGGCGCCAAAAAAGACGACGGCAACGTCGTTGATGCGGAATTCGAGGAAGTAAAAGACAAGAAATAAGATCGAGTATCGGGGAACGAGGATTGAGAGGGCGTATGAACCGCTCTTCAATCCTTTTTGTCGTTTTACTCTGTCCTCAACCCTGAACTGAATCATGGCCAAAAAAGACTATTACGAAGTACTCGGCGTTAATCGCGATGCGTCGGAAGACGACATCAAGAAGTCCTATCGCAAGCTCGCGATGAAATTCCATCCGGATCGCAACCCGGACAACCCAAAGGCCGAGGAACAATTCAAGGAAGCCAAAGAGGCTTACGAGATGTTGTCCGACGCGGCCAAGCGCGCCGCCTACGATCAATACGGCCACGCCGGGGTGGATCCGGCGGCTGGCGCCGGGGCCGCTGGCATGGGCGGATTCGCGGACGCCTTCGGCGACATCTTCGGCGACATCTTCGGCGGCAACCGCGGGCGTTCCAACGTCTACCGCGGCGCCGATCTGCGCTACAACCTTGAGATCGGACTTGAGGAAGCAGCACGCGGCACCGAGACCAAGATACGCATTCCCACGCTCGAGGAATGCGCGACATGTCACGGCACGGGCGCGAAGCCCGGCACCCAACCCACCAAATGCACAACCTGCGACGGGCACGGTCAGGTGCGCGTGCAGCAGGGCTTCTTCTCGATCCAGCAGACCTGCCCCAAGTGCCATGGCAGCGGAAAAATCGTGCAGTCGCCGTGCGCCCCCTGCCGCGGTGCGGGCCGCCTGAAACAGCACAAAACGCTGTCCGTCAAGATTCCGTCGGGGGTCGACGAGGGCGATCGCATTCGTCTGTCGGGCGAAGGCGAAGCCGGCGTCAACGGCGGGCCGGCGGGCGACTTGTATGTGGTGATCCATCTCAAAGCCCACACGGTGTTCACGCGCGATCACAACGACCTGCATTGCGAAATGCCGATCAGTTTCACCACCGCGGCGCTCGGCGGTGAAATTGAGATTCCGACGCTCGACGGTTACGCCAAAATCAAGATTCCGTCCGAAACGCAATCCGGCAAGGTGTTCCGACTGCGTGGCAAGGGTATCAAGGGCGTACGCTCGTCAAC
>CAISIV010000320.1 GCA_903885555.1 uncultured Hyphomicrobiales bacterium
GGCCGAGGCGGTCATCGTCGAGAGCAAACCTGGCGCGGGCAACAGCACTGGAGCGCTCTATGTCGCTCAGTCGCCTCCGGATGGCTACACGCTACTTATCATTAGCGACTCGATTACCGTTAATCCCAGCCTATATCCGAGGCTCGACAAGGACCCGCTGACCCAATTTTCGCCTATATCGATTCTCGTGACTGCGCCGCAACTTTTGATCGTTCGCTCCGATATCGAAATATCTAATCTACGAGATTTCATAGCGCTGGCAAAAACGAAGAACCTTAACGTTGCCTCCGCCGGAATTGGTACGATTAGTGATCTGACTCAAATATTCATGGAGCAGCGCACCGGCATTAAATCGGCCCACATCCCCTTTCACGGCGCCGGGCCGGCAGTAACGGCGATCCTTGGTAAACACGTTGACGCTGCATGGGTCATGCCTGCCCCAGCTCTGGCCTATATCGCCGCAGGCCAGATTAAAGCGCTAGCGGTAACGGGGGTATCCCGTGATCCCAATTTGCCGCAAGTGCCAACCGCCGAGGAGCAGGGGCTATCGAATTTTCAAATCATGAACTGGCAAGGTTTGTTTGCTCCTGCCAATACGCCAAGACCGATCGTCGAAAAAATTGCGCATGCCGTCACCGCGGCCTTACAGAAGCCGGCCGTGCGAGCTCGCATGGCATCCCTCGGATTCGAGGCGCGCGGCGACGGACCGGAGGAAGCCGCAGAGCAGGTTCGAGTAAACGTCGCGCGGTGGTCTGCCGTCTTGGCGAAGGCCGGAAATGACGCGACAAAATAGATAAAGAGGATCGAGTATCTCTATCGGTTTTTGGGACCAGCGGGCGAGCTGGCCACCGAGAGTGCGCCGAGCGGAATCCCACAGCGCTGCCATCTCGCCTCGCCCGACCGGCGACCACCGGGCGCCGTCCTCGTCCAGAAGGCGCGGCGGCGGTCGCCCGGCCATCTGCCAACAGCCGGCGGCCGCGTCGACCGCAGCCCCTCGTCAACGCCGGCGCTAGAGGCCCGGCCTCGGCATAAAGCTATCGAGACTACATCGGCCGGCAGGCTTGCAATTGTAACGCGCCGATCATGCCTCACGGCTTGGCAAGCCGATTTCGCTCAACGCTTCCGACATTCAATCGTCTGATTTTCCTCGAGGTACATTAAGCATACCCTCGAGACGGCTTTGATTTCATCAAATGTCCAGCTGTAGGCTTTGGGGCCGTCGCATTTGCGAGGCGGCCGCCGCCCGGTGCGCTAACACCGAACGACGGCCTGACCAGGATCGAAAGGAACTCGACCATGGCTAACGCCATTACTACCGCTGATTCGGCGGCCCGTCCCGATCTCATCCCGCTCGTCCGCATGTGCCCGCCTAAGGGCAGCATCGCCATGACCATCGCCCACGAGCGGACGGCCTAGTCGGCCGATCGGGATCGCGCGAGACCTGCTTCTCCAAGAGGTCCGACCTCGGCCGGATCCGTCCGGCACCGATCATCTTTAAGGAGCGATAACGTACTCGTCGTACGCGGTGCAAAGCCTGTGAGATTTATCTTGAGCTGGATTTTGAATTCGTCAAACCAAATCTACCAATCCCTTACGCCATCCCCTGGATTCTTATCCTGGCAAAGCGTTAAGTTTGTCGCGAGCGCACTCTTGGTTTCTTGGCACAAATCTGGCACAGTTGGGATCGAAATCCAGCGATCTCAAGCGAAAGCTGGCGATACTTTAATGTTGATTTTGTTGGGTTTTGGCGAAACCAGACCTTAAGGCGTTGCCCTCCGAAGGCAAAGGTCAGAGGTTCGAATCCCCTCGGGCGCGCCACTTTCTCCAAAATGCCAAGCTTCCTAGCGTGTAAGCTGCTTCAAGCGCCAATTCTTCGAATGCCAAGCCGGCCGTTCAAGAGCCGGGGCTTCATCATCCGGGAGGATCCATGACCATCTCACGCCGCAGCTTTCTTGCGTCCGCAGCCTTTGGCACCGCCGCGAGTCTGTTGCCGCGCGCCGCCTTTGCCGCGTTTCCCGACCGGCCGATCCGGCTGATCGTTCCCTTCGCGGCCGGAGGCAATGCCGACATTGTCGGCCGCCTGGTCGGCGAGCGGATTTCGGTGGCGCTCGGCCAGCCGGTGATCGTCGACAATCGCGCCGGCGCCGGCGGCAGCATCGGCGCCGAAGCGGTCACGCGCGCCACGCCCGATGGCTACACGCTGCTGGTCGGCTCGAACGGACCGCTCACCGTCAATCCCTTTGTGCAGGCCAAGCTCGGCTACGACCCGCTGAAAGATTTCGCACCGGTCGCGCTGACCAGCTACGCGCCGCATTGCATTATTCTCGGCAACAAGGTCGAGGCCAAGACACTGCCCGAGCTGGTCGCGATGTCGAGGAAGGATCAGATCAGCATCGCCACCTCCGGCGTCGGCAGCGCCACGCATATGACGCTCGAGCGTTTCAAGGCGGCGACCGGCGCCAATATCGTGCACGTGCCTTACCGCTCCGGCGGCGCGCTGATGCCGGACCTGATCGGCGGCAGCATCCAGGCCGCGATGACCGAATTTTCCACCGCGCTGCCGCTGCACAAAGGCGGCCAGGCCCACATCGTCGCGGTGGCGCTGACCAAACGCTCGCAGCAGGCGCCCGACGTCGCGACCTTCATCGAAGGCGACGTCAAGGATTTCACCGCGTCGAGCTATATCGGCATTCTGGCGCCGACCGGCACGCCCGCGGACGTGATCGCGCAATTGCAAAAGGCCATCGAGAACGGATTGCAGGGCGGCACCACCGTCGACAGGCTGCGCGAGATGGGCTCGGAGATCGCAACGCCGGAACAGATGACGTCGGCCGGCTTCACCGCCTTCATCCGCGACGACTACAAGCGCATGGGCGAAGCGGCGAAACTGGCGGGGCTGGAGCCGAAGTAGCTACTTCACGCCAAGGCTATCGATCAGCGCGTCGCCGAACTGGCGGCGCGCTTCGGCGTAGATCGGCTTGACCGCATTCCGGAACGCGCCGCGCTCGGCTTGCGTCAGATCGACAACGTCGCAGCCGGCCGCTTCAATGGCCTTGCGCGCGTCGATTTCCTCCTGCTCCGCGTAGTCCCGCTGCAGCGGGATCGCGGCCTTCACCGCGGCCCGCACGGCGTCCTGCAGATCCTTTGGCCATGAATCAAAACTCTGGCGATGCGCGGCGACGACACGCGACACATAGAAGTGGTTGGTCAGCGTATGGAACTTGTGCAATTTGTGCGCGCCGTAGGTCACCGTATTGGCCAGCGGATTTTCCTGGCCGTCGATCTCGCCGTTTTTCAGCGCGGCGATCAGCTTGGCGAGGCCGACATGCACCGGCTTTGCGCCGAGCAACTCGAAGGTGCGCGCCTGGATCGGGCTGTTGAGCGTGCGGATGCTCATGCCCTGGAAATCGGCGGGCGAACGCACCGGGCGGATGGAGTTTGAAATATGCCGGAAGCCGTTTTCGAAAAATCCGAGCACACGGCTGTTGGTCTTGGTTTCGATCGCGGACGCCAGCAGCGCACCGAACGTGCCGTCGATCGCGGTGCGCGCCGCGGCCTCGTTTTGAAACAGAAACGGCAAATCGGCGAAACCGACATCCGGCATCAGGCCGCTGGTCGACTGGTAGCCGATCGACAGCGCGCCGCGCTCGACCAGCGACAGCACGTCCTCGGCGTTATAGCCGAGGTCCATGACGTTCCAGACATATTGGATATCGACGCGCGGACCGAATTGGACCTTGAGCTTGTCGCCAATGATCTTGAGCGCACGGCTGAAGGTGGTCGATGGCGGACCGTAGCCGCCGAGCCGGATCTGAATCACTTCGCCCATCATCATCACTGGCCCCACTGAATCGGATCGGCGATGGCATCGACCATCAACTGATCCGGCGATTTGTTTTGGTATTTCTTCGTCAGTGTTTCGATGGCCGCGATCATACGCGCAGCGGGCCGCCCCGCACCCTCTTCGCTGGTAACGAAATTGCCGATCACCGGCGCGACACGTTGCCTGATCTGCGCCCAGTCATTGGCGGAAAATTCGATGAATTCGCAACCGGCGGCGCGGAACTTGTCGCGGGCGCGTGCGCCTTCCAGCCCGTAGAACACCTGGCATTCGGCCTGCGCCTCGGCGCGCAACCAGGCGTGCAGGATTTTCTGCAAGTCCCCCGGCAGGCTTTGCCAGAACGTCCTGCTCATGCCGAATTCGGTGTTGTTGCGCACCAGTCCGAGCGAGGTGCGATAGCGCGCCTTGGTGCCGATGCCGAAGACTTCGGCCGGGCCGTCGGAAATGTGCATGGCGTCGAGTGCGCCGGAGGCAAAGGCCTCTTTCTTCTCCAGCGAACTGCCCGGCACCGGAATGGCGCCCAGCGCGCGGATCACATTGCCCTCGATGCCGTCATTGCCGCCGATACGCAGGCCCTGCAGATCGGCCAGCGTGCGGATCGGCTTCATGCTGAACAGATGAAAGGCGCTGGTCGCCTTCAACCGACCCATGACGATGCCCTGCTTCTCGACATCGGCGCGGAAGAAATCGGAATAGAGTTCTTCCGAAATCGCGGTGCCGATCTCGGCGCTGGCGAACAGGCCCGGCAGCCGCAGCCCCTGCACCAATGTGTAGGTCTCGTTGTCCCAGGCCGAGTAACACGGCGCGAAATCGGTGCGACCGTCCCGCAGCGCCGCCACGGCTTCGCGCTCGGCGTGCACGCTTGCGCCCCAGCGGTCGTCGACGAGGATTTTGCCGCGCGTCATGCGCTCGAGAACCTTGAAGGCCGGCTTGAACACTTCGCGCACCACCGACGCGGTTTCGGGCGGATGCCCCGTGACCTTCATCGTGAACGGCGCGCCGGAATAGAGAACCGGCAGTGGGGAGACGTCGGCATATTGCCCCGTCAGCCAGTCACGCGCGACGCGGCAGCGCGCGTAGGCTTCCGCACTGTCGACATCATCACTGTTGCGGGACATGTCATTCACAGGTGTGATATCCACGGCGCGCACTGCTTGAGCTGCGCGAAATTCCAGTTTGACGTTGTGAAAATGGAGAACGTTCACATGCCGTTCGCCTTTATAGGCCTCAGGCCGGCGCTGGCAATTCTGTGCTGCGCCGCTGTGGGCGCGGCGCAAATTGAAGCCCGGGCCGAAACTTTTCCGGCACGGCCGATCACGCTGGTGGTGGCGGTGCAGGCCGGAACGGCGGGCGATCTGGTCGGGCGGGTGCTGGCGGAATCGGTCGGCGCCAAATTCGGCCAGCGCATCGTCGTCGAAAATGTGCTGGGCGCCGGCGGCGCCATCGGCGCGCAGCGCGTCGTCCGCGCCGAACCGAACGGCTACACCATCGGCCTGTTCAACAACGGCGTTCATGCGATCCTGCCGAACACGGGCACGCCGATGGGCTTCGATCCCTGGACCGATCTGGCGCCGGTGACGCTGCTGGTCGAGACCAATTCGGTGCTGATCGCGAGCCCCAACCTGAAAGCCAGGTCGCTGCGCGAACTGATCGACATGGCGAAAGCCGCGCCCGACAAACTCAATTACGCCTCGGTTGCTTTCGGCAGCCCGCAGCATCTGGCGATGGAGCAACTCAAATCCGACGCCGGCATCGAGATGATGCACGTGCCCTATCGCGGCGGCGCGCAGGCAACCATGGCGGTGGCGCAGAGCGAAGTCGACGTGTTCTGGATCAACACCTCGGTGGCGCTACCGTTCATCGAGGCCGGCAAGGTGCGGCCTCTGGCGGTTGGATCACGCCAGCGCGTGTCGGTGCTGCCCGACGTGCCGACGGTGCGCGAACAGGGCCTGCCGAATTACGAATATACCGGGCTCTATACTTTGTTCGCCCCGGCGCGCACGCCGCAGCCGATCATGGACATGCTGAGCAAGGCCTTCGCCGAAGGGCTGGCCGATCCGAAAGTGGTTGCGATCCTCAAACAGCAAGGCTTCACGCCGCATCCGAGCACGGCCGCGGAAGTGACCGAGATGCTGCGGCAGGACAGCGCACGCATCGCACCGATCATGAAGCGTATCGGCATGACGACGGGAGCGGAATCGAAATGAGCGGAAAACTGCCGGCGGGCGCCTGCGACACGCATTGCCACGTATTCGGACCGGCGGCGAAGTTTCCCTATGCCGAGCCGCGCAGCTACACGCCGGACGACGCGCCGCTCGAGGCTTATCTCGCGATGCTCGACCGTCTCGGCTTCGACCGCGGCGTACTGGTGCAGCCATCGGCTTACGGCCGCGACAACACGGCGATGCTCGATGCGCTGACGCGCGAACCGAAACGGCTGCGCGGCGTCGCGGTCGGCGGCACCGAGCTGACGCCGGCGGTTTTGAAAGCGTGGCACAAGGCTGGCGTTCGCGCGCTGCGGGCCAACGAATTCCGCCGCGACGGCAAGCCCTATTATCAGAACGGCGTCGGCCTGAAAGACGTCGAACCGTTTTATCCGCTGATGCAGGAGCTCGGTTGGCATCTGCAATTGTGGATCGACACCCGCGACCTGCCCGAACTGATGCCGCAGCTCGACCGCGTGCCGGTGCCGATCGTGGTCGACCATATGGGGCGGCTCGAACATCATCACGGCACGCACAATCCGGGCTTCCAGGCGCTGCTGCGCGCGGTCGGCGGCGGAAAGTTCTGGGCCAAGCTGTCGGGCACCTATCGTCTCGGCGCAACGCCGCCAGATTACGCGCAGGCCAAGCCGTTTCACGACGCGCTGGTCGCCGCCAATCCGCAGAATCTGGTATGGGGCACCGACTGGCCGCATCCGCGCCCCGAAGGTCCGGTGCCGGATGCGCAACGTCTGATTGATGTGTTTCTGGAATGGACGCCATCGCCCGCGCTGCGGCAGGCGATCCTCACCGACAATCCGGCAAGACTCTACGACTTTTAAAAGCCTGTACGATTTCCCGAAGGCGTAATCTTTAGGAGAACGACTCGAGATCGAACGCCGGCGCCGGACGGCGCGGCTCGGGAACATAGCTGTCGCCGATCTTCACCATCGGACGCGGATTGACCGCGATCGAGGTCAGCCGGTCACGCAAGGCCTTCGGCGACGTCGGCTTCACCAGAAACTCGTGAACGCCGGCCTGAATGGCCTGCACCACCGCCGAGCGTTCGGCGCGGTGCGTCAACATGATGATCGGCAGATTGGGCCGCGGGAAAACGCCGGGCGAACGCACGATGTGCATTACTTCCATGCCGTCGAGCACCGGCATGTCCCAGTCGAGCAGCATGACATCGGGATCGTTGAGCCGGATCTGTTCGAGACCGGCGAGCCCGTCGGAGGCTTCGATCACCGACTTGGCGCCGAGGTTCATCAGCATCGTGCGCGTCAGCTTGCGCATATAATGATTGCCATCGACAATCAGAATATTGAGGCCTTGCAGCAGCTTTTCGACGGTCTTGGTCTCGTTCATGAGCGCAATTCCAATGGCTGGCGTCATGCTCAAACTACGACACAGACTCTCTCGTTCCCGTAAGACGAAACCGTCAAATTTTATCGATACCGCCCTGCCGTTCTGAAATCGGTAACTATATAGGGGCCGACGGCCTTATGCTTTCCGCACTATTACCGGCAAAGACGGAGCGATCGACGATGAAACTTCCCGGCCCCGACCATCCGATCACCATCACACCGAACGAAAAGCGCGTCCGCGTCACGGTTGGCGGCCAAATTATCGCCGACACCACCCAGGCGCTGCGCTTGCAGGAGGCAAGCTATCCGCCGGTGCTCTATATTCCGCGCGCCGACGCCAAAATGGATTTGTTTACCAAGACCAGCAACGCCAGCCATTGTCCGTACAAGGGCGAAGCCAGTTATTTCTCGGTCGCGGCCGGCGGCAAGACCGCCGAGAACGCGGTGTGGTCGTATGAGACGCCGTTTCCGGCGATGGCCGAGATCAAGGAATATCTGGCGTTCTATCCGAACCGGGTGGACGGCATGGAAGAGAGCTGACGCTCTCTTCCTCAATGCATCCGCGGTCCTTTGAGAAACTTGGCGCGGTCGGATGAATTGACGCGCACGTCGAAGGTAACGCCTTCGCGATACAGCGTCAGCGGCACCTCGACGCCGGAATTTCCGAGCGACCAGACCTTGCGGTAGAACTGTCCCAGCGTGGAGATGTCCTCGCCGGCCACCGACAGCACGACGTCGCCGGTTTTCAGTTCGGCGCGCGCGGCGGGACCTTTCGGCGCGATGCCGACGATCACGATCTTGTCTTCGATCTCGGTCGAATAAAGCCCGAGCCACGGCCGCACCGGCTTGTTGACGCGGCCGAACTTGCGCAGGTCGTCGAGCACCGGCGTGAGCAGATCGATCGGCACCGTCATGTTGAGATGTTCGTTCTTGCCGTCGCGCTCGCGCTCGATCTGCAGCGAACCGATGCCGATCAGTTCGCCCTTCGGCGAGATCAAGGCGGTGCCGCCCCAGTTCGGATGCGCCGGAAACGTGAAGATCGCTTCGTCGAGGACGTATTCCCAGTAACCCGCGAATTCCTGCTTGGCGGCGATGCGGCCGCCGAGCGAACGGGTACGGCCACCGGCGCCGCCGACGACAATGCGGTCGCCGGTTTGCGCCGCGCTCGACGAGCCGATGGTCAGCGACGGCATGTCGATCTTGCCCAAGGCCTGCACCAGCCCGAAGCCGGTTTCCTGATCGAGACCGAGCGCATGGCCCTGCACGACGCGGCCATCGCCGAAATGCAGCCAGACCGTCTCGGCCTCGGTAATCAGATAGCCGATGGTCAGCACCAGGCCGTCATCGATCAGCACGCCGTTGCCGGCGCGCTCGACGCCCAGCGTCTCGGCGGTGAAGGCGTCCTGCGGCACGATGGAATGCAGGCCGACCACCGAGGACAGCGCGCGCTCGAGATCGAATGAATAGTCTTCAGCGCGCGGCTGCGACGAGGTCGGAACTTTCCATTCGGTCAACGCGGCCATGCCCTGTTCCTTCTCCAAGCCAATACCTATCATAGGCTATGTTCGGCGCACAAAAAGACCGGCGCCCTGTGATATGAACCGCTCATGACCCCACTTTCAGTGCTCGATCTTTCACCGGTTGCAACCGGCATGACCGGCGCGCAGGCGCTGCGCAATTCGCTCGATCTGGCGCAGCTCTGCGACCGTCTGGGCTACGTTCGTTACTGGGTGGCCGAGCACCATAATATGCCGGCCATCGCCTCGTCGGCGCCCGACATCATGATCGGGCAGATTGCCGCAGTGACCCAAAACATGCGCATCGGCTCCGGCGGCGTGATGCTGCCCAACCATGCGCCGCTGATGGTGGCCGAGCGCTTCAAGGTGCTGGAGGCGTTGTTTCCCGGCCGCATCGATCTCGGTCTCGGCCGCGCGCCGGGCACCGATCCGGCGACATCGTATGCCTTGCGCCGCCGCCAGGGCATCAATGAGGAAGACGATTTCCTGGAACGCTTCCAGGAATTGATGCTGCTGGAGACGCGCGGCTTTCCCGCCGGGCATCCGTTTCACAATGTGAAGGCGATGCCGGCCGACGTGCCGCTGCCGCCGATCTATCTGCTCGGCTCGTCGGACTACAGCGCGCAGCTCGCCGGACAAATTGGTGCGGCCTTCGCGTTTGCGCATCACTTTGCGACATTTCCCGCCGACGAAGCGATGAAGCTCTATCGCGACAGCTTCAAGCCATCGATATCGCACAAGGTGCCGCTGGCGATCCTCGGCACGCAGGTCATGGTCGCCGACACCGACGAGGAAGCCGAACGATTGGCACTGACCTTCGATCTCAACACCGTGCGCCGCGCCAAGGGCGAGATGAAGCCGCTGGCCTCGCCGGAGGAAGCCGCCGCGTTCGACTACACGCCGGTCGACCGCGCCCGCATCGCGCAGGGCCGCAACCGTATTGCGGTCGGCTCGCCCAAGACCGTCAAGGAAAAGCTCTCGGCCTTGATCGATTCCACCAAGGCCGATGAGCTGATGGTGACCTCGATGATCTTCGACCACACCGCGCGCAAACGATCCTATGAATTGCTGGCGCAGGCTTTCAGCGACTGACCCCGCTGGCGTAGGCCGCGCGTTGCGCTAGACTTCTCCCGCAGAACACGAGTGGAACAATCCGCCGTACATTCGTCCAGGGAGGACGCCATGACATTACGAAGCGCGACAAGGATCGTTGGTGCGTTGTCGGTGCTCGCCTTCAGCGCCGCTATCGCATGGTCACAACAGCCGCCGGGCTTTAATCCGCAGCCGGCGCCGGAAATCCCGTTCGATTCCGTGCCCGATCCGGTGAAGCTGCCGCCGAACATGCATTTCGGCGAAGTCACCGGCGTCGCCACCAATTCCAAGAAACACGTCTTTGTGTTTTCGCGTGGCAACACGTCGGGACCGGCTTATGCGGCGGCGGCCGCGCAACTGCTGGAGTTCGGCCCCGACGGCAAGTTCATCCGCGAGATCGGCAAGGGCCTCTACGCCTGGTCGTTCGCGCACGCGGTGCGCATCGACAGGCAGGACAATATCTGGGCCATCGACAAAGGCTCCGACATGATCGTCCGGTTCAATCCGGAAGGCCGCGTCACCATGGTGTTTGGCCGCAAACAGGAAGCCTCCGACGAAGACACCAAACCGCTCGAGCATCCGGTGCCGCCGAAAGCGGCTGAGGACGGACGCTTCCGCCAGCCGACCGACGTCGCCTTCGGGCCGGACGGTTCGATCTTCATCAGCGACGGCTACATCAATTCGCGCGTCGCCAAGGCCGACAAGAATGGACTGTGGCTCAAGTCTTGGGGCGACCGCGGCAACAAGGAAGGCGAGCTCAACACGCCGCACAGCATCGCCGCCGATGCCGCCGGCAACGTCTACGTCGCCGACCGCGGCAACCGGCGCATCCAGGTATTCGACGGCGAAGGCAAATTCCTGCGCATCATGACCATGGACGTGCCGTTCGACGAGAAGGCGCGGCCGGCCATCGGCAACATGCCGACGCTGCAGCAGTATCAAAGGAACCTGACACAGTCGCCGGGCGCGCCCTGGACCGTGTGCATCACGCCGCCGCCGAACCAGGTGCTCTACGCTTCCGACGCTTATCCGGGCCGCATCTACAAACTGTCGCTCGACGGCAAGGTGCTGGGCTGGCTCGGCGCGGCCGGCAAGCAGCCCAAGCAATTCGGCTGGATCCACGAAATCGCCTGCCCGTCGGAAAACGAACTGTATGTGGCGGAACTCTTGAACTGGCGTGTGCAGAAACTGATCCTGCATCCGGCGCCGCAAAAGAGGGCGGCGCGCTGATTTAAAACGCCCCTGCTGTTCGGCGGCCGCGCGGTCATGCTAAAAACCGCGCGGCCGATTTTGTATTGAATACAACGGGAGGTTTTCTTGGGTAAACATCTGTCGCTGACCGCCGCCGACGCGCACAAGCTCGGCGGCTATCGCGCCGACCCGGCGGGCACGCCGAAGGGCGGACTGGTCGTGGTGCAGGAAATTTTCGGCGTCAACAAACACATCCGCGCGGTCTGCGACCGGCTGGCGGCGGAAGGTTACGTCGCGGTGGCGCCGGCGGTGTTCGACCGCTTCGCGCGCGACTTCGACAGCGGTTACACCCCCGACGAAATCGCCCATGCGCGCAGCCTGATGGGCAATATCAACTTCGATCACATGATGGCCGACTTGACGGCCGCCAGAGATGAAATGAAGGGCGTCGGGCCTTTGGGTGTCATTGGATTCTGCATGGGCGGCACCGCGGCGTTTCTCGCCGGCTGCCGCATCACCGGCCTTTCAGCGTCGGTCTGCTACTACGGCGGCGCCATCGCCAAGTTCGCCGATGAGAAGGCGAAATGTCCGATGCAGATGCATTTCGGCGAGAAGGACGAAGGTATCCCGATGACCGCCGTCGAGGAGATCAAGAAGAAGCAGCCGCAGGCCGAGGTCTATGTCTATGCCGGCGCACCGCATGCCTTCTCGAACGACGACCGCGCCAGCTTCCGCAAGGAAGCGACCGATCTGTCGTGGAGCCGGACGTTGGAATTCCTGGCGAAGACGATGAAGAAGTAGTCGGCCAATTCAGCCGGCGGGCGCAGGCTTGCGCGATGGGATTGTCATGGCCGCAACGCCGGCGATGACAAAGACGAGCCCGGCCCACGCGGTCGGCGTCAGTGTTTCACCCAGGAATACGACGCCGATCGCCACGCCGATCGGTACGCGCAAATAGGCTTGGGCGGTTGTGCCCACCGACCCAAGCGTTTGCACGAGCCGGAAGTAGATCACGAAAGCCAGCGCGGTCGAGAACACTGACAGACCGAGCAGAGCGCCAATCGATTCCGCCGACGGCGTCAGCGTCCAGGGCCGATCGATCACCAGACTGATGGGCAAGAGGATCGCCGCGCCGCAGATCAGCGAGCCGGCCGCCGGCATGATCGGATCGAGGCCCTTGAAATTGCGGCCGAAGATGGCGGCGCCGGCGTAGCAGACCGTGGCGGCCACAATAGCGAGCTGAGCCCAAAGGTCTTGGCCAACGCCGTTGAAGGCCTGCACGCCGACAATCAGACACGTCCCGACAATGCCGGCTCCAACGCCGACGAGCTTGCGCGCGGTCACGGCTTCATGCCGCGTCATCACGGCTGTCAGCAGAAAGGCAAAGATCGGCGATGTCGAATTCAGGATGGTGGCCAGACCGGCATCGACGGTGCGTTCGGCCCAGGCGATCAACGTGAACGGCACCACGCTATTGAGGCAGGCCTGAAACAAAAACCGCCGCCACGTCGCAGTGTCCCGCGGCAGGCTCAGACCGCGCGACCTGATGACCAGAACGAGAATCCCGCCGGCGATCAAGGTGCGCGCGGCAATCAACGTCACCGGCGGAATGGTGCCGACGCCGATCTTGATGAAGGTATAGGAGGCGCCCCATAGCGTCGCGAGCGCGAACAGCAGCGCCAGTTCAAGGCTGGTATTGGTTCTGGAGGACATTGTCGAAACGGCCTGGCGAGAAAACGACTGCCCTGCCCTTGTAGCCGACCTGATAGCAACGAGGGTTCGGCGGCGGCCGAACTATGCGCGATTGAGTGAGACCGCCAAAAAAATTGAAAATCCAGACGCGGTGGCTAGAACCACCGCTCCTTCACGACAATCGTGTCGCCGGGCTTGAGCGCGAAGCTCGTCGGCACGTCGCCTTTGAACTGCTGCCCGGGAAGATTGCGGCTGATCTCGACCTTGCCCTTTTGGGCGCGCGGCGCGAAGCCACCGGCAATCGCGATCGCGGTCTCCGCCGTCATGTTCGGGACGTAAGGATACTGCCCCGGATTGGTGACTTCGCCGAGAATGAAGAACGGCCGGTAGCTTTCGACGTCGACGCTGACATGCGGCTCGCGCACATAGCCTTGCTTGAGCCGCTCGGCGATCATGCGTGACAGCTGCTGCGTCGAGTAACCGCGCGCCGGCACGGTGCCGATCAGCGGCAGGCTGACATTGCCGCCGGCGTCGACCGTGTAACTGTTGGTGATGCCGTCCTGGCCGAAGACGACGACGCGCAGCTTGTCGCCGCTGTCGAGCGTGTAGCTCTGCTGGCCGCCCGCCGGCGCCGATGCGTAAGCCTGCGGCGCGGCGGCGTAAGGCCCGCCCTGTTGCTGATACTGCGGCGCGTATTGCGGTTGCGGCTGATATTGCGGCTGAGGCTGCGGTGCATATTGCGGCGGCGGCGCATACTGCGGCTGATATTGCGCGACGTAAGGCTGTCTCGGCTGCGGCTGCACATAAGACGGTTGCGCGTAAGTCGGCTGTTGCGCGTAGGTGGCTCCACGCGAACCGAACAGACCGCGGCCGTTCGGTGCGGCTTGCGGCTGGGCGTAAGTTTGCGGCGCGGCCTGCGCGTAGGCTGCCGATGGGTCCGCATAAGTCTGTTGCGCATAGGCCGGCGACGACGAGAACAGGCCGCGGCTGTCGGACGAACGGGGCGAAGCGGCCTGCGCCGGTGTTGATGACGGTGCTTGCGCATAGACAGGCGCGGATGCCGGCGACGACATCGCCACGGAATTGGGCGGCATCGAGGGCACGGTATACGTCTGCTGATTGACAACCGGAACCGGCTGCCCGGTATTGGGATCGATCACGTAATACGTCTGCTGCTGCCGCGCGCAGGCGCTGACCGCGAGAGCGGTCACCAAAGCCAGCAACAATCGGGCTTCCCGTATGAACAGAATCCGGGCCGGTTAAGAAACGTGAGCCCGATTAACGCTTTATATGGTTAAGAAAGTCTCACCAGGGCGACCGGGGGATTAAACCCGCGTTTTCAAGGTCTTAAAACGCAAACGGGCGCCACTGCAGGGCGCCCGCCGCAACCGATTCTTTAAAGCCCGTCCGACCTTACGCGGTGGCCAGCTTGGCGCCGGTACCGATCGGGCATGACACCCCGGTGCCGCCATGGCCGCAATACCCGAACGGGTTCTTGGCCAAATACTGCTGGTGATAATCCTCGGCGAAGTAGAACTCCGGCGCGTCGACGATCTCGGTGGTGATGGCGCCATAACGCTTCTTGGCCAGCTCGTCGCCGTACATCGCCTTGGACGCCTCGGCGGCTTTGCGCTGTGCGTCATCGAAGACGTAGATGCCAGAGCGATATTGGGTGCCGACATCGCCGCCCTGGCGCATGCCTTGCGTCGGGTCGTGGCCTTCCCAGAAATTCTTCAGCAGAGCCTCGTAGGAAATCTTCTTCGGGTCGTAGACCACCAACACCACTTCGTTGTGGCCGGTGCGGCCCGAACAAACTTCCTCATAGGTCGGGTTCGGCGTCGGGCCGCCGGCATAGCCGACCGCCGTGACGTAAACGCCATCGCCTAATTGCCAGAAGCTCTTCTCGGCGCCCCAGAAGCAGCCCAGCCCGAACATCGCTTTCTCGAAGCCCTCCGGATAGGGCCCTTTCAGCGCGTGGTGATTGAGGAAATGCTCGTCGGCGGTGCGGATCGGTGTGGCGCGTCCGGGCAAAGCCTCGGCGGCGGCGGGGATCGAAAGCGATTTCTTGAAACCGAACATCGATTGGTCCTCCTGAAATTGTCGCTGCATTCGTTGAGCGCAATATAGTCACGCGGCAGCGATTGCGGAATGGCGCGGCCGATCACGGATGATCCAGCCAGGCACACGCGGCGTTCACGAGACAGTTAGCGTGCGTAACCGATCAGCGGTTTTTTGCGGCGGCCGAACAGCAGCAGCAGGATGCCGAAGCCGCCCAGCAGGGCCCAACTCGGCGTCGCCAGAATGGCGATCATGCCGGGGTCCCAGAGCAATCCACCGGCGATCGGCTCAAGCGCGGGCTTGATCTTGGCCAGGCTTCCGGCCGCGACCAATTCCCACAAGGTCCGGGTGTTGGTGAGGTACAGGCTATTGGCCGCGATCGACTTGGTGCCGTCGTAGATCACCAGGATAAAGGCGGCGGCCAGCAGGATCAGCCCGAGAAAGCGGAATAGAAAACGGATCATAATAAGAAGGCTCTGGTTGCCCGGCTCAATTGCCGGTCTTCATAGCACCGGCTTTGCGCGCGGATTATGGCACGGCTTTACCGTGCAGAAGCCGGGGGTTCAACTGTGCCGCCGACGATGGCGTTTGGCGACCTCTGCAAATACCGCAGGGTCCTATTGCCTTGAGATATCATGGTTCCTTCGGCTAACGTCCGCCCGCGCCGGTACCTCCGGCGGTCTAGGGAGTACAAATGTCCGCAAAACCGCCGGTCCGGCCGACTTTCACCGACCTCGAAGCCCTGCAATTTCATAGCGTAGGCCGGCCCGGCAAGCTCGAGGTCGTGGCCACCAAGCCGATGGCGACCCAGCGCGATCTGTCGCTGGCCTATTCGCCCGGCGTCGCGGTCCCGGTGCTGGCGATCGCCGCCGACAAGGCCAAGGCCTACGACTACACGGTGAAGGGCAATTTCGTCGCCGTCATTACCAACGGCACGGCCATTCTCGGTCTCGGCAATCTCGGCGCATTGGCGGCCAAGCCCGTGATGGAAGGCAAGGCGGTGCTGTTCAAGCGTTTCGCCGACATCGACTCCATCGATCTGGAAGTCTCGTCCGAGGATCCGGAAGAAATCATCAATTGCGTGAGGCTGCTCGGCGCCGGCTGGGGCGGCATCAATCTCGAAGACATCAAGGCGCCCGAGTGTTTCATCATCGAGCAGCGTCTGCAGGAATTGATGGACATTCCTGTATTCCACGACGACCAGCACGGCACGGCGATCATCTCCGCCGCCGGTTTGATCAACGCGCTCGACCTTACGGGACGCGACGTCAAGAACACCAAACTCGTCTGTAACGGCGCGG
The DNA here is from genome assembly GCA_903885555.1 of uncultured Hyphomicrobiales bacterium. Lineage (GTDB taxonomy): Bacteria > Pseudomonadota > Alphaproteobacteria > Rhizobiales > Xanthobacteraceae > Pseudolabrys. Next base: position 16,261 of record CAISIV010000320.1, read on the forward strand.
GGGCCGCCGGCATCGCCTGTCTCGAACTGCTCAAGGCGATCGGTTTCACGCCGGAAAATCTCATCCTCTGCGACACCAAGGGCGTGATCTATCAGGGCCGCACCGAGGGCATGAACCAGTGGAAGTCTGGCTATGCGGTGAAAACCGACGCCCGCACGCTGGCCGATGCGCTCAAGGGCGCCGACGTATTTTACGGCCTCTCGGCCAAGGGCGCGGTGACCAAAGAAATGGTCAAGTCGATGGCGCCGAAGCCGATCATTTTCGCGATGGCCAATCCCGATCCGGAAATCACCGCCGAGGAAGTTGCGGAAGTGCGCGACGACGCCATCATGGCGACCGGGCGTTCGGACTATCCGAACCAGGTCAACAACGTGCTGGGTTTCCCGTACATCTTCCGCGGCGCGCTCGACGTGCGCGCTTCCGCGATCAACATGGAAATGAAGATCGCCGCGGCGAAAGCGCTGGCCGCGCTGGCGCGCGAAGATGTGCCTGACGAAGTCGCGGCTGCTTACGGCGCGCGGCCGAAATACGGCCCGGAATACATTATCCCGGTGCCGTTCGATCCGCGGCTGATCTCGGCCATCCCGCCGGCGGTAGCGAAGGCAGCGATGGAAACCGGCGTCGCCCGCAAGCCGATCGAAGACATGGATGCCTACCGCCACCAGCTGAACGCGCGCCGCGATCCGGCCGCGGGCACGATGGTGCAGGTCTACGCCAAGCTGCGCCGCTCGCCCAAGCGCGTGGTGTTTGCCGAAGGCGAAGAAGAACAGGTCATTCGCGCCGCCGCGAGCTTCGTGGGCCAGGGTCTCGGCACCGCGCTGCTGGTCGGCCGCGAGGACCGCGTGCGAGGCGCCGCCAAGGAAGCCGGCATCGAGCTCGGCGGCAGCATCGAAATTATCAATGCCGCACTGTCCAAGCGCAACACGGTCTATCTCAATTATCTCTACGAGCGACTGCAGCGCAAAGGCTATTTGCTGCGCGACTGCCAGCGTCTGGTGAACACCGACCGCAACTACTTCGCCTCCTGCATGGTGGCGCTGGGCGATGCCGACGCCATGGTGACAGGCGTCACCCGCAACTTCTCGGTCGCGCTCGAGGACGTGCGCAACGTCATCGATCCCAAGCCCGGTCATCGCGTCATCGGCGTATCGCTGGTGGTGGCGCGCGGCCGCACTGTCGTGGTGGCCGATACCGCCGTCACCGAAATGCCGACCGCGCAGGAACTGGCCGACATCGCCATCGAGGCGGCCGGCGTGGCGCGGCGGCTCGGTTATGAGCCGCGGCTGGCGATGCTGGCATTCTCGACCTTCGGCCACCCGCAGGGCGAACGCTCGGCGCGCGTGATCGAAGCGGTGAAAATCCTCGACGGCAAGCGGGTCGACTTCGAATATGAAGGCGACATGGCCGCCGATGTCGCGCTCAATCCGGAATTGGCGGCGGCTTACCCGTTCAATCGGCTGTCCGGCCCGGCCAATGTGCTGGTCATGCCGGCGTTCCATTCGGCCTCGATCTCGACCAAAATGTTGCAGGAACTCGGCGGCGCCACCGTGATCGGCCCGCTGCTGGTCGGCCTCGATCGGCCGGTGCAGATATTGCAGCTCGGCGCCAAGGACAACCAGATCGTCAATATGGCGGCGCTGGCGGCCTACAACGTCAGCGGCTAAAAGCAAAAATCGAAACCTGGAGAAACTCACTTGAGCAAGACCCTGTCCGGCGTCATCGCCGCCGTTGCCACCCCGCTTGACGACAATGGTGCACCCGATCTCAAGCGCGCCACCGATCTAGCGCGCACCCTGCTCGACACCGGCTGTGACGGCCTCAACGTGCTGGGTTCCACCGGCGAAGCGACGTCGTTCTCGGTCGCCGAGCGCAAGGCGGTAATGGATGCTTATAAGAAGAATGGTCTGCCGCTCGAGCGGCTGATGGTCGGCACCGGCGCCGCGTCCGTGTCCGATGCCGTTGAACTGACCAAGCACGCTGCGGCGCTTGGCTTTGGCGGTGCGCTGGTGCTGCCGCCATTTTATTACAAAGGCATCCCCGACGACGGCCTGGTCGACTACATCGGAACGCTGGTGAAGGCGACCGCGGACAGCAAGCTGCCGCTCTATCTGTACCACTACCCCCAGCTCACCGGCCTGCTGTGGCATGTGCCGTTGATCAAGCGGCTGCGCGAAGCGTTCCCGTCCCGCATCGTGGGATTGAAGGACTCGTCCGGCGACATGGCCTTCGCGCGTTCGGCCGCCGCGGTAGCGAAAGACTTCGCGGTATTCCCGTCGACCGAAGCCTGCCTGATCGACGCGCGCAACGGCGAGTTCGCCGGCTGCATCTCGGCGACCGCCAACTGCAATCCGGATCTCTGCCAGCGCGCCTGGTCGCAGGGCGACGCCGTCGCGCTCGAGGCGGCGGTGACGATCCGCAAGCTGTTCGAAGGCCGTCAGTTGGTCCCCGGCGTCAAGGCGCTGCTCAGCCATATCCATGGCGAACCGGCACTGGCACGGGTCCGTCCGCCGCTCTCGGCCTTCCTGGCGGCCGATCGTACGGCCGTTTTCGCCGGTTACGACGCCGTTCGGGCCAAAAAGGTCGCTTAACCACCCTGCCGGCAGGCGTTGACGCCCCGGCTGGGCCTTACTATAAGCCTCGCAACAGCAGCGCGTTTTTATCGCGCTGCATTTTCTTTCATTTCAGGGTCGCTATGGCGGACTTCCCGCCTTGGCCCCGGTCGCCAACGAGAGATCCATGGCCAATACCAGTTCCGCCAAAAAAGCTACGCGCAAGATCGCGCGCAAGACCGAGATCAACAAGACCCGCCGCACCGTGCTGCGCAATTCGGTCCGCAAGGTCGAAGAAGCCATCGCCACCGGCGACGCCAAGGTTGCCACTGCCGCGTTCAAGGCGGCGGAACCGGTGATCATGCGTGCAGCGCAGCGTAACGTCGTTCACAAGAACAACGCCAGCCGCAAAGTTTCGCGTCTCGCCCACCGCATCGCGAAGCTCGGCAAGTAAAAGCCGGCTTCTTCCGGCGCATACACGTGCCGAACTCGTCACTCCGTATTACCGACATATAAAATACGCCGCGTGCAATTGTACGCGGCGTATTTTTTGCTTCGAATTCATGTCACATTAGATCGATCGGCTCGCTTTCGGCATGAAGCGAAGGCCGCGGGTTCGCGTTGTTGCGAAATTGTCATAGCGCCGTCAGAAAAATCTGCGTGTCACGATTTTTACTGGACATAAATTAGCGCTGATCACGAAAGCCCAAGTGCCGCAGCGCTTTCCGAACGACAGCTACCTTCATCCACTGCGCATGAATCTTTTCGTTAGTGCAGCGACTTAGAAGGAATGCCCGAGCGAGGACTTGAGAATCGCTTGTGCGGCAGGCATTTCCGGTACGCCACCGAAAATAAAATATTGCCGCTTCGCAGCGCGGTATCGCGGTGGCTATGGCGAAATTCCCGACGAGTCTTCAACACGTTGCTAACGACATATTCATAACTGGACGCGCCTTCGAACGTCCGCTGCCGCGCGCGATGGTCTTGCGCCTGCGATTGTCATTGCTCATCACCATCGCATGTGTTTTTTTGTAAATGCGTTCGGGCTTCACCGCACGCGACCAGAAAAATGGTTTTACTTCACGCTCATACGCGGGTGAGGACGGCAGTCGTTTGTCTTCTGACAGCCGAAGCCGTTTCGCAGAGCAAAGAAGCAGAACGCCGGTGCGAAGTTCCAGAATTCTCGCAGCGTGAGATGAGCTAGAAGAAGCAACTGAAGACTGACGAAAGACTAAAGCGACTAAAGGCTAAATAAAGAGACGGTACCGCGGCGCTTTCCAGACCGCCAAGATCTGGAAGCGATCAGACCACCGGGCAGACACCCGGAGCAGCTGGGGGGCATCATGACTGGATTGGGAAGTGTGACTGCAGTTTTCGCCGTGAGCGCGTCATCGACTTCGTCCAGCGTGGCCATTCGCCTCGTCCGCCGTCAATCCAATCGCAATCTCTGTAGCTCCAGTTCCGTACGCCATCTTTCAGGTCGGCTGGCGGATTACGTGGCTAGTACGATGGCCATCCGGGGCACGGCGCCGCCGCCTTTAGGCTAAAGCGCAACTGCCCTCGGCCCTATGTCGAAGCGTCCCGCCGGCCTTTGAGCGCCACAGCGGAACAAACGTCCCCGGCATCATCGTTAGAGAGTTGTTGCATCCCAATTTTACGGCGCGTTGGCGTTTAAGTTCGCCAGGCCGATTCACCGAGTTCGTTCAAACCGTTCAAGAAAATCGAGCACAAGAAAATGTCGGACGAAAATCAAGGCGGCTGGACACGAGTTCGCAGCCGTTTGCGCGCTGAAGTTGGCGACGACGTCTATTCGAGCTGGTTTGCTCGCATGGACCTTGAAGCGATCGAAGAAGGCACCGTTCGCCTTTCGGTGCCGACCCGGTTCCTCAAAAGTTGGATTCAAAACCATTATGCCGAGCGCGTGCTCGCCTGCTGGCAGGCGGAAGACGACAAGATCGGCCGCATCGAACTGACGGTTCGTTCGGCGGTGCTCAAGTCCGCCGTGGTGATCAAGCCGAAGCTGGAAATCCCGGTCGGCTCAAGCGACAACAGCAATCGTTTCAACGGCAACGGCAATGGCCGCCCGATGTCGGTCGGCGATCCGGGCGTCCACGAAGCGCTCGGCGGTTCTCCGCTCGATGCGCGGCTGTCATTCGACAGCTTCGTGGTCGGCCGCTCCAATACTCTGGCGCATGCCGCCGCCAAGCAGGTCGCGGCCGCGCGCCGCACCGATCCGGTGATGTTCAATCCGCTCTACATCCATGCCGGCGTCGGCCTCGGCAAGACGCATCTGTTGCAGGCCATCACCTGGGCCGGCAACGCCGCGGGCGAGCGCAAGGTTCTCTATCTCACCGCCGAGAAGTTCATGTACGGCTTTGTGTCGGCGCTGCGCACGCAGACCGCGCTCGCCTTCAAGGAAGCACTGCGCGGCATCGGCGTGCTGGTGATCGACGATCTGCAGTTCCTGCAGGGCAAGTCGACCCAAGCCGAGTTCTGCCACACGCTCAACGCGCTGATCGATGCCGGTCGCCAGGTGGTGATCGCCTCCGATCGTCCGCCGTCCGATCTGGAAAGCCTCGACGACCGCGTCCGTTCGCGGCTGGCCGGCGGTCTTGTGGTCGAAATGGCTTCGCTGGGCGAAGAACTTCGGCTGGAAATCCTCAAAGCCCGCGTCATGGCCGCGCGTGCCTACCACCCGACCTTCGACGTGCCGCTACCGGTGCTGGCCTATATCGCCAAAACCGTCACCCATAACGGCCGCGACCTTGAAGGGGCGCTCAACCGTCTGCTCGCCCATAACAAGCTGACCGGCCACGCCGTCACCCTGGAAATGGCCGAGCGCGAGGTGCGCGACCTGATCCGGCCGCAGGAGCCCAAGCGGGTCAAGATCGAGGACATCCAGCGGGTGGTGGCGCGGCAGTACAATGTCAGCCGGTCCGACCTGCTGTCGTCGCGCCGGACTGCAAACGTCGTCCGCCCTCGGCAGGTCGCGATGTATCTGGCCAAGACCCTGACGCTTAGGTCCTTGCCTGAGATCGGGCGCCGGTTCGGCGGTCGCGACCACACCACGGTTCTCCACGCGGTCCGCAAGATCGAAGGCCTGGTCGGCAACGACATGGCGCTGGCCGAGGAAATCGAGATCCTGAAGCGCCAGCTGCAGGAATAGTCACCGCCTTAAGCGCCTCGGCACCGGCCGGGGCGCATCCCCAGCCTGTGAAGTGCTGGGGATATGAGCGGGGATCGAACACCGCTCTTGCGCATTTCGCCCGCTCTTGTCACCTTTGCTCCCCGGCCCCGCATTCCGCGGGCTGCCGGCTTGGCGTCTGGGACTTGAAAGTCTTGCCTTGATTGAAGGCCTTCTCAAAGGCGCCGAAGCGGGTTTTCCATGAAAGTTACTGTCGAGCGTGCCGAACTGCTGAAGTCGCTGGGCCACGTCCACCGCGTGGTGGAACGGCGCAATACCATCCCAATTCTCGCCAACGTGTTGATCAAGGCCGACAAAGGCAAACTCAGCCTGAAGGCGACCGATCTCGATCTGGAAATGACCGACAGCATCGCCGCCGAGGTTGCGCCGGGCGGCGCCACCACCGTGCCGGCGCACATGTTCTACGAGATCGTGCGCAAGCTGCCCGAGGGCGCGCAGATCGTGATCGAGGGTTCCGGCGACCGCGCCGTGCTGGCGATCCGTGCCGGACGCTCGCGTTTCACTCTGCAGACGCTGCCGGAAAGCGATTTCCCCGATCTCGCCGCCGGCGAGATGACGCATTCGTTCAAGGTCGGCGCCGGCGCTCTCAAGCGGCTGATCGACAAGACCCAGTTCGCAATTTCGACCGAAGAGACGCGCTACTACCTCAACGGTATTTATCTCCACACCGCGGGCACCGCCAAAGCCGGCACACTGCGCGCGGTGGCGACCGACGGCCACCGGCTGGCGCAGGTCGAACTGCCGCTGCCGGAAGGCGCCGCGGGCATGCCCGGCATCATCGTGCCGCGTAAAACCGTCGCTGAGGTACAGCGTCTCATTGAGACCGGCGAAGGCGAAATCGCTATCGAGCTGTCGGCCGGCAAAATCCGTTTCACCATCGGCAACGCCGTGATCACCTCGAAGCTGATCGACGGCACGTTCCCCGACTACGGCCGCGTCATTCCGGCCAACAACGACAAGAGCCTGATCGTCGACAAGAAAGATTTCGAAGCCGCGGTCGATCGCGTGTCGACCGTGTCGAGCGAGCGCGGCCGCGCCGTCAAGCTGGCGATCTCCGGCGGCAAGCTGGTGCTGTCCGTGACCAATCCCGATAGCGGCAGCGCCACGGAAGAAATCGAAGTCGAGTACGATTCAGAGCCGCTCGATATCGGCTTCAACTCGCGTTACCTGCTCGATATCGCCGCGCAGATCGAAGGCGAAGTCGCCGTGCTCAAGCTGGCCGATCCCGGTTCGCCGACGCTGATCCAGGACAAGGACGCCAAGGGCGCGCTCTACGTGCTGATGCCGATGCGGGTGTGACGTTTCGCGCCGCCGCTCGCGGTGGTAAGGCACGTCAATGACCGCCGCCTTTATCCAACGCCTGACGCTGACGAATTTCCGCAGCTACCACGCCGCGCAGGTGACATTCGACCGCGCCGGGCCGGTGGTGCTGACGGGCGCCAATGGTGCCGGTAAAACCAATCTGATCGAGGCCATATCGCTGCTGGCGCCAGGCCGCGGCCTGCGCCGTGCGACGATGGACGAACTGGCGTTTTCCGAAGGCGACGGTTCCTGGGCGGTGTCGGCCGAGATCGAGGGCATGGCGGGCCTGTCGACACTGGGCACCGGCATTGATCCGCCGTCGGCCGACAACACCACGAATTCCCGCAAATGCCGGATCGATCGCGAAGCGGTCGGCTCGGCCACGGCGTTCGCGGAGCATTTGCGCGTGGTGTGGCTGACGCCGTCGATGGACCCGCTGTTCAACGGTCCCGCATCCGACCGCAGACGGTTTCTCGACCGTCTGGTGCTGGCGGTCGACGCGCAGCATTCCAGCCGGGTGTCGGCGCTGGAGCGTAGCTTGCGCTCGCGCAACCGCCTGCTGGAAGACCCGCGCAGCGATCCGCATTGGCTCGACGCCATCGAACACGAGACCGCGGAAGTCGCGGTCGCGGTCGCCGCGGCGCGCGCCGAGACCGTCAATCGACTTTCGGGCGCGCTGGTGGCAACGCGCGACCAGTCGCCGGAATTCCCGATGCCGGAGATCGCGCTCGAAGGCTGGATGGAAAAGATGCTGCCGACGGCGCGCGCCATCGAGATCGAAGACCGCTACCGCACGCTGCTGAAGGAAAACCGTCCCCGCGACGCCGCCGCCGGCCGCACGCTCGACGGCCCGCATCTGTCCGATCTTTCGGTCATCCACGCGGCCAAAGGCATCCCTGCGTCCAATTCATCGACAGGGGAGCAGAAGGCGCTGCTGATCCGGCTGATCCTGGCGCACGCGCGTCTGATCAAGGAGATGACAGGCTTTGCGCCGCTGCTGCTGCTCGATGAGGTGGTGGCGCATCTCGATCCCGGACGCCGAGCGGCGCTCTACGACGCGCTCGCCGCGCTGGGCGCGCAAGTCTGGATGACGGGCGCCGATCCGGCGGCCTTCGGCGACATCACTGGCCGCGCGCACGTCCTGGTGGTGCAAGGCGGCAATGTCGGACCGGCCCGCTAAAGTTCCATTAAGCTATTGGCTGCGTTGCACAATCGAGACAACTGAATTCGATGGATTCGGAACCATCGCGCGCGCCAGTCTTTAACCCTGCGACACCGAAATATTGAGAAATAAAAAGCCTGAGCCGGCTTAGGGAGCCATTATGAATTCGGAAAATGCCATCGACAGGGTGAGGCGCGAGCTCCTCGGCGTGATCGATCATGCGCGCGCCGATCTCGATCGCATCGAGATCCTGACCGCGGCGCTCAGCGCCTTCAGCAAGCCGGTACCCGACTACGAACCGGCGTTCCAGCACATGCACAATCTGGCCCTGAGCCAGCACGAGATTTCCTGATGGCTTGGCGCGGTCTGAAACGGGCGGCGATTTTCGCGCGGCAACGTCAAGTTTCCAGGGCGTGATTCGGCGCCAAAAACCGCTCAAAAAAGAGCGCGGAAACTTACCCCTTTGGCCTTTAAAAAACGCTTTCAAATCAACATATTAACAGCGGCAAGAGAGCGGTGAGATTGCCCTGTACGGGACTCGCTTTTCGTGTCACACAAAATGACAATTGCGACTCATTTTATCGCCTGATTTGAAGGTGCCGACGATGGCTGAACCGGCCCGCGATATCCGTTCCGACAATACCGACTATGGCGCAGAATCGATCAAGGTCCTCAAGGGCCTCGATGCCGTGCGCAAACGTCCGGGCATGTATATCGGCGACACCGACGACGGTTCCGGCCTGCATCACATGGTCTACGAAGTCGTCGACAACGCGATCGACGAGGCGCTGGCCGGTCACGCCACGGAAGTGTTCGTCGCGCTCAACCCCGACGGTTCCGTGACGGTGCGCGATAACGGCCGCGGCATTCCGACCGATATCCATAAAGGCGAAGGCGTTTCGGCGGCCGAGGTCATCATGACCCAGCTGCACGCCGGCGGAAAATTCGACCAGAACTCCTACAAGGTGTCCGGCGGCCTGCATGGCGTCGGCGTCTCTGTCGTCAACGCGCTGTCGAGCTGGCTCAGGCTCACGATCTGGCGCGACGGCAAAGAACACACCATGGAGTTCAACGACGGCGTCGCGGTGGCGCCGCTCAAGCTCGTCGGCGACAGCAACGGCAAGCGCGGCACGGAAGTGACGTTCTTCCCCTCGCCGGCGACCTTTACCATGGTCGAGTTCGATTTCGCCACGCTCGAGCATCGCCTGCGCGAACTGGCCTTCCTGAATTCCGGCGTCAACATCGTGCTGTCCGATATGCGCCACGCGGTCGAGAAGCGCGAGGAGTTGATGTACGAAGGCGGGGTCGAGGCCTTCGTGAAATTCCTCGACCGCAACAAGACGCCGCTGATCCCCAAGCCGGTGATGATCAAGGCCGAGCGCGACGGCATCGTCGTCGAATGCGCGTTGTGGTGGAACGACAGCTACCATGAGAGCGTGTTGTGCTTCACCAACAACATTCCCCAGCGCGACGGCGGCACACATCTCGCCGGTTTCCGCGGCGCGCTGACGCGCCAGATCACGCAATATGCCGAGAAGGCCGGCACCACGAAAAAAGAAAAGGTCGCGCTGACCGGCGACGACTGCCGCGAAGGCCTGACCTCGGTGTTGTCGGTAAAGGTGCCTGACCCGAAATTTTCGTCGCAGACCAAGGACAAACTGGTGTCCTCGGAAGTGCGGCCGGTCGTCGAAAACGTCGTCAATCAGGCGCTGCAGGACTGGTTCGAAATCCATCCGCAGGAAGCCCGCGTCATCGTCGGAAAAGTGGTGGAAGCCGCCGCCGCCCGCGAAGCGGCGCGCAAGGCGCGCGATCTCACCCGCCGCAAGGGCGCGCTCGATATCTCGTCCCTGCCCGGTAAGCTCGCCGATTGCCAGGAGCGCGATCCGGCCAAGTCCGAACTGTTCATCGTCGAGGGCGACTCGGCCGGCGGCTCCGCCAAGCAGGGCCGCAACCGCGAATTCCAGGCCGTGCTGCCATTGCGCGGCAAAATCTTGAACGTCGAGCGCGCACGCTTCGACAAGATGCTCTCGAGCCAGGAAATCGGCACGCCGATCACGGCGCTCGGCACCGGCATCGGCCGCGACGAGTTCAACATCGAAAAGTTGCGCTATCACAAGATCATCATCATGACGGACGCCGACGTCGACGGCAGCCATATCCGCACGCTATTGCTGACGTTCTTCTTCCGGCAGATGCCGTCGCTGATCGAGCGCGGCCACCTCTATATCGCGCAGCCGCCGCTCTACAAGATCGCACGCGGCAAGTCCGAGCAGTATCTCAAGGACGAGCGTGCGCTCGAAGACTACCTGATCACGCAGGGCATCGAGGAAGCCGTGCTGCGGCTCTCAAGCGGCGAAGAACTGGCCGGCGCCGACCTCTACAAACTGGTCGAGGATTCGCGCACCATCCGCGGCCTGCTGGGCGGATTGCACAGCCGGTATAACCGCAAGGTGGTCGAGCAGGCCTCGATTGCCGGCGTGTTACGGCCGGAAGTGACCGGCGATCCGGCGGCGGCGGCGGCGGCAGCCACTTACATCGCCAAGCGCATGGATGCGCTGGCCGACGAAACCGAGCGCGGCTGGACCGGTACCTTCGACGATGAAGGCTTCCATTTCGAGCGCACCGTGCGCGGCGTCAAGGAAGCCGCGATCATCGACCAAGCGCTGCTGGCCTCGGCCGACGCGCGCAGGCTCGACGAATTCGCGCCCGCACTGCAGCACACGTTCCCGCGTCCGACGCCGCCCGCGGTGTTGCGCCGTAAGGACGAAGAGATCCAGATCCACGGCCCGGTCGGCCTGTTCGAAGCGCTCACCAATGCCGGGCGCAAGGGCATCACCATGCAGCGCTACAAAGGGCTGGGCGAGATGAACCCCGAGCAGCTTTGGGAAACCACGCTGGACAGCAACGTGCGCTCGCTGCTGCAGGTCAAGATCAAGGAAGGCGAGGAAGTCGACAACGTGTTCGCCGAATTGATGGGCGAACTCGTCGAACCGCGCCGCCTGTTCATCCAGAACAACGCGCTCTCCGCCAGCGTCGACGCTTAAGCGGCTTTACGAAAACGGTCGGTACCGCGCGCGAAATTTTCGCGCGCTGGTGCCGCGTTGCAATTTTTACATCTTGCGGTTGTTTTAAAATAATTGCAACCTCCGGGCGTTCCGTCTGGGGGATGCCATGAACACACGCCTGCGATTCTACGTAGCCATCGGCGCTGCGTTTCTATCGACGACCGGCTTGGCTTTTGCCGATGCCTGCGACGATATCGTCAACGCCAGTAAACCGGTCGTGGCGGAAGCCGCCAACAAGCTTGCCTCGACGCCAGAGGGAAAATTGAAAATCGAACTTGGCGACATTGTCTCAGTAAAAGGCGAAAGATTCGAAAAGCTGTTCGACAAGGCTTGCGCAAACCGCAACATCATCCTGTTCCTGAACAACTGGCCGCTTACGGACGTCACACCGCTGCCACCGCTCGATCCGGCGCTTGGCGAGCTCAATTTCAAATTGGTCAACAAGCGGCACACCGACGGCACCGACCCTTGGCAGCCAATCCTCGGCAGCCCCGGTCTGGCCGGGCTTCCCGTCACCGTCAGCATCGGCCTCGACAAGGGCTACGCGTTGCCGCCGAAAGGACCGAACCTGCCGAAATTGACGCTGACCGTCTTGCCGCCGGGATGGCTGATCGCGTGGCTCGTGATCTTCGCAGCCATGGTTTTTGTCTTCATATCTCTGGCGCGGAATACGACAATCATGCGGGACTCGGCGCCCAGCACCAACACCATGGGTCCCTACAGCCTGTCGCGGACACAGGGCGCGGTCTGGTTTTTCGCCATTCTGGCCGCGTACCTGTTCATCGGCATGATCACTGGCGACTTCTCGACATCGATAAACAGCACCGCGCTGACCTTGATGGGAATCGGCGCGGGCACCGTCCTCGGTTCGGCTGTCATTGACGCGCAGAAGGATACCCCGGCACAGCGCAACGCCATTCAAGACGCGACGACAAAAGTTACGGGCGATATAAAAGTAGCGCCCACCGACGGCAGTGTGTCGAAGGATGAGCTGGACTCGCAGCTCAAAAAATTGCGAGGCGAAACGGAAGGCTTTTTTCGCGATATCGTGAGCGATGCGAATGGCGTCAGCTTCCACCGCTTCCAGAACGCGGTTTGGACATTCGTCCTCGCTTTCATCTTTCTGATTTTGGTCTATCAAAACCTTGCAATGCCGGAGTTCAATACGACACTGCTTGGATTGCTCGGCTTGAGCGCGGGCACTTACCTCGGGCTTAAAATCCCCGAGCCTGTAACGCCGACGCGACCCGCACCGAAATAAACGCCGATCGGGATTGAAGCACCCTACGACGTCAGCCTCGCCCCAATGGCGAGGCCGATGGCGATCGCGCCGAGGAACAGCACCAGGAAGATGCCGAACAGCCATTGCGCGATGGTGGCGGAGGCCTGCTCGACGCCGGAGAAGCCGAATATCCCGGCAACGATGGCGATCAGCAGAAAAATAAAGGCCCACTTCAACATCGGCTACTCCTTCAGCACTGGAACTCCGCCCCGATAATCGCGAGGGGTGGCTCAAAGTTCCATGCAGGGAGCTAGACCTTCGGCGGGATTGAGCGCGGATCGCGCACCGGCCAGCGCCCGGCATCGACGCGGGCGAGGAAATCGCCGACGCACTGGTTGAACAGATCCGGCTCCTCCAGGTTCACGACGTGGCCGGCCTTGGGCATCATGACGAGACCGGACGCCGAAAGCGTCTTCTTCAGGAACAGGCTCGGCTCGATGCAGCGCTCGTCTTCGTCGCCTACTACGATAAGCGCCGGCGTCGTCAGCTTGGCGATCTCGCTCTCGAAATCGTACAGCGACGGCCGCCCGCCCTGAAAGCCGCGCGAGGTGTTGGCTGAACCCACCGCGTCGTGCTCAGCGAGCATCCGCGAGAATTCGGCAAAGCCGCGCGGGTCCTTGACCAGGAACGGCACCCGGCTGGGGCCGAGCCCGTAGGTTTCGGCGATGGCCTGGGAGCCTTCGCGCAAAAACCGTTCCGACAGCGCCTGCGAACTCTTGTGAAACTCCGCGGTTTCCGACCGCACCGAGCCTGAGCCGGCACCCGCCAGCACCATCGAGCGCACACGGCCCGGATGATTGAGCGCGACCTGCAGGCAGGTATAGCCACCCATCGACAGGCCGATGAGGTGCGCCTGCTCGATCTTGAGATGGTCCAGCACGGCGACGCAATCGCGCATCACGTGCTTGTAGGTATAGGCCTCCTTGTCGGCGGGAACGTCGGACGGCGTGTAGCCGCGCGCGGCATAGGCAATGCAGCGATAGCGCTTGCCGAACTCGCGCATCTGCGGTTCCCAGCTGCGATGATCGCCAGCGAATTCGTGCACGAAGACGATCGGCGCACCCTGGCCTACTTCCTCGTAGTGCAGTTTCACGTTGTCGGATGTAATGGCGTAGTGCATTGGTGTTTCCTGATGTTGTTGCCGCTCGTCTTCGCGAACGGAGAGAGGCCTAGAACAGGTCCAAATATTCTTTCTGTTCCCAGGGCGTGATGTCGGCCTGTTCGACCGATTCTTTCTTGAAGCGTTCGAGCTCGGCATCCTTGATATGCGCGTAATAGTCAACAAAAGCGGCGCCGAAGCCGGCGCGGAAGACGTCGTCCGCACGCAGCGCCGTCAGCGCCTCGCCCAAGGACTTGGGAAGCAGCGCCGCCGCATGTTCGTAAGGCGTATCGGCGGAAGGGCCCGGATCGAGCCGCAGCGCGATGCCGTCGAGACCCGCGTAAATCTGCGAGGCGATGTAGAGATAGGGATTGGCGGCCGGCTCACCGACGCGATTTTCCAGATGCGTCGAGGCATCGCCCGGCTGGCCCAGCACGCGCATCATCACGCCGCGATTGTCGCGCGCCCAGATGGCGCGGTCCGGCGCCAGCGAATAGGCACGGTAGCGCTTGTAGCCGTTGATGGTCGGCGTTGTGAACGCGGCCGCGGCACGCGCATGCGACAGCAGACCGCCGAGATAATATTTGCCGACGGTCGAAAGTACGTCCGGGTGATCGAAGGCGAAGGCGTTACGCTTTGATTTGGTCTCGATCAGCGATTGATGCAGGTGCCAGCCGCTCGACATCGCATTGGGAAATGCCGGGCGGCACATGAAGCTGGCGAGATAGCCGTTGCGGCGCGCGATCTGTTTCACCGCTGAGCGAAACAGGATCATGGTATCGGCCGCCGCCAGTCCCATCAGCGGGCGGAACGTGAATTCCACCTGGCTCGGCCCAAGCTCCAGCTCGACCGACCGCAGCGGCAGGCCGAGCGCTGCGATGCCGCGCCGCAGAATCGCCACCGCCGGGTCGATCATGTCGAAGCGCGTTTCGGTGAGATACTGATAGCCCTGCGTCAGCAGGCTGACCTCGGGCGCTTCCGGCGGCCAAGTCGCATGCGACGGCCCCAGCCGCGGGTCTTCCAGCTTGAACAGATGGAATTCGACTTCCAGTCCGGCCATGAAATCGAAGCCGGCCTTGCCCAGCGTCACCAGCGCATCCTTGCAGCGCGCGCGGGTCGAAAACGGCACCGGCTTGCCGTTGCTGAAATAGATGTCGCACAGCATCCAGCCGGTATTTTCGGCCCAGGGCAGCGCATGGAACGTCGAAGGATCGGCGACCATGACGAAATCGCCGCCGCCCTGCATTTCTTCCATGCTGAAGCCGCCGCCCGGCGTGAACACCGGATAGACCGTGCGGTGCGAGGTGTCTTTCGCCAGCAGCGTCGTCGTCATGGTGACGCCGCTGCGCATCGCGGCTGCCGCTTCCGAGGCGAGCAGTGTCTTGCCGCGCAGCACACCGTGCTGATCGGCGAACGAGAAGCGCACGACCTCGATCTTGTTCTTTTTGATTTCGCGCTCGACGTCGGCCGCCATGCGCGCCTGGTCGGCGGTCCACAGGCCGTGGCGCTCGACGAAGCTGTTGGCGGATTTACGTGAACGCGCCATTCAGTGGCCGGTCCAGCTCATCGCCTTGCGCCGGGCCTCTTCCGACTTCATCCAGTAGCCGCGCGTGTCGTCCGACGGACCGATGCCGTCGATCGCAGCGGGTCCGGTGATGCCGGCGGCCTTTGCCTCATCGACGACTAAAATCGGCCGCTCGCCTTTGCCGCTTTGCGCGATCGAGTCGCGCAGCAGCTTGCGGTAGGCGATGATGGCCTTGTCCGACGTGCCAAAATGCTCCGCGGTGCGATCCTGGATCGACCCCATCGACTCGCAAGCCCATTGGTCGTGCACGTTGATGTCGGCGCCCATGCCCGTAAAAGTCTCGTGTTCCTGCTCATGCGGATCGAAACCGTAATCGTTGCTCTTGTTCTTGTTCGGAATGTAATCGGGCAACTGGTAAAGCTCGAGCCGCTGGCGGCGCATCTCGTCCTTGTTCACCGGCGCGCCGAAGGACGTGAAGATCGCGTACCAGTAGTGCTTGGTGTCGTCGACCGGCACGTGCCATTGCGAGATCGTCATCTCGCGACTCATAGGGATCATGAAGGCGTTCGGGAACACCAGATTGGTGATGCGCACATGCGTGCTCGTATCGCTGATCTGGCGCTGCGTGACGATACGGAAGCCGAAATCGGTATCCTCGACGTCAATGCGCGGCCGCGTCACCTCGCGCATGATCTGCGTCATCGGCATGTCGGAATCTTTGGTCTTGTCACGGAACATCTTGCCGTAGGCTTGGCTCGGATCCTCGTCGTTGAAGAAGCGATGCAGGAACGACGTATGGACCGGGTCGATGCCGACTTCGAGAGACTGCAACCAGTTGCAATCGATCATGCCCTTGAAAGCGAAGGTGTGTGTGTCCGGCGCGACGAAACAATCGAAATGCGGAAACGCCGGCGGTTCGCCCGGCCCCATGTAAGCGAACAGGATGCCGCTCTTCTCGACCACCGGATAGGATTTGGCGCGAATGTTGGCGCAGAGATTGCTATCGTCGGGTTCGGCCGGCGTCTGCAGGCACTTGCCGTCCACATCGAACAGCCAGCCATGGAACGCACAACGCAGACCGCCGTCTTCGAGGCGCCCATAGGCGAGATCGGTGCCGCGGTGCGGACAGCGGCGGCCAACCAGGCCGTAGCGGCCCTTGTCGTCCTTGAAGATCACGAGGTCCTCGCCGAACAACCGCACCGGCTTGATCGGGCGGTTACCGGCCAGTTCGTCGACCAGAGCGGCGGGCTGCCAGTAACGGCGCATCAATTGGCCTGCGGGCGTGCCCGGGCCGACACGCGTGATGAGATCGTTCTGCTCCTGGCTGAGCATGGGCGGCGCTCCCTGTGATCGTTCCAGACTATACGAAGTCCGGGACCCACCGAAAGGACGTCCAAAAACGAAACGGCCGGCACGAGGCCGGCCGTAAAATCATTGCTCTGAGTGACGCTTAGCGCGGGTGGCGCACGGCCCAGCCGGCATCGAGCCGCCGCTTCCAGGCGGTCTGGCGCAGGCCCTGCATCCGGTTGGCCGCCGTCTTGGCGTCGGCGCGCGAGGCCGCGGCACAGGTGCGGTACTCAAGATCGTTGACGCGCGACACCAACGGCGCACGGCGGAACAGACGCGCCAAAGTGCTGACACCGCCGTCCAGCTTCAGTTCCGAAATGGCGTTGGCGACATTGCCGGCGTGACCAAAAGCGACGACGCGGCCGGTGTTGGTGTGACGGACTTCGTACACGCCCGGACCGATCGGCGCCTCGACATGCCCGCCTGATTGTACGTCTGGAAAGCGTTTCCAGCCGCTCCACGTTTGAACCATCGCGAAAATTCCCAATAACCCGAAATACTAGTGATGAATGTGAAACCTAAGCATTGGTTCCATCGGGTCAACGGACTCTGTTAATAAATACAAAAATGGCGAGAAAACGCCTGCGCACATCTTGGTGATCGAGCCTGATGTGCCACTAAATGCAGCGTAAGGCTCAGCGGCCGGGTAGAACCAGGACTTTCGGCTTGGCCGGCAAGTTCGCCTTCGACAGCACGACCGACGGCACGTCGGCAATCTCAACGTCCCAATCCTGGCGCACACGGGTGAGGAAACGGTCGAGCGTGTAGCTGCTGAAATAGTGCATCGGGATCATCAGCGGCGCCTTCAGCGACTTCAGCACCTCGATCATGCCTTCGCCGTCGAGCGTCAGCGTGCCGTCGACCGGCACCATCACGATATCGACGCGGCCGATCTCATTGAGCTGCTGCTGGTTGAGCGTGTGATGCAAATGGCCGAGATGGGCGATGCACATGTTGGCCATCTCGAAGATGAAAATCGAATTGCCATGACGCTCGGTGCCGCTGGTGCTCCAGGAACGGATGTTGGTCGGCACGTTGCGCACGCGCACGTCTTTGTACTGAACGTCGATGCGCGCCGGCTTCTCGTCTTCGGCCCAGCCGCGCAGCACGTGCCTGATGCCAGCGTCCGGGTTGTCGGTGTAATGCGTCGAGTGCGCGTGATTCATGGTCACGATGTCGGGCAGCACCGGCGGCTTGACGTAATCGTTGTAGTCGGTGGCGACGCGCACCAGTTGCGGGCTCTCGAGCAGAAAGGTCGAGTGGCCGATGTAGTTGATGCGCACCTGATCGGAATTGAGCGCGACACGGCGGGCCAGCGGCTTGAACGGTGGCCGCTCGGCCACCAGTCCCGGACAGTTTTCCATCATCTCGGGTTTCGCGGGTGCGGCGCCTTGGGCAAAATTTTGTCCAAGCGTTTGCGCCGATGCGGGCGCGAGAGCCAGCAAGGCCCAACCCGCAGCCACCAACATCTTCAGCGAACTGCCGCCCAAGTCACCGCCCATGACATCACCCGCGCCGGATCTGCGACATCAAATCTGGCATGGATTGGGCGCGGTCGCCACTGGACTAACGGGCGCAGGAGCGCCGCGCAAAAAAAGCGGCGCCGTCCTGGCGCCGCTGCCGTAATTAGTGTGACCGCGCTGATTTATTCGAAATAGCGGCGGTCGCGCATGGAGACGATGATGCCTTTCGGCGTCGTGACGACCCAGCGGCCATCCTGCCGCTTGATCGATTCCACTGTTCCCAAGCCGGGCAGTGGCGCACCGGTCACCACCTGATAGATGTCGCCGTGGCCCTGCACATAAACGTAGCCATCGCGGGCTTCGCGAATGGCCCAATCCTGGACGATCTGCTGGCGCGTGGGCTGCTGAATCTCAGGCGCGGCGATGCGGGGCGCCGGGCGCGGTGTCGGCACCGGAACGCCGGCTGCCGGCACGGTCTGCGGCGCAGAGATCGAACCGGTGACGAGTTCAGCCGTGACGCTGCGCTCGATGCGATCGGCGCGTTCGTTGATTTTCGTGATCTGCGCCATCTGCGCATTCGCTGTCTTGCTGGTCGTCTCCAGGCTGGTCTTGAGCGTGGTGACCTGACTGGCGAGCCGCGCGATCTGTTGCTCCAGCGCCTTGCGATCGTCGACCGTGGCGACATTGACCTGCGGCGCGGGCTTGCTGGCAAAACCGCCGCTGGCGGCAGCACCGACAATGGCGCCGATCGCCCCGGAAATCGCCACCGAAGCCGCGAGCAAAGCGTGGCGCTTCTGACGCGGCCTGAGTTTCGGAAGGGTCGGCCAGATGAACTGGATGCCGGCTGCGGCGGGCTGTTCGGCCGCCGTCGCAGTAACCGGTTCAATCACCGGCACGGTTTCGGCAACCGGCTCGGTCAGGGGGCCGGCTGGCGAGATCGACGGCGACTCCACGCTCGGCAGATCGAGCTTTGCCACTTCGGCTTTGGCCGATTCAGGCTTTGACGATTCAGAATTGGATACTTCCGGGCTGGCCGGCGTAACGTTCTTGGGTTCTTCCATGGCCGCGTCCTCCGAATTGGTCGTTCACCAATCGGTAACCATGTTCTGGTTACCAAATGGTTACCAATCCGGGACTTGAGCCCGAAGGCGGCGGCTAGCTCGTCGCCAGACCGTTTTCGGCGGCCAGCGACTTGAGCGACACGGCCGGACGCGCGCCGATATGCTGGATCACTTCGGCAGCGGCGAGCGCGCCGAGGCGGGCCGAGGTGCGATGATCCTTGCCGTGTGAGTGCCCGACCAGGAAGCCAGCGGCGAACAGATCGCCCGCGCCGGTCACATCGACCAC
Organism: uncultured Hyphomicrobiales bacterium; assembly: GCA_903885555.1. GTDB lineage: Bacteria > Pseudomonadota > Alphaproteobacteria > Rhizobiales > Xanthobacteraceae > Pseudolabrys. The sequence goes on from CAISIV010000320.1 coordinate 35,607, forward strand.
CTTCTCGATCGGCATGGCCTGCACCGCTTCGACGCCGTCGCGCGTGATCACGACGCAACCCTTTTCGCTGCGGGTCACCACGGCGAGCTTGGCTTCGCTGCGCATCTGCTTTGCCGCCGTATCGAAGTCGGCGGTTTCGTAGAGGCTGAGCAATTCGCTTTCATTGGCGAACACGATGTCGACGGTGCCCTTGCGGATCAGGTCAAGAAATTCCGCGCGGTAGCGGCTGACGCAGAATGCATCCGACAAGGTCAACGCCACTTTGCGATTGGATTTGTGCGCGATCTCGGCGGCCTTGACGAAGGCGGCCTTGGCGTGCGGCGGATCCCACAAATAGCCTTCGAGATAGATCACCGCCGAAGCCGCAATCGTCGCCTCGTCGATGTCCTTTGGATGCAGATCCTGCGCGGCGCCGAGAAAAGTATTCATGGTCCGCTCGCCATCGGGCGTCACCATGATGTAGCAGCGCGCGGTCGACGGCCCGTCGGATGCCGGCGGCGTGTCGAAGCCGACGCGGGCGGCGCGAATGTCATGGGTGAAGGCGCGGCCGAGTTCGTCGTTCTTGACCTTGCCGACGAAGGCGGCGCGACCACCGAACGAGGCGACGCCAACGATGGTATTGGCCGCCGAGCCCCCTGAGCTTTCCGTGGCCGAGCCCATGGCATCGTAAATCTTTTTGGCGCGCGCCTCGTCGATCAGGGCCATGGCGCCTTTGTTCATGCCGTGGGCGACCAGAAAATCGTCCTCGGCGCGGGCGATAACGTCGACAATGGCGTTACCGATGCCGAGCACGTCGTAGCGGGAAGCAGTCATGAGAACCTCTGGGTGGGACCGGCACTATAACCACCGGGAAAGCCGAGGCAATGCGGGAAAACCGGAACTAAAGACGGAAGCTCTTGCCGAGCGCCGGTCCGGCATGGCATTGCACGGCCCACGAATTGGCTCATGCCACAGTTTACTGGCGCTCAAGAGGTACTGCGATGGCGTTCAAGGAACGCGTATTTTCCGGCGTGCAGCCGACCGGCAATCTGCACCTCGGCAATTACCTCGGCGCGATCACCAAGTTCGTCGCGCTGCAGGACAATTATGACTGCATTTATTGCGTGGTCGATCTGCACGCCATCACGGTATGGCAGGATCCGCCCGAACTGACGCGCACCATCCGCGAAGTAACGGCAGCTTTTCTGGCCTGCGGCATCGATCCGAAGAAGCAGATTATCTTCAACCAGAGCCAGGTCGCCGAACACGCCGAGCTGGCCTGGATATTCAACTGCGTCGCGCGGCTGGGCTGGCTCAACCGCATGACCCAGTTCAAGGAGAAAGCCGGCAAGGACCGCGAGAATGTCTCGGTCGGTCTTTACGCCTATCCGAACCTGATGGCCGCCGACATTCTGGTCTATCGCGCCACCCACGTACCGGTCGGCGAAGATCAGAAGCAGCACCTCGAACTGTCGCGCGACATCGCGCAGAAGTTCAATGTCGACTTTGCGCAGTCGATCCATGCGCATGGCTACGGCGAGGCATTCTTCCCGCAACCGGAACCGCTGATCCAGGGACCGGCGACGCGTGTGATGTCGTTGCGCGACGGTTCGAAAAAAATGTCGAAGTCGGAACCATCCGATTACTCCCGCATCAATCTCACCGACGACGCCGACACCATCGCGCAGAAAGTCCGCAAGGCTAAAACCGATCCGGAACCGCTGCCGAGCGAAGAAGAAGGACTGAAGCCGCGGCCTGAAGCCGACAATCTGGTCGGCATCTACGCCGCGCTCAAAGGCGTCAGCAAAGCCGACGTGCTGCGCGAATTCGGCGGTTCGCAATTTTCGGCGTTCAAAATGGCATTGGTCGATCTGTCGGTCGCAAAGCTCGGCCCGATCGGTTCCGAAATGAAAAAGCTGGTGCAGGATCCGGTCTACATCGACTCGATTCTGGCCGACGGGTCCCAACGTGCGCAAACGATCGCCGCCGAAACCATGAAGGCGGTCAAGGACATCGTCGGCTTCGTGCGGCGTTAATTCCGCGTAACGCAGCCGCAGTCTTGTCGGCGCGCCATCCGGCGTGCCAACATTCGGCATGAGCAACAAACGCCGTAGCTTCGAGGCCGGTCACAAGCGCAAATATCTGGTTGTGATCGACGATACCGAGGAATGCGAGCGCGCGGTCTATTGGGCCGCCAAGCGGGCCGGCCGCACCGCTTCGCAAATCGTCATGCTGCGCGTCATCGAAACCGCCGAACGCAATCAGCAATGGCTCGGCGTCGCCGACATCATGCAGGCCGAAGCGATGGAAGCGGCCAATGCCGTACTCGATAAATTCTGCGCGCGGTCCCGGGCCGTGGCCGACAACATCGCCCCCGACCGGGTCATCCGCGAAGGCGGCACCACCGATCAGATCATCAAACTGATCGACGAGGACGCCGATATCGGAATTCTCGTATTGGCGGCCGATACCGGCAAAGAAGGCCCCGGTCCCTTGATCACCAATCTGGCCAAGACCGCGGGGCAGTTCCCGATCCCGGTGGCGATCATTCCGGGACATCTGAGCGACGAAGACATCGATGCGATGTCGTAAATGCAGGCTTTTTGCTGCCGGTTGACCTTGCGCCACGCAAGGCCCATTTATCCAGTATAGCTGTGCAACCCGCGGGCCTTTAACCCGTCAGGAGCAAACCGATGTTTATTCAGACCGAAGCCACGCCGAATCCGGCGACGTTGAAATTCCTGCCCGGGCGTCCCGTGCTCGATACCGGCACCCTCGACATGCCGACCAAGGACGCTGCCAGACAATCGCCGCTGGCGTGGCGGCTGTTCGACATTCCGAATGTCGCCGGCGTGATGTTCGGCTCCGACTTCATCTCCGTGACCAAGAGCGATGGTGAGTGGCCGCAGATCAAACCGGCGGTTCTCGGTGTCATCATGGAACACTTCGTGTCCGGCGCCCCGCTGGTGGCAGCCGATACGCCTGCCCGCGCTGAAGAAAGCGACGAGTTCTTCGAAGAAAAGGATGCCGAGACGGTCGCGACCATCAAGGACCTGATCGAGACCCGCGTGCGCCCGGCGGTAGCCGGCGACGGTGGCGACATCACCTTCAAGGGCTACAGGGAAGGCATCGTCTTCCTGCAGATGAAGGGCGCTTGTTCGGGTTGCCCGTCCTCGACGGCCACGCTGCAGCACGGCATTCAGAACCTGCTGAAGCATTTTGTGCCGGAAGTGGTGGAAATCCGTCCGGTTTAAGTTCTGCACCCCAGCGTCATTCTTCCGCCGGGGTGCTAGACTGCCCACATGCGCATTCTCGCCATCGACACCGCACTTGAGGCCTGCTCGGCCGCCGTGCTCGACACCGAGAGCGCGGCCACGGCCGTTTATGAATCTCTGCCGATGGTGCGCGGCCACGCCGAGGCGTTGATCCCGCTGATTGCGCGCGTGCTCGATCGTGCCGAATTCAACTTCAGCGACATCGACCGCATTGCGGTCACCACCGGACCCGGCAGCTTCACCGGTTTGCGTGTTGGTATTTCCGCGGCCCGCGGCATCGCACTGGCAACCGGCAAACCCGCTGTTGGTCTGTCGACACTCGCGGCCTATGCGGCGCCTTTGATCGCCGTCAAAGACCCGACGGCGGTGGTGGCTGTGGTCGATGCGCGCCACGATCATGTGTACATGCAAGTTTTTGCGCCCGGCGGCCGCACGCTGGTTTCGGCGCGGCTGGTGCCTATGCGCGAAGCCTTGCGGTTTGCCGCGACCGGCGCGCCGCGCCTGATCGGCACCGGTGCAAAATTATTGGCAGCGGCGTGGCCACCGGCCGAGCGGCCGCCAAGTTCGGTCGATCCGCTCGGCGCGCCCGACATCAACTGGGTTGCCCGGCTGGGCCTGGCCGCCGACGACACCGGTGACCCGCCGAAGCCGTTTTATCTGCGCGCGCCCGACGCGCAGCCGCAAAACGCGGCGCAACTGGCACGCCGATGATCGGCTTTCTGCGCAGCCTGTTTTTGGGCGGCGAGCCTATCCTGTCCGAAGCCAATGCCCGCGATGCCGCTGCGATCGCCCCGCTGCATGCCGCCTCGTTCCGGCGCGGCTGGAGCGAGCCGGAAGTCGAAACCTTGCTGCTCGACCGCCATGTCGTTGCGCATCGCGCACTGGCTGGCCGCACGCTGGTCGGTTTCATCATGTCGCGGCAGGTCGAGGACGAAGCGGAAATCCTGTCGGTTGCGGTGGCCGGCGCCAAGCGGGGACGCGGGCTCGCCCGCGAACTGCTGACGCTGCATCTGCGGCGGCTGGCGGGGTTGGGCGCCCGCACGGTGTTTCTGGAAGTCGACGAGAATAATAAACCTGCGATCCGGCTCTATGAGCGGGCCGGATTTCATGAAATATCGCGCCGGCCCAATTATTACGCCGCGCCGGGGGCCAAACCCGCAGCGGCGCTGGTATTGCGCCGCGATCTGGCGTGACAGGGGATCGCCCCCAGAATCCCCCTTTGTCCGGAATATGATATGAGTGCGGGAGCAGGAGAAAAACGACACGTGGCAGCCCCGGAAAAACGCAGTTCCGAAAAACGAGACATCGAAGCCCTGTGCTCCGCCAAGGGCATGCGGATGACCGAGCAGCGCCGCGTCATCGCGCGCGTGCTGGCGTCGTCCGATGACCACCCTGATGTGGAAGAACTCTATCGCCGCTGCGTCAAGGTCGACGACCGCATCTCGATTTCCACGGTCTACCGGACGGTGCGGCTGTTCGAGGATTCCGGCATCATCGAGCGCCACGATTTCCGCGAAGGCCGCGCCCGCTACGAAACCGCGCCGGAAGCCCACCACGACCATCTGATCAACCTGCGCAGTGGCGAAGTGATCGAGTTTCAGTCCGAAGAGATCGAGCAGTTGCAAGCGGAAGTCGCGCGCAGGCTTGGCTACAAACTGGTCGATCATCGCCTCGAGCTGTACGCCGTGCCGCTCACCGATGAGAAAAAGAAAAGCTGATGCGCGGTCTTTTTGTCGCGGCGTTATTTTTTATCATCACGCCGATGCTGATTTTCTTTCAGTGGGTGCTGCGCAAGCTCAACGCGCCCGGCTGGGGCACGATCGGCCGGCGCTACTACAGCGTACTGTGCACGGCGTTGCGCATGCGCGTGCGCGTGGTTGGCGAGCCGGTGCGCAATCGCGCGGTGTTGTTTATTTCCAATCACGTATCGTGGGCCGACATTCTGGTGATCGGGTCGATCACTCCGATTGCCTATGTATCGAAGAGCGAAATCGGCAACTGGCCGCTGGTCGGCACCGCGGCGAAATCGCAACGCACGATCTTCGTCGACCGCTCGCGGCGGCAACAGACCGGCGACGCCATCGCCGATATCGTCGAGCGGCTCGCCGGCGGCACGTCAGTGGTGCTGTTTGCCGAAGGCACATCGGGCGACGGCAACCGCGTGCTGCCGTTCCGTTCGGCGCTGATCGGCGCGGTCAAGGAAGCCAGCGCCCGTGCTGAACACGGCATTCTGATTCAGCCGATGTCGATCTGCTACACGGCGCTCAACGGCATTCCGATGGGACGCCAGCATCGCCCGACCGTGGCGTGGTACGGCGACCTCGACTTCATGCCGCATATCTCCGCCTTCATCCGGCGCGGCGCGGTCGACGCGGTGGTGACCTATGGCGAGCCGATCACGGCCGACGCCAGTTCAGATCGGAAGGTCATGACTCGGGACCTGCAAAGTGCGGTGCGCCAGATGACGTCCGCGACCCTGCTCGGTCGCTACACGCCGGCCCGGGCGAAATCCTGAGCGGCGTTCCTTTTTCAGGCAAAACGCGATAAACCGGCGTTGCCGGGCGGCCTCGGCCACCTATATAGCTGATATTGCTAGATAAAATAAGGTCCTAGATGCCTGGAGCAAAGCCGGGCATGACTGAGCCAGACATGAGCAATCCGCGCAAAGTCCACGTCAAATCGTTCGGCTGCCAGATGAACGTCTACGATTCGCATCGTATGGCGGACGCGCTGGCGCCGGCGGGCTATGTCGAGACCGCGCAGATCGCCGACGCCGACCTCGTCATTCTCAACACCTGCAATATCCGCGAGAAGGCGGTCGACAAAGTCTATTCCGAAATCGGCCGCGTCCGTGAATTCAAGGAAGCCGCTGCGAGCCAAGGCCGCGAGATGCTGATCGCGGTCGCCGGCTGCGTTGCGCAGGCCGAAGGCGAAGAGATCACGCGGCGCGCCAGCGCGGTCGATCTCGTCGTCGGCTCGCAGAACTATCATCGCCTGCCCGGCATGATCGCGCGGCTGCGTAATGGCGGAAAAATCGTCGACACCGAATTTCCGGTCGAAGACAAATTCGATGCGCTGGCGCAGCCGTCGCGCACGGCCATCGCCAAGCGCGGTGTAACGTCATTCGTCACCGTGCAGGAAGGCTGCGATAAATTCTGCACGTTCTGCGTGGTGCCTTATACGCGCGGAGCCGAGATTTCGCGGCCCGTGAAGAAAATCGTCGCCGACGTCGAAAAGCTTGCCGAAGCGGGCGTGCGCGAAATCACGCTGATCGGCCAGAACGTCAACGCCTATCACGGCGAAGGCGCGGATGGACGTCCGGCAACGCTCAGTGTCTTGCTGCACCGTCTCAGCGATGTGCCGGGCATCGTGCGGCTGCGTTACACCACCAGCCATCCGCTCGACATGAAGGACGATCTGATCGAAGCGCACCGCGATCTGCCGGCGCTGATGCCCTACGTCCATCTGCCGGTGCAGTCCGGCTCGGATCGCATTCTCGCGGCGATGAACCGCCGCCACACCCGCCGCCATTATCTCGATGCCATCGCCAGGTTGCGCACCGCGCGCGGCGATCTCGTCTTCTCGTCGGATTTCATCGTCGGGTTTCCCGGCGAGACCGAACAGGATTTCCGTGACACGCTCTCGCTGGTCGAAGAGGTCGGTTATGGCGGCGCCTACAGTTTCAGCTATTCGCCGCGGCCCGGCACGCCGGCCGCCGATATGGAAAATCAGGTTCCCGCGGCCGAAAGCCATGAACGGCTGCTGCGCCTGCAGGCCCTGATTACCCAGCAATGGCAGGCATTTAACGCTAGTTCGGTCGGCCGCACCGTTGACGTCCTGCTGGAAAAACCCGGCCGCGTCACTGGGCAACTGGTCGGCAAAACCCCATATTTGCAAACAGTACAGGTCATGGCGCGGCCTGAACTGATCGGGAAGGTCTTGCCGGTGGCGATTACCGGTACCGGAACCAACACGCTGTTCGGCGAATTTGCCGGCCAGCCCCATGCGCCGGAACTGGCGTCGGCAGGAGCTTGAGCACCACCTTGCGCACTTCGGATCCTGTGATTCCGGCCGCCGCCGCCTCGGAAGAGACGGCGACCACGCAGATTGTGCTCGCGTTCGAGGACAACAAGCTCGCCTCGGTGCTGTTCGGCCAGTACGGGCAGAACCTCGCGCTGATCGAACGGCGTCTTGGCGTCGTCGCCGAGCAGCGCGGCAATCATGTCACCATCAACGGTTCGCGCGGCGCCTGCGAACAGGCGCGGCATGTGCTCGAAGGCCTGTACGAAAACCTGAAGCGCGGTCATGAACTCTCATCGGGCGATGTCGAGGGCGCGATCCGCCAGGCTATCGCGCAGGGCTCGCTATTCGATTTCGATCCGGCGAGCGGACGCGGCGCTTTCGAGGAAATCAATCTGCGCAAGCGGCCGGTACGCGCGCGCACCGAGGCGCAGAGCGCCTACATCCGGGCGCTCAAGCGCCATTCATTGATTTTCGGCACCGGCCCTGCCGGTACCGGCAAGACCTGGCTCGCCGTGGCGCAAGCCATCCAGATGTTCGAGCGCAAGGAAGTCGACCGTATCATCCTGTCGCGCCCCGCGGTCGAAGCCGGTGAACGGCTCGGCTTTTTGCCCGGCGACATGCGCGAGAAGGTCGACCCATACTTGCGTCCGATCTACGACGCGCTGCACGACCTGATGGACATTCGTGTTGTCGAGCGTGCGATGGAAAGCGGCGACATCGAAATTGCGCCGCTCGCCTTCATGCGCGGCCGCACGCTGTCGAACGCCTGCGTCATCCTCGACGAAGCGCAGAACACGACATCGATGCAGATGAAGATGTTTCTGACGCGTCTTGGCGAGAACAGCCGTATGATCGTCACCGGCGATCCGAGTCAGGTCGACTTGCCCAACGGCCAGCCGTCGGGGCTTGCCGAAGCGGTACGCCTGCTCGACGGCATCGAAGGAATCGGCCACGTCGCGTTCAGTGCGCAGGACGTGGTCCGTCACGAACTTGTTGGACGAATCGTTGAAGCCTACGACCGTGCCGGCGCCAAGAGCGACAGCAAAAGTGGCGGGGACAGAAAATGACACCGGCCCTGAAACGGCGCGACGCTGCGCCGTCGGTGGACATTCAGGTTGCGTCGCCTCACTGGGATGCCCAGCCGTTGGCCGAGCAGACCGTGCGCGATGCGATTGCAGCCGCCGCAGCAGCGCTTGTCGCCGGAAACGGCGAAGTCAGCGTCGTACTGACGGACGACGATGCGATCCGCACCCTCAATCGCGACTGGCGCAAGATCGACAAGCCGACCAACGTACTGTCCTTTCCGGCACCCGCCACCGCCGGCGCTGAAAAGATGTTCGGGGATATCGTCATCGCCTATGAGACCCTGGCGCGCGAATGCGATGAGGAAGACCGGATTTTCCTGCATCACCTGAGCCATCTGACGGTGCATGGTTTTCTGCACCTCATCGGCTACGATCACCAGACTGATTCCGACGCCGACGCCATGGAAGCGCTTGAAAGCAAAATCATGATCGCCCTGAAACTGCCCGACCCTTATCTTGGGCGCGATCTTCTACGCGGCGGCGCCTGACCCCATGCCCGACAGCGATTCAAATTCCGGCGCAGCGTACGACGCGCGAAATCTTCCGGCGATCATACCGCCGCCCCATGAAGGCAGCGGCAATTGGTTCGTGCGCACGTTCCGTTCGCTGTTCGGCTGGAAACCCGGCTCGATCCGCGCCGACCTCAAGGACGTGCTCGACGACATGTCGCCCGGCGAATCCGGCTTCTCGCCGGAAGAAAGCCGGATGCTCAAGAACATCCTGGGCCTGCGCGAGCGCCGCGTCGGCGATGTGATGGTGCCACGCGCCGATATCATCTCGGTGCATCAGGATATCCAGATCGGCGAATTGGTGCGCGTATTCGAGAGCGCGGGGCACTCGCGTCTGGTCGTCTACAACGATACGCTCGACGATCCGATAGGCATGGTCCACATCCGCGATCTGATCGCCTTCATGACCGCGCATGCCGCGGTCGATCCCGACAAGAACAAGAAGCGCAAAAAACCATTGCCTGCCGGGCTCGACCTCAAGGCCATCGATCTCGCGATGCCGTTGTCGGCGGCCAACATCGTGCGCGAGATTCTGTTTGTGCCGCCATCGGCGCGGGTCATCGACCTGCTGGAGCGCATGCAGGCCAAGCAGATTCATCTGGCGCTGGTGGTCGACGAATATGGCGGCACCGACGGCATCGTCTCGATCGAGGATATCGTCGAACAGATCGTCGGCGAGATCGCCGACGAGCATGACGAGGATGCCCAAACCGACGTCGTGCAGCAGCCCGACGGCACCTATATCGCCGACGCCCGCGCCAAGATCGAGGACGTTGCTCTCATCGTCGGCAAGGATTTCGATATCGGCGACGCCGCCGATGACGTCGATACGCTTGGCGGCTATCTGGTGACGCGCGCCGGCCGCCTGCCGCTGCGCGGCCAGATCATTCCCGGCCCCGCGATGTTCGAGTTCGAGGTTCTCGATGCCGATCCACGCCGCGTCAAACGCGTGCGTATCATCCGGCTGAAGGAACGGCGCGAGAAACCACGCAAACGCGACGAGCCCGACGCCGTGCTTGCCGGCACAACACCACCGACTTTGCCGCTCGACGAAACGCCGGCGCCGAAGGACAGCGGCGGACCGGCGCCGCGTTCGGCCGCAACCAAGCGCCGCTCGTGACGCTTACCCGCATCAGCCACGCCATCGTGCTTGCCTCCGGCTGGCGCCGTGCTGCCATTGCGTTGGCCGCCGGCGCGGTTTCGGCTTTGGCGATGGCGCCGTTCAACGCCTGGCCGGTGCTGTTTGTCACGCTGCCAATTCTGGTCTGGCTGGTCGACGGCTCAGCCGCCGGACGCTGGAGCGGCGCGATCACCGCGGCGATTGCCGGCTGGTGTTTCGGCTTCGGCTTCTTTGTCGCCGGCCTATACTGGATCGGCCATGCTTTTCTGGTCGACGCCAAAACGTTCGGCTGGCTGCTGCCGGTCGCTGTATCGGGATTGCCGGCTTATCTCGCGATCTTCACTGCACTGGGCGTGGCAGCGGCCCGCTTGATCTGGGTGCGCGGGCCGGAACGGCTGCTGGCGCTCGCTGCGACGCTCACCATCGCGGAATGGCTGCGCGGCCATGTGTTGTCCGGGTTTCCGTGGAACACCTTCGGCTATGCGCTGACGCAACCGCTCGCGCTGGCGCAGAGCGTATCGCTGGTCGGCATCTGGACGCTGACGTTTCTCTGCATCGCGATTTGCGCCACCCCGGCAGTGCTGGCGGACGACGCCATCGATACGCCGCGTCCTTATCGTCCGTTGCTGATCGGGCTCGGCATTCTGGCTGCGATGGCGATCTATGGCGTGGTGCGGCTGTCGCTGAACCCCACGACGTTTGTCGATGGCGTGACATTACGCGTGATGCAGCCAAACCTGCAGCAGGATCAGAAGTTCAACTATTCCGCAAAAGCGGAAGTGATGGCGCGCTATATCAATCTGTCCAGTCGCGCGACCGGCCCGGACTCGGATGGATTAAACGGCATTACGCATCTGATCTGGCCGGAATCGGCGTTTCCGTTTTTTCTGACGCGCGAGCCGGATGCGTTGGCGCAGATCGCCGGTTTGCTGAAGCCCGGTACCGAATTGATCACCGGCGCGGTGCGCGCCGCGCAAGGCGCCACCGCCGCAAATCCGCGCGCGTACAATTCCGTCTACGTCATCGACCCCGACGGCTCGATCCAGGGCGTCTACGATAAAGTCCATCTGGTACCGTTCGGCGAATATCTGCCGTTGCAGCGCGTGCTCGAAAAAATCGGCCTGCGAAACCTCACCAAGCAAGTCGGCGGCTTCCAGTCCGGCGACCGCCGCCGCGCCATGGATGTGCCGCGCGCACCGAAAATGCTGGCGCTGATCTGCTACGAGGCGATTTTCCAGGACGCCGCGGTGCCGCGCGGTGAACCACGGCCGGGCTGGCTGGTGAACATCACTAATGACGGCTGGTTCGGCATCAGCACCGGGCCGTATCAGCATTTCCAGCAGTCCCGCGTGCTGGCGATCGCCGAAGGCCTGCCGATGGTGCGAGCCGCCAATACTGGAATTTCCGCGGTGATCGATCCGTTCGGCCGCATCATCAATTCGCTGCCGCTGGGCGCCGAAGGAGTTTTTGATGCGCGGTTGCCCAATGCCGCTGCCGCAACTTTATTTGTGATAGTTGGTGACTACGCCTTGATTCTATTTCTGGTAGTAAGTTTCATAGCTGTCGGCCGCCGCCGCCTGCGCCCCTAGATTGCGCAATTAAGGCCAGCGGACACTTAAGTTGTTATACGCGCAATTAAAACTACGCCTTATGCGCGTTGGCATGGGTAGCCGGTTACACGAAAGCGCTTGATAATATTAACTAATTTTGCCGTTTATTTATGGATGCGTATCGGATTGCGGGAATTCGCGCATTGCTGTGTAAGCCTACTTGTGACATTACGCTTTGCGATAGTCGCATAGGAGATGTTTATGGCTAAGAAGGCGCCCAATCCGATTGATAAGCACGTCGGCTCGCGTGTTCGTATGCGCCGGATGATGCTGAGCATGAGCCAAGAGAAGCTCGGCGACGCCCTTAGCCTGACGTTCCAGCAGGTCCAGAAATACGAAAAAGGCACCAACCGCATCGGTGCCAGCCGCCTGCAACAGATTTCCAATATCCTGCAGGTGCCGGTGTCTTTCTTCTTCGAAGGCGCGCCGAACATGCCCGGCCATACTGGCGGCATGAGCGAAGCCCCCTCACCGGCCTATGTGTCGGACTTCCTTGCGACCTCGGACGGCCTGTCGCTGACCAAGTCCTTCATGAAGATCAAGAGCAGCAAATTGCGCCGCAAGATCGTCGATCTGGTCGAACAGATCGCCGGCGAAGAGTAGAGATTGGGCGCGACGAGGCTGCTGCCCAACGTCGCTTCTTTAGCCGCCCGCATCTTGACCTTGCGCGCTGCCACTGCAAGAAACACCCCGCAATCAAACGGCCCGGCGGTATCGCCGTGCCTTGGGAGGAGTTTCAGCGGTGGCGCACAAGAACTTTCTTTTCACCAGTGAATCGGTTTCCGAAGGTCATCCTGACAAGGTCAGTGACCAGATCTCGGATGCAATCCTGGACGCGTTCCTGGAACGCGACGTCAAGCTCGGCATTGCCGACGACAGCCAGATAAATACGCGTCTTGGCTGCGAAACTCTCTGCACCACCAACAAGATCGTCATCGCCGGCGAAGGCCGCGGCCAGTTGTTCCGCGACATCAACGGCATCTCGGTCGTCGATCGCGAACTCATCACCCAGATCGCGCGCGATGTCGTCAAGGACATCGGCTACGACCAGAATGGTTTCTCCTATCATGGCGCCGACGTCGAGGTGCTGCTGCACGGCCAGTCGCCGGACATCGCGATGGGCGTCAATGCCAAGAAGAAAAAGAGCGGCGAGGAAGAAGGCGCTGGCGATCAGGGCATGATGTTCGGCTACGCCTGCAACGAGAGCGAAGTCTACGAGAAGAACTCGTTCATGCCGGCGCCGATCTACTTCGCACACAAGATCCTGAAGGTGCTGTCGGACAAACGCCGCTCGAAGCAACTGTTCGATCTGCAGCCTGATGCCAAGAGCCAGGTCACCGTCAAATACGTCGATGGCAAAGCGGTCGGCTGCACCAAGGTCGTCGTCTCGACCCAGCACAATGAGAAGAGCCGCAACGGCAAGAAATATACCCCGGGTCTGATCAAGGACATGATCGCCGACGCGGTCGAGTCGGCGCTGCCGAAGGGCTGGATGCCGAAGTCTTCGGACTTCCTGGTCAACCCGACCGGAAACTTCGTGGTCGGCGGTCCCGACGGCGATTGCGGTCTCACCGGCCGCAAGATCATCGTCGACACCTACGGCGGTTACGCCCCGCACGGCGGCGGCGCTTTCTCCGGCAAGGATCCGACCAAGGTCGATCGTTCGGCTGCTTACGCCACGCGTTATCTCGCCAAGAACATTGTTGCCGCCGGCGTTGCCGACAAGTGCACCATCCAGGTCGCCTACGCGATCGGCGTTGCCGATCCGATGTCGGTGCTGGTCGACACGCACGGCACCGGCAAGGTCGATGAGAAGAAGCTCGAGAAGCTTATCCCCGAGCTGTTCCGCCTGACCCCGACCAACATCCGCCGTACGCTCAAGCTCAACCGCCCTATCTACAAGCGCACCGCCGCTTACGGCCACTTCGGCCGCGCGCCGGACAAGGACGGCGGCTTCTCGTGGGAAAAGACCGATCTCGCAGCCGCCATCAAGAGCGCGCTGAAGTAGGTTTTCGCACCGCATAAATTGAGCTGAAATGCCTCGCGAAAGCGGGGCATTTCTTTATTTGCAGCTCATGATTGATGTCTTTGCGTCGTATCATGCGGCGCTTGGATGATTGGCAGCATGAACGAACATCACGACAGCAACGACGCATCGCAGCGCGCCTTCTTCGGGCGGCGCAAAGGCCATCCGCTCAAAGCGCGGCAGGCCGAACTGTTCGATACGTTGCTGCCGGAACTGGCGCTCGATTTGACCAAGCCGGCGCCGGCCGAACTGTCGTCGCTGTTTCCGCATGCGCCGGCGACGCTGCGGCTGGAAATCGGCTTCGGCGGCGCCGAACATCTGATCGCGCAGGCCATGGCGCATCCGGATTGCGGCTTCATCGGCGCGGACGGTTTCCTCAACGCCATCGGCAAGGCGCTGGTGGCGATCGACGACAACGACCTCACCAACATCCGCCTGCTTCACGGCGATGCCAGCGAGCTGCTCGACTGGCTGCCCGATGCCGCGTTCACGCGCATCGATCTGCTTTATCCCGATCCGTGGCCGAAGCGGCGGCAATGGAAGCGGCGCTTCATCCAGGATGAAAGCCTCGTGCGTCTGGCCCGCATTCTTAAACCTGGCGGCGAATTACGTTTCGCCACCGACATCGCCAGCTACATGACCTATGCGCTGATGCGGGTGATGCGGTCGAAGGATTTTATCTGGACGGCGGAAGCCGCCGACGATTGGCGCAAGCCGTGGGAGGGATTTTCCCGCACGCGTTACGAAGCCAAGGCGATCCGCGAAGGACGGACGCCAGCTTATTTTATTTTCAGGCGCGCATGATCCCGAAAAGTGGGAACCGGTTTTCGGACAAGATCATGCGCAATCAAAAAGCTTATTCGCCGGTGCCTTGACGCACTTGCCAGAACCGCACGACGCGCTGCGCGGTGGCGGCGGTCAGTTTCTCGAAATTCTCGAACGCGGCATTGAGCACCGACTCGGTCGGCTTCTCGCCGGGCCGCGCGCTGACGACTTCACGAACCGTCGGCCAGCCGAAGCCGGCGGAGCGTGCAAGGATCAGCACGGGATCGGCGCGCTCGCCGCTCATCAAGCGATCGACCACCTCAACCGGCACGGCGCACAAGGTCGCCAGGGCCGCGATGGTTTCCTCGTATTGCCCCGACTTGGCATATTCGGCGATGTCGTTCTCGGAAAGCTTGCCTTCCTTGTGCAGCGCGCGAACCGTCGCCAGCGCGGCGGTATAATTGCGCGGCGCGGCCTTGGCGGCGACTTCGTCGGTGACTTTCTCCAGAACGCGGCGGATCTCGGCCTGCGTTTCGGGTTTGGCCGCAGCCAATAGCCGCTTCTGCACGACGTCGCTCGCCTGCATCAGCAATTGGCGGAACAGCCGCGGCGGAATATCGGTCCGCTGGCCGACTTTCTCGGCCAGCACACCATCCTGCTCGGCGCGCTTGACCAGCGTGGTGAAGGCGTTCTCCGACAACCGGGCGTCCTGATTGGTGGCGATGGTATGCACGACTTCGCGATCGCCGCGTTCGACCAGAATTTCGGACAACGCCTCGGTGATCCCCAGGCGGCTTGACAGCGCGAGCAAGTGCGCCTGGCTCTTGGTCTCGGCGATATATTTCATGTCCGGGTCGCTCAGCGGCGCGCCTTCGAGCAAAGGCCGCGCGACCTCGATATCGTCACTTTTGGCGAGGGTGCTGACGACACCGGCCGGCGCATTGGGAACCGGGGCTATACGGCGGGCGAGTTCCGCCAGCGCTTTGGCCTCGATTTCGTCGATCAGGTAGCCCATGACGTCATCAAACAGGGCGACATGCTCTGCATTGAAGACTTTGGCGCCGTCGAGAAACAGGGAGGTAATGCGCCGGAGCGTCTCGGCCCGTTTTTCGGCCGACCCATTCTGGACAACATCTTCCAATTCGGGAAGCAAAGACGCCGGAGCACCCATCACACAACTCACACAAACAGACTGTGGAACCCGCCGGATCAGCGGCTTTACGCAAATTTAAGCTCGATTTCTGAAGGAAGAGTTAGTTTGGCGGCGGTCCATTTGCCTTGCATCCATCTGAAAAACCGCTATATTTCCGCAGTCAATCAATACACCCTCATAACCAATCAGGTTTTGAGAGTGGGTCCCCCCGGGCCCGCTCTTTTTTGTTACGCAAATGGTCGCAAGCGAGGCACTTCAGGCGGATGCGGACGCAAGCCCGGCACCCGGCACGGTCGAACCCAGGCTGGTTATCGTGCCCGGGCTGCCGGCCCGTGTCGCGGCCATCGCCGAGCCCGTGATCGAAAGCCTCGGTTATCGGCTGGTACGGGTGAAGGTGTCGGCGGCTGAAGAGGCGACCCTCCAGATCATGGCGGAACGCCCCGACGGCACCATGACGGTTGAAGACTGCGAGACGATCTCGCGCACGTTGTCGCCGATCCTCGACGAGAACGATCCGATCGAGAAGGCCTACCGGCTGGAAGTCTCATCGCCCGGCATCGACCGTCCGCTGGTGCGCAAGTCCGACTTCGACCGTTCCACCGGCCATCTGGTCCGCATCGAAATGGAAATTCCGGTCGACGGCCGCAAACGTTTCCGCGGCCATCTGGTGGGAACCGAGGGCAACACGGCGCGCCTCAAGCGCGACGACGCTGCGGCAGGAGAAGACGCGGAAGTTCTGCTTCCGATCGAGGACATGAGTGACGCCAAATTGGTGCTCACCGACGAATTGGTAAGAGACGCACTACGAAGTGAAAAGGCCGCCAAGCGCGAAGCGCGCACGGCGAAACGTGAAGAACGACATCGTCGGCTCAAGTCCGGAAAATCCGGACGGACGACTCAAAAGGGAGACTGAGCTATGGCTGTCAGCGCCAACCGGCTCGAACTGTTGCAGATCGCGGATGCAGTCGCACGCGAGAAGTCCATCGACCGCGGCATCGTCATCGCCGCGATGGAGGACGCCATCGCGAAAGCGGCGCGCTCACGCTACGGCGCCGAGACTGACGTGCACGCCGAGATCGAACCGAAGACCGGCGATCTGCGGCTGACCCGCCACATGCTGGTGATGGAAAAGGTCGAGAACTCCTCCAACCAGATCACGCTCGAAGACGCGCGCAAGCGCCACCCGGCAGCCCAGGTCGGCGACACCATTGCCGATCCATTGCCGCCGCTGGAATACGGCCGCATCGCCGCGCAGTCCGCCAAGCAGGTTATCGTGCAGAAGGTGCGCGAAGCCGAACGTGACCGGCAATATGCCGAGTACAAGGATCGCATCGGCGAAATCGTCAACGGCGTCGTCAAGCGCGTCGAATACGGCAACGTGGTGGTCGATCTCGGCCGCGGCGAGGCTATCGTGCGCAGAGACGAACTGTTGCCGCGCGAAGTCTTCCGCAACGGCGACCGCATCCGCGCCTATATCTACGACGTGCGCCGCGAGCCGCGCGGCCCGCAGATTTTCCTGTCGCGCACCCATCCGCAGTTCACCGCCAAGCTGTTTGCGCAGGAAGTGCCCGAAATCTATGACGGAATCGTCGAGGTCAAGGCGGTCGCCCGCGATCCGGGCTCGCGCGCCAAAATCGCCGTTATCTCGCGCGATTCGAGCGTCGATCCGGTCGGCGCCTGCGTCGGCATGCGCGGCTCGCGCGTGCAGGCCGTGGTGAACGAACTGCAGGGCGAAAAGATCGACATCATTCCGTGGTCGCCAGATATCGCCACCTTCGTGGTGAACGCACTGGCGCCGGCGGAAGTCGCCAAGGTCGTGCTCGACGAAGA